>JAPOUS010000255.1 GCA_026708525.1 Cellvibrionales bacterium
TTTATTTTTTTATTTTTGATAACAAAAAAAAGTATTTTATAAAATTTAACAAAGAAAAATTTATCCCTTATAAATTTTTAACAATTTCAGCATAGGATAAAAATTTAACAGAAAAAAGCTTTTTGTTAGTTTTTTAATGATTTTTGTAAATCTTTTATTTTTGATAATTGATCTTCTTGACTTAAATTTGAACCAATACTATCTGGCAATTTTTCAACTGAGGGTTGTTCGAGCTGGAATCCTTGGCGTACTTGCTGGCAAATCTGTGTATAGGTCTTCTCAAAGGCTGGAAAGCTTTTGTTCTCAGGTTGATTGGCAAGAAAATACCACCCTGTATTTTTACCTGCATGATAAACTGCCAGATGGCGCCATGGGTAACTCGCCTTAGGGCTGGGTGCTTGGCAAGCCTCTAGATACGCCGAGCGCACATCCGGTAGGCCAAAGGCATCGCCATCTTGCTCGATGATTTTGACGATTTTTGCAACCGTGGGTAAATATTCCGATTGGATAATGGCCTCTTTTGCTGCACTGACAATTTGCTCGGCTGGATAACGGCACAGGTAGCTAAACCAGAGTTTTTTGGCGTAATTCAGCTTTTCAAGTGTCGGGAAGGCCTTGATATATTGGTTGTGATATACCAGTTCAAATTCAGCGAATATCTGGCTGATGGCATCGATCGCAAACTGTTTTTGGCTTGCTGATAGTTCAGGTTCAGAGTCCGTCTGCCCAGCTTCTGTCGGTGTGTTTGTCGAGCCAGCTGGCAGGTTGTTGCCCTTGAGGAGATCTTGCGGCTTGTGCATTTGGGTTACCTTGTGTTGTCAGTTGGTTCGCCCACTGATACTTAACATGTTGTAAAAATTTGGTATTCCAAGAGTTATGTAAGCGCTTGGTTTCTTGCCAATAAAGAACAAACTCTTTGATGCAATTTTGTGCAAATGCCTTATTAATGTGTGCAAGCGCCAGGATATCATAGACTTCATTGGACGGCTGCCAATTTGATGGCATGGGTTTTGGCAAGGTGTCATGTTTCATCGTGCCGATAAAAATGGCCCATTGCTTTTTAACATGCTTGATAAAATTACTGTTCCACGTTTCGGCGATGGCGCCACGTTCACGCCAGTACAGAACAAACTCTGGAATTGCATCTTCAATAAATTCTTTTTTTATGCCACTTCGTGTCAATATTTCAATCGCATCATGGTGGGGATACCAGCCCTGTTGCATGCTGGTTGCTTTGGTTTTGGCATCATCCAAAAATCGCACTTCAGACTTTTGGCGTTGCCAGTTACGCACAACATGCTTGTAAAATTGTGCCGGCCAAGAATGATTCACTTTATTGCTGTCTACCCAATACTGGACGAATTCACTGACTTGTTGTTCAGCAAATTTTGCAATAATGCCGTGGTCTTGATATAGCTTATCGAGAATGGCTTGATCGGGTCGCCATCGTGGCGAAAGCTTAATGGCCCCACCTTGTGCCCGTGTTTTTTGTGTCGAAGGCTTGCTTGCTGTTGCAGTTGGGGCTGAGGGTGTTGCTTTATGATGTTGGGTTGATAGGGTGAAGCTTAAGATGCCTTCTTGATGGATAGGGGCGCTGGTTATCTCGATGACGTGTTGATTTTTTAGGCTTTGTGCTAGGCGATGAAAATCTCGGATCTGCCAAAAGGGAAAGCGAGCCTCTAATAAATCGGTGGATAATTGGGTGTGTCCATCGAGTGAAAATTGGGCAGCGTCTTTAAGATATTCAAAAAAAATGGCCTCTTCCAAACCTATGCGTTTTGCGGTTTCTGCACAAAAAAGTCGAGAAGCGTGGGTTGGGGTCACCATAAATGTACAAGAAGATTTTGTTGGAATTTCTGCATAAGTTTACGCTAACTTGCCAAGCCTTGCTACAATACCAGCAAATTCATCGGGCCTGAATCCTTATGGCAAAACAAAAAAAAGCCTTCGTGTGTAATGACTGCGGAGCCGATCATCCCCAATGGGCAGGTCAATGTAAAGATTGTGGTCAGTGGAATACGGTCGTTGAGTTTCGAGTGCCGCAACAACCGCGTGATGTTGATTTTAGAGAAAGCGGTAATCGCGAAGTGGGCTATGCTGGTGTGGGCACGCATGATGTGGTGCCGCTATCCGATGTCAGTACCGAGCAAATGCCGAGGATTCAATCTAGTTTAGCCGAATTAGATCGAGTTTTAGGTGGCGGCTTGGTTCAAGGCTCTGCGATTTTAATTGGGGGGCATCCAGGCGCAGGGAAAAGTACCCTGCTCTTACAAATTCTTTGCTTATTAGCGAAACAATATAAAGCGCTTTATGTCACAGGTGAAGAATCCATGCAGCAGGTGGCGATGCGGGCTAAACGTTTAGGCTTGCCAACCGATGACTTGCATATGCTCACCGAAACCAATGTGTTTACTATCTGCGAAAAAGCACGTGAATTTTCACCCAAAATTCTGGTGGTGGATTCGATCCAGGTGATGAATTTACCCGAAATTAGCTCTGCCCCCGGCTCGGTGAGTCAGGTACGCGAATGCGCAGCGCTACTAACCCGATTTGCCAAGCAAACTCAAACCATTTTGTTTTTGGTGGGCCATGTGACGAAAGATGGCAGCCTGGCAGGGCCTAAGGTTCTTGAGCATATGATAGACACCTCGATTATGCTTGAAGGTTCCAGCGATAGCCGTTACAGAACATTAAGAAGTATTAAAAACCGTTTTGGGGCAGTCAATGAGGTTGGTGTATTTGGTATGACGGAAACAGGCCTTAAACAAGTTAAAAACCCATCGGCACTTTTTTTATCCCGCGGAGAAGATGTCGCAGCGGGTAGTGTGGTCATGGTTATCTGGGAAGGTACAAGGCCCTTGTTGGTTGAGTTACAGGCTTTAGTTGACGATAGCCCTTTTGGCAATCCTAGGCGTGTTGCCGTTGGTGTAGATCAAAACCGTATTTCGATGTTACTTGCTGTGCTACATCGTCATGGTGGCGTGCAAGCCGCCGATCAGGATGTGTTTATTAACGTCGTGGGTGGTTTAAAGGTTTTGGAAACCAGTGTTGACTTGGCACTCGTGTTGGCTGTGGTATCCAGTTTAAGAAATCGCCCATTACTTGCTGATTTAGTGATTTTTGGTGAGGTAGGCTTGTCGGGTGAGATTCGCCCTGTGCCCAATGGGCTCGAACGTCTTCAGGAAGCTGCAAAACATGGCTTTAAAAAAGCGATCGTCCCTAAAGCCAATCAGCCCACGAAAACCATCGAGGGCATTGAAGTGATTGGTGTAAGCCGTGTTGTTGAGGCGCTGGCTAAACTTGCTGAGTAAGTCTACCCCTTTGTAAAGAAGTCTTGATAGCAACACGCCAAACCCCAAACTTTTGTAGAATCAGGCATATAGTAAAAAAATATATCGCATAGGCAATCCTCTCAACGTTATTGAGAGGATTTAAAAAAAGACTCAAAAAATTATTTTTTTTCGCGTTCAGTTAAAGCCATCTTGGCAGTGGCCTTGGGTGCAAAATAACTCAACAGACGATTCAGTATGCCCGTATTTGGCTCGGCGAGATAGGGGAATGCTGCTAAGGGTAAGTTGCCTGAAGGGATGCCGCTGGTAATCGGCAAGCCAAAACTCTGATTCACTAGGTGTGTCATCATAATATTAATAACGTTTTCATTCGGTGTTCGGCCGCCGCTGTGGCTCGTAGGCTGCTGTCGTAGTGCAGCTTTTTCAAGGCTTAAATAGCCGCTTTGATTAAAAGGCTTTGCGCTGTTCGTGATAAGCGTATCTAACAATAATATCTCAGCGAAGACGTTTTTCCAGTCGTTAGGCCAGTCGGTTTGACTATCGAGGTTATCGTAGTAGTGCATATTACTGATAAGACGCTGCTTGAAAATGGCTCTGTCAGAGGGCTTGATAGCAAAAGATGCTTGTTCGTTGTAATCTTTTCTCAGGTCTTTTTCGCCCTTAGTGGTGACTAAATGCGCATTACTAATTTCAGGGCGTCCTGCTCGATCAATAATGCGTTCCGGGTTGTCTCTGTCACTGATTTGCCCTGCACTTGAAATGAGTTTGCCGGCTAAGTTGGGTAGTTGTTTCTCCAAGTCGATCTCAATCGCAATACTCAATACATTTAAGTAGGTAAGGTTGTTGGATGCATCAGCTTCTGGAATCCGGTAGTCGAATACAAGGGTGCTAAACCAGCTAGAATCAAAAAGAAAAGGGTCTGCACGTTTTCCGGCAAATAATGAAATGCCTTTGTTTGAATCGATTATTGATTGGTTGTTTTTTGTTGTAATTTTATCACCACTTGGGAAGTCACAAGTGACAGGGTAGTTTTTGCTGGCGTGAGGGTTGTCTGCGTAACAGTTAATCTGCATAAGGGGGTGTTGTGTTTTGATGGCAGTATGGATGCCCTTGCCAGTAAATTGAATGCCAGACAGTAAAAAAGAATAGGTGAGCTTTTCAGAGAAATGCCCTTTACTCGGAACAAAAGGATAGCTGTTAAGTATTAGCACCAAATGATTTTTTTTTGTGGGGCTCACAAAGGTATAGAGGTCAGTGATGTCTGCAACAGGGTGCTGAATGCTAATCTGACCATCGACATGGTCGCTTGAATAAACAGGTAAACCGAATAAGAGGCTGGTAATCAGTAACAGTGTTCGAAGGTTTTTCATCGTGTCTTCATCCCTAAGATAATAGTAGATTCTAACGTTATTTTTTAGGTATATCTAATAGGTTATTTTAAGGGGGTATATGCAGGAGAGTTAAGATTAATCGTTGCGTAAGTAATACAGCGTAAACGACATTGTACTCCTGCGTCGGAGTATGGAGGCGAGGCTGGTGGCGGCAAGAATTTTTTAGATGCTATGTGGCTATAGAAAGTCTGTTAGTTTATTAATGTCGATGATATGGATGCGGGTTTTTTCAATTTTGATTGCGTTGATTTTTTTTAATTGGTTGATTGATCGGCAGACAGTTTCAACACTTAAGCCTAGGTAGTTAGCGATCTCATTGCGTGGAAAATTAAACGCATGTAATGAGTGTGAGGTGTTTAGGCGCTTATTGATATTCAGAATAAATGCTGATAAGCGAGCAGTTGCATGCGTTTTATTGAGCAGCGCAATATGGCTTTTTGTTTTAATTTGCTCATGGATAAGCAAGCTATTCATTTGATGAATAAAAAGAGGCGAATCTTTTAGTGAACCTATGTGAAATTGCTCTAATTCTGAATCAAATATGCTGGCGGTATGGGACGCATAGTAGGGTTGGATAAGGGCTTCCCAGCCAAAGATTTCACCAGGCAAATAGAAGTGCGTAATCTGCTCGACGCCATCAGCGGTTAACCTAAAATCTTTTACCAAGCCATTTTTAACGCGATAGAGATGGTAAGCATATTCTTGAGATTTATATACCGATTGCTTTTTGGGGCACTTAATGACTCGGTGAGGCATGGAGTTAAGTGCATCTCTATCTGCTTGAGATGGCGTAAACGGCGAGGTTAAGGTGATTTCACTCATTTAGACTCTGCCGGCAGTTCTTGTGAGCGAGAGGGGCTGAGTAGTAATAAATACAAGATAATGCTAATGGTAATAACGGAAATCACAACGATGGCTAGGGGTTCTGGGTGTTTGTTTAAGAAAAACCCCGCTAAAAACCCAGCTATTGATGCCACAATCATCTGAATGAAACCCAACAATGCCGAAGCCGTGGCGGCAATGTGAGAATAATTTTTTAATGCCAGTGATGTAGAGATTGGTGAGATCATCCCCATGGTGAAGCCGAGCAACAACATAGGAATGACAAGACTCAATGGGTGAAACCAGTAATGCGTTAGGAAAAAGAGTAACACGCTAGCAAATAAGGCAATACTTAGGCCGAGTTTAAATACTATCTGCCAATGAAAGCGGTCGCTGATGCGAATAGCTGTAAAATTGCCTGAGATAAACCCTGTGACAATAAAGACAAAATACGCGCCAAATAAAATGGTAGGTATTTTGTAATAATTCATCATAAGAAAGGGGGCTACCGATAAGAAAGCAAACAGTGGCGCATAGAGAAATGATCCTGTTAACACACTACCCATATACTGTTTATCTTTGATGAGAGTGATAATGTTGGTTGAAATAGCCTTAAGCGTAAAGGGTTGGGCAACTTTTAGACTTTCTTGGATGAAAAAGAAAACCAATAACCAAATGATGCCGCCGCAAATAGCAAGAAAATAGAATGTCCATTGCCATGTGGCGACTTCAAGGATCAGGCTACCTATGGTGGGTGCTGCAACAGGCGCAAGTGCCATCATGGATGAAACGGTAGCCAAAGCTTTGGTAGCCTCTGCTTTATCAAATCGATCACGAATGATAGCGCGACTTAAAATGGGTGCAACGCAGGCACTGATTCCCTGAATAAAACGACATAATATAAGTTGCTCAATGGAATTGGCTAAGGCGCAAAATATTGATGCAACAATATAAATGCCTAACCCTATGAGTAATACAGGTTTTCGGCCAAAGCTGTCTGATAGCGGGCCACACAGAAGGTGGAAAAAGGCAAACCCTAATAAATAGCTAGATAATGTCAGTTGAACTTGCGAAACGTTAGCATTAAAAAAAACCTGCATTGACGGAAATGCTGGCAAATAAAGATCAATGGTTAGTGGCCCTAACGCAATGATGGATGCCAGTAATATCAACAACGAACGGTTTTGCATTTTTTATTGTTTCTTTCTTGCTTTTTCAGATGCCAAGTAATGACCATTGAAAGGATGGGCAAGCGTGACTTAATCAGTGATTTCTTAAGGATCAGTCATTATAGGCTGTCAGCAAAACATTTCGGATCAAAAAATCAGGAACATGCGATCTTGTTCCTGAATCTTTTGTGAAGTGTTAAAAGATGCCAGAGGCTGTTAATGGCACCTCTAAAAATTGCTTTTGGCTTCTATCAAAAAAGCGATTGACCTTGTTTTTTTAAAATAAACCTGTCAATTAAAAGGGATGGTGGATTTTTTATGACTGCCCCTTTGGGCGCTAATTTCAAGGCTTTCAGCGCAGAGCCTCAAAATCAATTATTAGAGATCCCCTTAATTTAAACAGCAGGGGTTAGGTTGGTTGCTTTGGTGTCGTTATTGGATAACGTATCTTCTAGGCTGTCTATTGAGCGTAACCTTCTAGAAAAGCTAGAAATAATAACCCAAATGAGCAATAAACAACCGATTGCACTAATCAAAACAGCTACCCCTCTGCCTTCGCCAATACCATAAAGTGATTGGAGGTAAGGTGTTAGCCAGCCAGATTCTGCCATTGCCGGTGCAAAGAGTTTATCGGAGATCGGGCCTACAATAATAAAGCAGATGGCTTGTGTCGAACCTAAAATAAAGTTACGAATGCCAATGACTCGCCCTAGCATATGCGGTTCGATTTTTCTTTGAAAAAGTGTGCGGCTGTTAGTATCGAATATCGGATAACAGCACATAACGAGAAAGCCTCCGAGTGCGATCCACATGGGTGATGTGGCCAATGGAATCAATATGCAGCTAACGCCTACTATTGCCGCCATCGCTAGCATCACAGGGATATGCTTGGTAACTTGTGGGATAACCACCATAAATAGGCTACCAATAATGATACCAAAACTTGCAAAAGAGAGGGTCATGCCCATGGTTTTGGCGTCGGTGATAGATAGCAGCATGGGTTGAACCAGAATAGCCATCGACATGGTTAACGATACGGTAATGGCGTAAAAAACAATCAAACGGCTAAAGTGTGGATTTTTCCATAAAAAATTTGCCGTTTGTTTGAGGGTGGCCAGTAACGGGGTTTGTTGTGGGGCTTCTTTTGTATGTTCAGCAGGTATTGTCGGCCTTGGGATATGGCAAAGGCTTACAACGCCTAAAGCGACGAACAAAATGAAGGCATTTGCTAGAATAATGACATCGAGCCCAGCCTCTGTGTAAAGCGTACCAGATAGCGCCGGAGTAACCAGTTCGATTAACCCCAACCCCATCGCAATAAGGCCGTTGGCTTTGGAGAGTTGATCGTCAGAAACCATTAACGGAATACTCGCAGAAAGCGTCGGTAATACGAACGCTGCGATAGTCGCATTGAGGCTGACCAATCCTATGATATTGGCGCTAGTAAGCCACTGATTTTCATGAAGAAAATACAAAAGGCCAACCACGCCTATGGAGCCTAGATTGGCCAAGGCTAGTACCCATTTTCGCGAGAACTTATCAACAATTGCACCTGCCAGCGGGCTTAATAAAAAAATAGGTAAAATATTAGCCAACGCTATCGCTGTGTATATCGTAGTTGAGCCATTTTCTTGATAGGCATAAATACCGAGCGCAAAGCCGGTTAGCGAGCAGCCAAATAGTGCCAGCGCTTGGCCGGATAGCAGATAAAAAAAGTCACGAGGGTTGCGGTCGAGCATAAAAGAATTTTTTGCTTTGCATCTTAGCGTGTTTCTTTCATTGATTAAAAAGACTTTATGGCATTATCCCGTTTTTTATGGGCTTTCGAGTAAGTGATCACTGAATGAAAGGAAACAGTTTGCACTGCTTATGGCTTTGCGCTGTGGGGAGGCCGCTCTCCCCGGTAGGCGGAGTGCGATGGCTATAGATTGATAAAATGCTCCCGGTAGTGCTTTAGTTCATCAATGGACTCATAAATATCATCCAATGCTAGGTGGCTGCCTTTTTTAACAAAGCTATTTAAAATCGTCGGCTTCCAGCGACTTGCGAGCTCTTTTAGTGTGCTGACATCTAAATTTCGGTAATGAAAGTAGCTTTGTAAAGCTTGCATTCCTTTGGCTAAAAAACGTCGATCTTGGCAAATGCTATTGCCACACATAGGGGATTTATTCTCAGGCACCCAGTTTCGAAGGAATTCGATGGTTTGTATTTCCGCTTCACCCAAGGTAGTGGTGGATTGCTTGACTCGATCAGTTAAACCAGATTTTTGATGCTGGTTAATGCACCAAGCATTCATGTTATCGAGCACCTCATCCGGCTGATGGATAGCAAGTACGGGCCCTTCGGCGAGGGTGTTGAGGTCTTTATCCGTCACAACCGTTGCAATCTCGATAATGACGTCTGTTTCAGGGTCAAGGCCTGTCATTTCAAGATCTATCCAGATCAAGTTATCGTCGCGTTTCATGACTATCCTAAAAGCAAAATTTTTACTATTAGTAGCCTATTTGCCCCGGTGATGCAATTGAAGATTGTGCTATGATTGCGAAATTGATTTTTCGACTCTGTTATGGCCAAAAAACGACTCACCCAACAACAACTCAACCGCATTCGATCTAGGCGTGATCAGAATGTTAATCGCCTAAAGAAAAATAGTGACGATGTTTACAAAGGATTAGTGGTTGCAAGGTACAGCAAGCATGTGCAAGTGAAATTGTTGGAAGGGCCGAAAGCTCAGGAAATTTTTCGGGCTAATCTACGGCGACAGTTGGACAGTATTGCCGTGGGCGATGAGTTAGCGGTTTCATTTTCGAAAGATGACATCTTGGTTATTGATGCACGACTTGAGAGGCGATCAGAGCTATTAAGGCCTGACGGCTTCGGCAATATGAAAGCCATTGCCGCAAATATTGATGCGGTTTTTATCGTTATTGCCAAAGTACCTGAGGTGCATACCACGCTGCTGGATCGCTATTTAGCGGCAGCCGAAGTTGCAGGCATCAATGCCAGTATTGTTATCAATAAAGCGGATCTTTTATCCAATGATGAAGCGTTCACTTCGCTTATTTCAATCTATGAATCCTTAGGTTATCCAGTGCATCTTGTCAGCGCTAAAAATGGTGTCGGGCTTGATAGATTAGATGCATCGATTACCAATGCGACCTGTGTTTTTGCTGGTCAGTCCGGTGTGGGTAAATCATCATTGGTGAATACTTTGTTGGGTGCAGAAGCAAAGGTAGGTGAGTTATCTTCATCGGTTGCTAAGGGTAAACATACCACCACCACCGCAGAGCTATACTTTTTACCCAATGGAGGGAGGCTGATTGATTCGCCGGGTATTCGAGAATTTCACCTGACCCACTTGGATGCTAATGCGGTGTATCAAGGTTTTCGGGAATTTCATGCCGTGCTAGGCCACTGCCAGTTTCGTGATTGCCATCATCATGAAGAGCCAGGCTGTGCCGTCAATGCCTTGATTGATGCTGGAGGTATTCAATCGTCGAGGCTTAATAGCCTCGAATATATTTTGGGTGCGAATGAGTAATAACCGATGAGCAGGTAAATCAATGCACATCGATTGTCAGTTATGACATAGCGCGTCCGGTTCCCATGCTCGAACCTTTGGATGGGTTTCACAACAAGACAATCCAGACGACTAGATTCAACATTTAAATGAAATTTTAAGCATTTTGTTTGTCTAAGTCTTTATTATTGGCTTGCTCTCGACTAATCCAATAAAACCTTTAAAATAACAGCCTTTTACTATAGATCATGACAATGAACGAATTGCCAGCCATTATTTCGCCAGAGGAGCTCAATCGTCTCATGACTGATAATCATGAGACGAATCGGCAAGGCATGCTAATAATTGATCTTTGTCAAAAGCCGGAATATCAATCTCGATCCATTCCACAGGCAATCCATATTGATCCATCTGAATTGGTTTATGGTGATAAGCCTGTAACGGGTTTATTGCCACCGAAAGAAAGCCTCCAATCGCTATTTCGCCGTATAGGTCTAACGCAAGACTCGCAAGTAGTCGTCTATGATGATGCAAAAGGGACGTGGGCATGCCGTTTGATTTGGACGTTGGATGTTTTGGGTTTTGAGAAAACAACCTTGTTAAATGGGGGGATGGATGCGTGGGTTAACGCATCGCTTCCCTTAACTAAGGGCTATGCCGAACCGAAGGGTAGTCAAATAAATCTTTCCATTGATAAAAGCCAGGTCGTTGATAAAGCCTATATTTTAAATGCATTAAACCATAACCAGTTAACGGTCTGGGATGCACGAAGCGACGATGAATTTAATGGCACCAAAGCCTTAGCGAAACGTTCTGGTCACATTCCGGGTGCATTACATTATGAGTGGGTGCGGCTTTTGGATAAAGAAGGCAAAGTAAGAGACTTACAGGATTTACAGATGGAATTAGCCACTTTAGGCTTCGACCCTGCGCATGAATTGATTACCCATTGTCAAACGCATCGGCGTTCCTCATTAACCTATTTTGTAGCCAAAAAACTGTTAGGGTACGATAAAATTAAAGCCTATCCCGGCTCTTGGGCTGAGTGGGGCAATGCAGATGAGACTCCTGTTGCCAGTTAGTCGACCTTATAAAACCATAATAACGTGAACGAGCGTTCACTATCGCCGTTTAATTTGTATCCCTTATCGATAGCTTTAGGTTCCCTATGTTTTTAGAAAAATTGTTTTGTTTAACGCAATATGTGATTCCGCAACATTGGTTATCGCGGGCTTTAGGTTGTTTAGCTGAAAGCCGCATCCGCTGGATTAAAAATCCATTAATTGAGGTTTTTATTAAAGTGTTCGGTGTCAATATGGCCGAAGCTGAACGGAAAACCCCGGAAGAATTTGAACATTTTAATGACTTTTTTACCCGTGAATTAACAGCGGGTGCTCGCCAAATGGCTTTAGATGAGCAGGGCATTATTAGCCCGGCAGATGGTGTGGTCAGTGAGGCTGGGCCTATTCAAAATGGCAGTGTTTTACAAGCCAAAGGGCAATATTATTCGTTGATATCCTTGGTGGGTGGCGATGCAGAGCGCTGTAATCAATACATGGATGGTAGCTTTATGACCATCTATCTTTCACCTAAAGATTATCACCGAGTCCATATGCCAGTGGATGGAGTGCTTAAAAAAATGACTTACGTGCCGGGCAAATTGTTTTCTGTGAATCAAGCAACAGCGAATAATGTCCCCGGATTATTTGCCCGAAATGAGCGCTTAATTTGTGATTTTGACACACCCAATGGCCCCATGTGCATGATTTTGGTTGGCGCGATGGTTGTGGCGGCAATAGAAACCGTTTGGGCAGGGCAGGTAGCACCAATTCAGAGAAAAATGCACTCGGTGGATTATGCTTGTCCTCCAGAAACCATCAGCTTAAAGCAGGGCGATGAGATGGGGCGATTTAAACTCGGATCAACGGTTATTCTTTTGTTCCCTCAAGATATGGCGAACATGACAAAACATTCAGGTGATGCCCTGCAAATGGGGCAATCGATCGGTCAATTGAATGAATGAAGCCATTAACCTAGGTTAAACTATACAGTCCTTTAATTTTTGGGATGGGTCATTAAACCTTTTACCCTCTCTGCTTTCTATAAAGTACGTAAAAAATGAAGGGGTAAGACCTTATGAGGACATGTAAAGTTACTATTATTGCTTTGCTTTTGGGTTTGACGGTAAACGTTTTTGCGAGAAATTTACCTAACGCGCAATCACAAAAGTCTTTTTGGGGCAGTACGGGTTTCATGGTTGGCATAAGTGTGGTTTTGGGTGTTGGCTTGGGGGTCGTCGGGCATGAAGCCTATAAGCATTATCGAAAACAGCCTGAAAATGCCAATGCGCCAGAAGTGCCTCAAAAGCCACAAGTGGCAGCAAGCAAATTCCGAAAATTACGAGGTGGTAGGCAAAGCTTGGGGACAGTTATCTCAGGGAGTGCTCAATAACACGCTCCCAGTTGTTAGCAAAGTGTCGTATTCATTCAGCGTTTTTATTCCCCTTTCGTAACGCTGGCCTGCCTGAAACAAGCAGTTTGGCTTAAATGCCAGATAAGTGGAAAATTCTTCGCTAAGTCTCTTAAAAAATAGGCCGATTATTCACAGAAGGTTTTCAAAAAATTTACCTCACTTTTTTGAAATTTATGCTCGAACGCAATGCGTAGATAGGCGCCTTGTCATCGCTTGCTAAGGGTTTTGCCTGTTGGTCTATCTCTCAGTCGTAAAATCTTTTTACGCTAACAAAGAAGCTGACATCAGCAGTTGAACCGACAAAAAGGTCTTCTTGAACGGCAAGTTCAATCTGCAAACGCTGCGTTTTTTTAATGATGCCTATGGTGCCCATGTGTGATTCAATCGCAGGGACGGTGTAGGCATTTTCATATAGAGGCGAGTGGTAGTCATACTGTAACTGGGCATACCAATCGCCACTCATCTTATAAGCTATGCCAAAAATACCCGTGCTGATAAACGATCGACTTTGCCAGCCAAAATAGTCATGCTCGCCTTGCAGCATGAAGCCGTATTGCAGATTAAACAGCCATTTGCTGGGTTGATATTCATGGCTGATTTGTACTGCACCCGACCAAGTTTCTGAGCTTTGCAATTTTGCTTTTTCACCAACTGGCGCTTTGAGATAGCCAAATACAGCATGGGATGCGTTGTGAGTTTCTAAAAATTGAAAGCCAATCCCGAATTTCGGGTCTAAAAAACCACTGTCTGGCTTGCGTATTGCTTGACCATCTTGATAAACAATTCGACTTTGTCTTTGTTTGTGTAGATGCCTATCGCCATTAGGCATGCCCCAAAAATGATGGTAACCATCAATAAAATCATCCAAAAATCCCCCACCAAAGCGAATCATCGGAATTTGCATGTAAAATTGCCACTGACCTTGGTAAAATGTCAGCCGATTATTAATGACGGTCGATTCCGTATCAATCCAGAGCTTTTCCTTGTCGGTGGCTTTACTCAGATACCAATGATTGCTTAGTACCAATTGACAATCATGCGAGAAAGTTGCTTGCTTATCCCAGCTTGGTAAGTGCAAACTAGGCGTCGATATAATCAATGCAAAAGGATTTTGGCTTGTTACCGTAAAGCCTGCTAACGACTTAGGTGACAAGAGGGGAAGCATGACAAATAATAAGTGCGTTACTAGGCCAATCCGTAGCCTTTGGTCTATAACCATCCATCGTCCATGATATCGGGAATAAACAAAATGAAAGCAGGTGCTTTACTAAGCATAGTATTGATCTTTTGCTCTGCAATCCTTGGCTGTGGCCAGAAAGGCTCCTTGGTATTGCCAGAAAAAAAAGCCACTTTACCGGTTGAGTCGCCTGCTGTGAGAACACAAGACATCATATGAATTCTTTTGACTATAAAAACCATGCCCTTTATGCAGAAGATGTTTCTGTATCCGCCATTGTGGAGTCGTTTGGCACACCTGCGTATATTTATTCAAAGCAAGCCATTACCTCTGCATTTAACGCGTATTTTAATGCTGCCAGAGAGAACGATCTGATTTGTTATGCGGTGAAGGCGAACGCCAATATTGCCGTATTAAATCTTTTGGCAAAGCTTGGCGCAGGGTTTGATATAGTCTCGGTGGGTGAGTTGGAGCGCGTCATAGCAGCCGGCGGTGATCCTGCCAAGGTGGTTTTTTCAGGGGTTGCGAAAAAGTCTTCTGAAATTGCGCGTGCACTTGAAGTCGGTATTCATTGTTTTAATGTGGAATCTGAAGCTGAACTTGAGCGCATACAGCATGTGGCCGAAAAACATGATGTTAAAGCCCCGATTTCACTCCGCGTGAATCCTGATGTGGATGCTAAGACGCACCCTTATATCTCAACAGGCTTGAAAGAAAATAAATTTGGTATTCATATTGATCAAGTGCTTGATGTATATGCTAAGGCGCAAGCGATGCCAAATCTGGTGATCAAGGGTATTGACTGCCATATTGGGTCACAAATCATTGACCCGACCCCTTTTATTGATGCACTTAAGCGGTTATTACCTGTGATTGAACAGCTAAAAGACATGGGTATTGCATTAAGTCATATTGATTTAGGTGGTGGTATTGGTGTTCAGTATGATGATGAAACACCGCCAGATGTTGGTGCGTATATTCAAAAAGTCACATCCGTCATTGAGCCGCTTGGGCTTGGGTTAATACTTGAGCCAGGCCGTTCGATTGTTGCTAATGCAGGCATTTTGGTCACTGAGGTGGAGTATTTAAAGGACAATGGCGAAAAACATTTTGCCATTGTTGATGCGGCTATGAATGATTTGTTGAGGCCGGCTTTATATCAGTCTTGGATGCGGATTGAAGAAGTTGAAAAGAAAGCAGGCAGCGCGAAGGATTATGATATTGTTGGCCCTGTGTGCGAAACAGGCGACTTTTTAGGTAAGCATCGATCGTTAGTCATCGAATCCGGTGATTTGTTATCAGTGTTTTCCGCAGGAGCCTATGGCTTTGGCATGGCATCAAACTATAACTCCCGGCCTAAAGCCTGTGAGATACTGGTGGATGGCGATCAGATGCATGAAATTAGACGCCGTGAAAGCTTTTCCGATCTTATTGCACACGAAATCTTGTTAACCGAGTAATGATTATGGAAAACAACCTATTCCCTTTTACCAAAATGCACGGTGCAGGTAACGATTTTGTGGTGATCGACGGGTTTGATACGCCGCGTGATTATAGTGCATCGCTTATCCGAAAATTGTCGGATCGGCATTTTGGTGTGGGCTGTGATCAGGTATTAATTGTTGAACGGCCTGAAAGTAGCGAGAATGATTTTAAATACCGTATTTTTAATGCTAATGGCAAAGAAGTTGAACAGTGTGGGAATGGTGCGCGATGCTTTGCTCGTTTTGTGTATGAAAAAGGGTTGACGGATAAAACTCAGCTACAGGTTGAAACAGCAGGCGGTGTGATTGTTCTGCATATTAACGCAGAAGGCATTCAGGTTGATATGGGCAAGCCTGTTTTTTTACCCGAACATATTCCATTTAACAGCAAAACACAAAAAAAACAATATACTATAACTATTGGTGAGGAAGATTTTGTCATTTCGGCGGTTTCTATGGGCAACCCACATTGTGTTTTTCAAGTGGATGATGTTCATAATGGTGAGTTTGAGCGCTTAGGTGCCTTGTTTGAGTCGCATCCGGATTTTCCAGAGCGTGCCAATGCCGGTTTTATGCAGGTGATTGATCGCTCGCATATAAAGCTTAGAGTTTACGAGCGTGGTGTCGGTGAAACCCTAGCCTGCGGTTCCGGGGCATGTGCGGCAGTGGTCTCTGGGATCATAAATGGATTATTGGATTCGCAAGTGCAAGTTGATCTATTAGGTGGTACGCTCAACATCACTTGGCAGGGCGAAGGCCATCCTGTTGTTCAAACTGGCCCTGCGGAGTTTGTTTTTCAAGGCTCTTTTTTGCTTTAAACCCAAACTATTTGTAATGCGAAAGTGATTGAAAGGAAGGTTATGACAGCTAAGGTTGAAAGTGATCGTGAGATTCAAAGTGCATCCCAGATTGAAGATTACCTTTTAGAGAACCCTAGCTTCTTTTTAGGTAGAGAGCATTTATTAGCCGAAATGATGTTGCCGCATGAGGCACAAGGGGCGGTGTCTTTAGTTGAACGTCAGGTGAATCTATTGCGTGAGCGTAATATTGATTCGCGCAAGCGCCTGAATCAATTTATTGCTACGGCGAAAGAAAATGACGAACTGTATAAAAAAACCAAAGGGTTAATTCTAGATTTGATGGATGCGGATTCGCTGCAATCTTTGGTTAAGACCTTTCATAAATCGGCTAGCCATTTATTTTCTATTGATGCGGCACAAATTTTATTGCACCAAACCCAATTTGTGAAAGTTACAAACGTGGATAAAATCTCCAATGATCAAATCGAGCGTTCGGCACCTTGGCTTACTAAAGCTACTGACAGTATGTGCGGTCAGTTTCGAGATGAAGAATGCAAGCTTTTGTTCCCTCATGGACGATCAATTAAATCGGCGGTCGTGTTCCCACTGCGTTATAAAAATAGCTTTTTAGGTGTGTTAAGTTTCGGCAGTCAACGGGCTAACTATTTTGATAGTAAGATGGATGTTCTTTTTATCGAATTTATCGCGGATGTTGTCTCTCGCCAACTTGATCGATTAGCCTAATGCCAAGCACAAAGGCTTGCTTGGCGTTATGGGTTAAACACAAGCAGGCATTTTTATCGCAATGCGAAAATGTTCGTCGTTTATCACCTCATACCCTCAGTAATTACCAAAAAGATCTTGAGCAGTTTTTTAGCTTTGCAGAAGCGAACACGCTCTCGGTACAGTCGTTTTTAAGTCAATTATTTCGTCAAGGCAAAAGTCCTAAAACTATTCAGCGTAAGCTATCGAGTCTTCGTCAATATTTTGCTTATTTAGTGAACGAAGGCGTTATTCATGCTGATCCTACCGCAGGCATCAAAGCCCCTAAAGCACCGCAAAAATTACCGAACCTATTAGATGTTGATGAGGTGTCTCATTTGCTTGCATTGGAATCAGACGATTGGTTTGTGATTCGTGATAAAGCGATCATCGAATTGTTTTACAGTACAGGTTGCCGTTTAGCA
>JAPOUS010000110.1:0-8098 GCA_026708525.1 Cellvibrionales bacterium
GTTATAAAGTAAATTGAGTTTATTTTATGAGTATATTATTTTATTTAAGTTTCCCGTTGTTAGGGTTTGGTGTGGGTTTTATGGCAGGTTTGTTAGGCATTGGTGGCGGTGCGATAATGGTACCAGCGCTGACGGCTTTATTCCTTCATGAAGGTTTGCCTGTGACTAAAGCTGTACATTTGGCACTCGGGACTTCGATGGCAGTCATCATTGTCACTACCTTGACCAGTAGTTTATCCCACCATAAAAAAGGATCCATTCTCATTGATGTGATCAAGTGGCTTGCGCCGAGTGTTGCGATCGGTGCGTTTTTAGCAACCTTTATTGTTCCTTATATTTCTCCTGTGCTTCTTTCATCATTATTCTCGGTATTTTTGATTTATGTTGCGGTGAGCTTCCTTCGTGATAAGAAAATATCGAGTACCTCAAAAGAGCAATTGTTAAATAAAGAGTTAGTTCCAGTAGGGTTTGGTATCGGCGCTCTATCAGCCTTGGTATCTATCGGGGGGGGAACTATGACAGTACCTTATTTAACTAATCGTGGGGTGGCTTTGGTCAAAGCGATAGGAACCTCATCTGTTGTGGGCTTTTGTTTATCCATTACAGGTAGCATAGGTTACATGCTCAATGGTTGGCAGTATTCAGATTTTGCCCGTGGTCAATTAGGCTTTGTGGATTTGCCTGTCATGTTGGTTTTAGCCATTGCCAGCGTTATTACGGCTCCTTTTGGCGTTCGAATTGCGCATCGATTGCCTGTTGGTGTCTTAAAGAAAATATTGGCGGTATTTTTACTCATCTTAGCAGTACAGATGATGATTTCGGTGATCTCTGCTACTTGATGGATTATCAGGCATATTTTTCAGGTATAAAAAAACCAAGCATTCACTTGGTTTTTTAAGCTTTTTATCTGGCATCCTTGCTAGAGTATAAGCTGTACATCATTGCTAACAATCCTTGCTAGCGATCCCTGCTATGGCCAACTCCCTGTCAGCACTCCCATATCCCACACGCAAACCCAATCAATTCACTTTGAAGTAGGTTTGTAAAAGCAATCCTTGCTTTTCCCTATGTGTGTTCATCATACAATGAGTGATATTTGGGAGTAGTGGCTTTTTACCTTAGGGTTTGTGAGAGATATCTTACAAGCCCTGAATGTCTATTGTTGGGTTTCTTTTTCGCCAAACATGCCTTCAAAAAGGGCGGAGCTTAGATAGCGCTCACCCGAATCCGGTAATATCGCAACGATAGTTTTCCCTTCATTTTCTGGCTTTTGAGCGAGTCTATCGGCAACGGCCATAGCGGCACCTGAAGAAATACCTGCTAAAATACCTTCTTCTTTCATTAAGCGTCGGGCCCATTCAATCGCTTCTTCGTTAGAAACAGCCTCTACACTATCAACCATTTCTAAGTCTAAAGTATCGGGCAAAAAGCCTGCCCCAATGCCTTGAATTTTATGTGGGGCATGAGAAAACGTTTCGCCTGTTAATGCTGAACGAATAGGATTAGAACTTGTTGGCTCAATGGCCACACTTTGAATCGCTTTACCTTTTTCAAGCTTGATATAACGAGAGATGCCTGTGATTGTTCCACCTGTGCCAACGCCTGAGATTAAAATATCAATCTCGCCGTTAGTATCTTCCCAGATTTCAGGGCCTGTCGTTTGCTCATGGATGGCTGGATTTGCAGGGTTTTTGAACTGTTGAGGCATATAATAATCATCACTTGATGCGAGGATTTCTTCTGCTTTTTGAATGGCACCTTTCATGCCTTTTGCGCCTTCGGTTAATACCAGGTTTGCCCCCAGTGCTTTAACTAATTGGCGTCTCTCAAGGCTCATGGTATCCGGCATGGTTAAGGTGACTTCATAACCTTTGGCTGCGCCAACATAAGCAAGGGCAATCCCGGTATTGCCTGACGTGGGTTCAATAATCTTCATGCCAGGTTTTAAGATGCCATCTTTTTCTGCTTGGTGAATCATGTTGGCACCAATTCGGCATTTAACACAGTTTGCAGGATTGCGGCTCTCAATTTTAACGAAAATATTGCCTTTAGAGATTCGGTTAATTTTAATTAGTGGCGTGTTACCTATGGCTAGGCTGTTGTCATTGTAGGTTGTCATAAGAATAATAGACCGATCAATAGTTTCCATATTAGTGGCCAATTTAAACACTGCTTGATACAAAATTAAAGCAGTTGCTTAGGCAGAATAGGCGTATAGATATCGGTACTTTGGATCAAGCTATTCGCAGTTAGTGCCTCAACGCTGACCACTTCAGTTGTAATATTGTATTTCTCCCTTACCTTTTGAAGCAATAAATCAAAATCTCCGTCGCCTGAGAGGAGAATAATGTGGTTAACATTGGGTGCAATTTCCATCATGTCAATAGTAATGCCCACATCCCAGTCGCCCTTTGCTGAACCATCTTTGCGCTGAATATAGGGTTTTAACTTCACATCAAAGCCAATGTGTCTAAGGGCAGTTTGAAACTTTTGTTGTTGTGTATCCCCTCGATCAATCGCATAGGCCAAGGCTTTAACGATAATGCCTTGCTGCTTTTTACTTTCATAAAAGGCGCGATAGTTAAAGGGCTTACCAAAAGCTTCACGTGTTGTGTAAAAAATGTTTTGAATATCGGCAAAAATGGCGATTTTTTTCATTGTTTCACTATTTGTTGGTATGGAGAGGTGGAATGATCATTTATGTCAAGTTATTGGTAATTTTCAGTGTTTTTTTTGGTCTAACTTACATTACAATCAAAAATTAAAATTTAATCGTTCTATCCGACAAGAATAAGGAAAAATCGATGGCATTACCAAGCTTTGATGCAGAATATTCTGCACAACTCTATAACTTTGCTGGCAAAGATGTCCCTTGGTTAATCAAAAAGTGGGCGGATGCAACCCCTGATAAAACCTTTTTGATCTGGGAGCCTAAATCTGGTGTTGAGAAGACGTGGACTTATTCTGAGTTTTGGGCAGAAATTAACGAAGTTGCCTGTGGCTTGATCGATAAAGGTGTAAACAAAGGGGACAAACTGCTTATTCATTCAGACAATAGCCCTGAGATGATGATTGCCTGGTATGCGTCCGCTGTAATTGGCTCGGTTGCTGTGACGACTAACACACGCTGTATAGGTGATGAATTAACCTATTTTGCTGAACATTCAGAAGCCGTGGGATGTATTACGCAGCCGCAATTTATTAAAGAGTTAGCCGCGAATGCCAAAAGCATTCCTTGGTTTGTTGTTACTGATGATAACTCTGGTGATGAAGCGCCAGCCGATCAGTTAGATCATGGATGTGAAAGCTGGTCAGCCTTGTATGGCAAAGGGGAAACTGCCCCTGAGCGTCCGGCTGAACCTATGCTACCTGTCGGTATTCAATTTACTTCTGGGACTACATCACGACCAAAAGCTGTGGTGCATACTCATGCCAATGCCTTGTGGGGCGGTATGTGTGGCTCACAGAACTTAGGTATTGATAGTTCGGATACCTATCTTTGTTTCTTGCCGTGTTTCCATGTCAATGCGCAAAGCTGGACATTCTGGACCATGACATGGGCAGGGGGAACCGTAGTATTACAACCTAAATTTTCATCCAGCCGTTTCTGGGAAGTTTCGGTTAAGCATAAATGTACCCGTGCTTCGATGATCCCTTTTTGCTTTAAGGCGATTGGCGCACAAAAAATTCCTGAGCATTTCTATAAGAGCTGGTCTACAGGGGTTAAATTACACAATGTCGAAAATTACTGGAAAGTACCAACCTTTGCGACCTGGGGTATGACAGAAACAGTTACCCATGCTACTCGCTCGATTTTACCGCTAGATTGCCCAGAGATGAATATTGGTATGCCAAGCCCAGGCTATGAGTTTGCGGTAATTAATCCTGATACAGGTAAATACTGTGCGCCGGGTGAAAATGGTGATTTATATATCCGAGGTGTGCGAGGTGTGCATATTTTCTTGGAATACTACAAAAATCCTGAAGCAATGGAAAAGTCTTTTACTGAAGATGGTTGGTTTGCTACAGGCGATACCGTGCGCTTAGGTGAAGATGGTTATATGTACTTCGCGGATCGAGATAAAGATATTCTTAAAGTGGGTGGTGAAAATGTATCTGCTCGTCAAATTGAAGAATTTATCGGCGAAACCCTAGGTATGGGGGTACTTGAAGAACATGCAGTCGTTGCACAAAAGCATGATATGCTTGACGAGGTGCCGGTAGTTTTTGCGATTAAGAGCGCTTGGACGCAATTATCAGAAGAAGAAATCACAGATAAGATCATGACTGCTTGTAATGAAAATCTCGCTGATTTTAAACGTCCACGTGCGATTTACTTTGTAGAAGAGTTACCACGAGCAACTCTAGACAAAGTAGCCAAAAACAAGCTGCGTGAAATGGCGGACGAAATTGCAGATAAAGAAGCCACGCCAGCCTAAATTTTCTAAAGCTAGCCCTCCTACCTAAAAGATCGCAGGATCTCCTGCGATCGACACAGTTAGCTATCCCTAATATTACTCAAGACATTGCTAATCATAGATCAGATAGATATTTCTAGCGAGGTACCAGCCCTTCAAAAACGTTAGGTCTAGGGGTATGCATATTAATTCGGAACAGATAGTTAAGCAACTGCTCATCATTTAAACGGTTTGGTGTGCCCCTGAATTGGCCCGCCATCCGACTGCTTCTACTGACGTTTCTAGCTACATTGCTTAAGGCGGCGGAGATAGGGTGGCCCCCTGATCGGGCAGCAGCGTTGGTGCCCTCGGTGGCTGTGGTGCTGGGAGTATATTCAGGCAATTTAAAGCGCACTTTTTTGACGGAAGGTATATTTCCTATTTCATTAGCCGCTTCTGATAGGTTTTCAGGCAGTGTATTTGGGTTGTTTATAGCGTCAAGGGTTTCAGCCATTTGGCTTTCACTTAACCAGCTAGATGTACTCGTCACACTAGCATATGAAGATTCGAGGGATGAGGGTGTCGAGTTAAGTGACTGTGTTAAAGTTGAAGAGACTATATCATCGGCTGCTGAGGGAATACCAACAGCAGTTGAAGGAATGGCATTTCTTGTGCTTGCGGCCATTGTGCCTGGAATTTCCGATTCGGCCGCTTGACTAGACCAGGCGGTGATTCGACTACTGATATTTTCAGTTAGTTGGCTGACACCAGATGAAAGTGCGCTTATCGCTCCAGGTATTTTTGGCGCTATAGCAACACCAATATCTAATGCAGCAAAAATGCCAAAACCTAAGGATACGTCTTTTAATATATTCGCCGCCTGTTTATTGCCAGAATCCATTGCCGCTTGCATGCCGATAAGTGCAGCACCTGAAATAACGCTTGAAGTGCCTGCTGCTATGCCAGCACCAGCCGTTAAGGATAACGATGCACCGCCTGTCGGAATGGCAAATAGCGCGCCAAAGAAACCTAAAACTGCCATGAACGAGCCTGATAAATAATTAGCCATAATTTTATTAGATTGAGCTTGGGATTTATGGCCAAAAGGGTCTGCATATAGGATGGGATTGCCTTGGCCAAAAGCATACCGGTTATTGGTGAAATAGTTATCCTGGTTGATAAAACGACCGAACAAAGTCTTAAGGTAACGACTCGTCATATAGACTAAGTCTGTATTTAGGTCTCTATAGCTGTTTTTCCAGGCAAATTGTGCAAGCGGGTGATCATCATCATAGATGGATTTGCCAAAGGCTGAATAGGCTAAGGTATGCAGCTGGTGGTTTTCATCAATAAGTGTGCTTGAGTTGCTTTGATGGGTATTTAGTTGACTTAACTTTTGCAGAGAAGACTGCGCATTGGATGTGCCGAGGATAAGCCCGCTGCCAGCTTGGCAAAAATGATGCACAACATTTTTGCTCAGTATGGTTTGAATATGTTGTTGGTGGTTATAGTAAAATTCTTTTTTCGAATCCGTTGTCTGGTCAATGCTTGCTAGTAGCCCATTTGGCCAGTACTTATAATTTATAGGCCTCTCTTGCTGATGCTTGTTGGATAATGCCAGCAAAAATCCTCGATCATCATATGTATACTGATTGCCTTGGTCGTCTTGCGTTAAGTTGCCATTGATATCATAGTCAAAGACTAAAGGGGGTTCTTGATTGAAAGTAACGCTAATAAGCTGGTCACGTTGGTTGTAGGTATGAATTTTGTCTAGCATGCCATCCATTGAGTGAATCACTTGTCTTATTAGGTTGTGGTTGGCATCGTATTGATATTCATGTTTAATTTTATTGATTTGATCAGAAAACGCTTCTGTGGTTAGCCTGTTAAAACCATCATAGCCATAGGATAAGGTCGTATGGTTTTTTTTGCCGTGCCCTTGCTGATGGCTAGACTCGATTTGCGTTAGAAGATGTTTAGCATTATGCGTTAAGAGGGTATCACTGACTATCCCACTTTGATTATTCCTTTGTTGTATGAGAGATAGTGTGCCTAATGCTCCATAATAAAGGTTCTCTTTTGTAATATTAAGCGTTGAGCCATCAATAATGTGGCGTTGAATAACTTGCCCTTTATGGCCATTATCATCTTGCCCATAAATGTAATGAACTTGATTATTTCCTATCGATCTTTGGGCTATTTTATCCGGTTGATCTGCTAAGTAATAAAGGGTTTCTGTGTAATCTAAGCTGTCGGTAATGGTCTCAAGTGAGTCGTGTGAATTGTAGCTAAAGTTGATATGGTAGTTTGGGTAGTGAATCGCCGTTAAATGCCCATTAGGGGTATAGTTAAATAATAACTTTGTGGATTCACTATCGTGAATATTCGCTAACCTGCCATCGGCATCGTATTCTCGTTCTACCTGGTATGTTTTTCCTCCCCGTTGCCACCGGCTTGCGATTAATAGGCCGCCGGGCAAATAGTCGTAGACGATATCATTGCCATTGGGGAGAATCGTTTGTATCTTGTTGCCATTCTTGTTCCAATGAAAATAGGTATTCGCGCCACGCCCCTGACTATCAGGCTGAGACTCTATTTTGATTAAACGATTAGCCTGATCAAAATGATGTATCTCACTTTGATGTTCAGATACACCGCCATTTGCCATAAGTTTTTTATTGGTTTTGATTGAATTATGAAATAAATCAAAGGCCCTGCGTATTTCCAGTTCATTGCCATTATCCGTGCGAATTATTTCGAGCGTTGGATTTGCACTTCCGTCATATTCGAAGGTATGGCGTTTACTCTCGATGATCTGAGACGATAACTTGTCTATTAGATCAATTTGTATTTCTGACGTTAGCCCTAAGGCATTGTCTGTTTGTGTTGTTTGCAAAAAGCAAGTTTGCCCATCTAGCGGATTATGGTTATTTGACAATTGCTTGTGTATTGTGGTTAATCGCCAAGGAAATATCTGCATTTCTTGATGTTTAACATCGTTTAAGAAGGTTTGGGATGTTTGCGTGATGTCGTTATATTCGAATCTTTCTTGGTTGCCTTCAGGGTCTATGGTTAAAATTTTTCGGCCTTCACCATCAAAGCTATGGTGTGTTTCCAAACCAAAAATATCGGTCGTTTTGATGCATTGTCCGAAGCCATTGTGGTGATTTTTAGCGATTTCTCTCCAATGGTTTGTATGCCAATCTTCTTGAACAAGCGATCTGTGTAGCGCATCAAATTGCGTGCGAGTTTTATGACCTAATGGGCTTTCATGGTCAATAGCATTTAGCCCCGCATCAGCAAAGTCTGCGTAGTTTTTTCGCCATAAGTTGCCTCTTGGATCAATGGTTTGCGTTAGCCTGCCGAGTAAATCATAACGAAACTGCCACAGGTCTCCTTCAGGTGCTTGATAGCTCATGTACTGGTTATTTCGAAGATCATAATGTTTCGTATGTGACTCATCGAGGGCATTGGTTTCGATGGTTTTGAGGGTATGATTGTTAAGATCTTCAAGGTATTGGGTGCTTATTGCTGTTTTATCAATGCCAGGTTGGTTATCAGCTAACCAAGCAATTTGTTGGTGTGTTAAGCGGCCGTAGACATCATGTTGAAGTTCTGATTCTTGCCAAGCTTTCCACTCATTGTCTGAGAGTTTATTGGTGAAATGTGACTGCACTAACGCATGTGACTTGTTGTCAGCA
>JAPOUS010000110.1:8108-17211 GCA_026708525.1 Cellvibrionales bacterium
AGCAGATAAACCGTAGCTTCGTTTTATCGAAATACCATTGATATAGTCCGTGTGTAGGGTTTCTTTTGCGAGAGAATAAAAATTCGTAAAGTAACTCGATGATTTCGTTGAAATTAATACCCAGTGTTTATTATTTGGATCATATACATGGTGTTCTGTTTGAATCAAATTGCCAAATAAATCGTGTTTGTGGTAATGTTTTGTTCGATCTAGCCACTGGTTATTTTTTTCATCGTGAACTTGGTGTGTAATGGTTTTTGGCTTGTCAAAATTTGTTGATTGACTGTATTTAAACGGCGAAATGTTATATTCGTAAACCGTTCGGCTATATGCTTTTCCTTGGTAGCGCGTAATGATTTCAATCGGCAGATGCAACGCGTTGTATGTGTATTGGCGGGTTCGAAATAGTGGCTTGTCTTCCAGATTATTTTCTTCGACAGTGACGCTGTATCGGTAATCTCTATCATTGCTATCGAACAGAGAATCATTGTTATCGTTTTGAATGTACTTAGGGTAGCCTGTAAAGTTTTTTTCTTCTGCGTACTTGTAGTTTCGTTGTTTAAGCAATTGTTGCGTTTTTAAATCTCTATGAGTGAAGCTTGAAACAACCGGTAAGCTAACGGTACCTTCTGAGTTTTTTGCTTTTATGCTTTTATATGTCAGGCTTAATAAAAGTCCTGAGGGGGTTTGTAAATTCTCGATTAATGTTGTGTTGCCTTGTTGGATATATTTAAAAGTGATGGCTTGCTTTAATGGATTAACGAGTTCATGCACGCCATGAACTCTATGGTAAATGACGAATTTTCTGTTGTCTGGGTAAGTAATCGTAATGGCTCCTGGATCATAGTCAAAGAGATACGACTGCCCGTAGTTATCTTTGATACGGCGTATTTTTGCTTTTTCAATGCTTTCAATCGGTGTTAGATATTCATATTCAATACGATTGTTGAAGCGATCTAAGCTAAGAATCAGTAATCCTTCTTCAGAAAAGTAAGATACACTGCCATCCTTATGTGATAAGCAATAACGATAAAAGCGCGTTGGGTCGGATGGAATGGGTTTTCCAACCCCTTCATCTTTAAATAAAATACCATGTTGATTCTGGTATTTAAGTCCTGATGCATAGGAAGATTCGTCATGCCAAGTTGGATCAATGCGCCATTGCTGTCCATCTAAATTGAGTGTTTTATTATCAATATGATGAATATCGAATTGCCAGCCCTCTGGTAATCCAAACCTTCCTTTTCGGTTATAGCGATAATTGAGTGACAAAGCAAAAGAAGTAAGTCTCCCTTGTGTATGGATGACAGGGTGAGAAAACTGGAATACACCGGTGGAGGTATTTACATCTGTTTTGAGCGGACTGGTATGATTGTGTGCTTGAGAATCCGCTTTAATTAGTTGAACGTTAAATAGACTTAAGACTAAAGCAAATGCATAAGTGATACTATTCGAACTTTTCATGCTGCATAATCCGTAGATCAAACGTTAGTTTTGATCGGCGAATGTCTGGCAAGTTCACTGGTTTTTTGAAGTCGTGATGCGTTATAAGCGATAGAAAATGATGGTCATCCGCCCGTGGCATTCATAAAACGAATAACTTGGGGTTTTGAGGGGGTATCAAAAATATGTGATTCCGGTTTTTGGGTCATCGCTTGAGTAATCGCAGATTTTGCGGCGCTCAGGGGGTAATCGGACGTTTCGATGATTTGTTTAAGATCAATGGTGTCATTGTTGCCTAGGCACAAAATAAGTTTTCCTGAGCGCGTGAGCCTTATGCGGTTGCATTGATGGCAAAAATTGTTGCTATGAGGAGAAATAAATCCGACGTCACTTTGTGTGCCATCCATTCGATAATAATTGGCCGGGCCGCGTAATGCCTGTTTTTGAATAAGCGGTATCAGAGTGTGCATCTTTTGGATGCGGCTTAAAACTTCTTTGTTGCTTATGGTGCGTTCTTTGCGCTCAAATAGTGCATCTTTACCCAGGGGCATTTCTTCGATAAAGGCAATATGGCATTGATGGTCAATGGCAAAATTGAGCATAGCGGGAATTTCATGATCATTTATTCCTCGCATGATGACAACGTTGAGACGAACCCGAAGGTTTGGAAGCCTTGATGCGATTTTTATACCGTCAAGAACAGAAGCTAAGTGTTCGGGTTTTTGGCGTGTGATGCTTGAAAATATGCGGGGTGTTAAACTATCCAACGAAATGTTGACTTGTTTAACTTTGGCAAGCTTAAGGGTGTCTACTTGTTGTGCAATTTTGGAGCCGTTGGTTGTAAGGGCAATATTTTCAAGGCCATCCAGTTGATTGAGATAGCTAACAACGGCCGAAAACTCAGGGTGAATTAACGGTTCGCCTCCTGTGAGACGAATTTTTTTAATACCAAGCTCGACGAAGGCTTGGCTAACAATTTGTATTTGTTGAAGTGTTAGTAAGCTGTTGCGTGGAGCAAAGGTCATTTTTTCAGGCATACAGTATGTGCACCTGAAATTACAACGATCGGTGAGCGATAGTCTTAAATAATTTATATCTCGTCCAAACGCGTCGGTTAGCATAATCACACTATATTTAAGCTAGGTAGTATAGCTTTACACCTGCTTAGGGTATAAGTTAAAAAGTATAGTTATGCAAAAAATGAGCCAGCTTACTGATGGCGTGCATTAGCTGGCTTTTTTCTGGAAGAAAAACGAGCCTAAAATGTTGATGATCGCTCAAGTTAAAGGCGGAGCCCTGCACCAATAAGATTTTTTCTTGCATCAATAGGTCATGGATAAGTTGCTCATCATTTTTTATTGGATAGCGTTTAAGGTCAAGCTTTGGAAACAGATAAATGCCTCCTTTTGGCTTCACGCAAGAAATTCCCTCGATTTGGGTTAGCAGTGAGTACCCGATTTCGCGCTGCGCATGGAGTCTGCCTTGGGGTAGACGTAAATCATCAATACATTGCTTGCCTGTTAATGCAGGCTCTATGGCAAGTTGAGCGGGTACATTCGCACAAAGGCGCATGGAAAGCAGCATATTGATGCCTTCAATATAGCTCTTAGCTGAGGTCTTATTGCCGGAGAGAATGGCCCAACCAGCACGAAAGCCGGCTAATCGATAAGCTTTGGAGAGGCCATTAAAGGTAATGCATAGGGTGTTCTTAATGAGCGTTCCCATGGGGATATGTTGAGCGTCGTCATACAGGATTTTATCGTAGATTTCATCGGCAAAGACAACCAATGCATGTTTTTCAGCAAGGTCGGCTATTTGTTGGAGTATCTCGATAGGGTAGACGGCGCCTGTTGGGTTATTTGGGTTGATAATAACAATCGCTTTGGTTTTGGTGGTAATTTTACTTTTAATGTCTTCAATATCTGGTGCCCAATCCTGTGCTTCGTCGCATAGGTAGTGCACGGCTTTTCCACCAGCCAAATTAGCAGCGGCTGTCCATAATGGATAATCGGGTGAGGGTACTAGAATTTCATCTCCGTTATTGAGTAGAGCTTGAGTGGTTGACACAATCAATTCGCTCACGCCATTTCCCAGTAGAATATCTTCAAGGTTGATGTTGTCAAAACCCTGGTTCATTGCTTGGCTTAAAATAGCAGACCGTGCCTGAATAATGCCTTTGGAGTGACTATAGCCTTCTGCATCATGAAGATGCTTGGCAACATAATCCAAAATGCTGTCGGGGGCCTCAAACCCAAATGGGGCAGGGTTGCCAATATTGAGTTTTAAAATAGCTTCGCCTTGAGACTCAAGGGCGAGCGCACTTTGCAGAACAGGGCCGCGTATGTCGTAACAAACGTCGTCGAGCTTTTGGGATTTGTTGATTAACTTCATGAGTAAAGACGAGAGGTAAGAAACAAATGCCGATTTTAACTAAACCTTAAAAAAATGCACCGTTAAATTATTAAGGAGTTACGATCTAGGTTCTTGATCAGTATTTAAAGCTATCGTGTATTTCTATTGCTAATCTAAAAATAAATGTTTTATTCTCGATGTTCGCAGATTAAATTTATGGAATGAAATGAGGATGTTGTTATGTCTAAGATTGCTTTATCAGAATCAGAATGGAAAGCTCGACTAGATAGTGAAACCTATTATGTCTGTCGGGAATCAGGAACAGAGCCTGCTTTTTCTGGCGAATATTGGGATTGTCATAAAGAGGGAGTTTATCACTGCAAAGCTTGCAGCACGCCATTGTTTGCTTCTGATGCAAAGTATGACTCTGGTTCTGGTTGGCCAAGCTTTTTTAAGCCAATCGATGCATCGCTCTTAACATTGGTGGATGATGATTCACATGGCATGCATCGAACCGAGGTGCGATGCGGGCAGTGTGATTCACATCTAGGTCACTTGTTTGATGATGGGCCAAAGCCAACGGGCTTGCGATTTTGTATCAACTCATTAGCGTTACAATTACATGAGAAGTCGGCTGCTTCTTTAAAAAGTTGAATAAAAAATGTGCAAAAAAACCGCTTAAACTGCTACAAAATAAGGGTTTTTGATTTTTTTACACTTTTTATAAAAAAGTTGTTGACACCCTCCCGTAATAACTCCATAATTCGCGCCACTTGATCACAGCGTCCCCTTCGTCTAGTGGTCTAGGACACCGCCCTTTCACGGCGGTAACAGGGGTTCGAACCCCCTAGGGGATGCCATTTCTTTTGCGGGAATAGCTCAGTTGGTAGAGCGCAACCTTGCCAAGGTTGAGGTCGCGAGTTCGAACCTCGTTTCCCGCTCCAAACGCAGTCAGATTCAGTTTTTTTTATTTACCTACTTTTGATGACTGCGGCATCATTGTTTGACACTGTATTATTTTTCGCATTCGTGGTTTCTTTCCGGTTGTATAGGCCGAATTAACTCAGCCCAAAATAACTCACTTAAATCCCTGGTCATTCACTTAATCCATAGTCGCTAACTAGGCCCATCATTACAATGGCCCATTTTCTGGGTAGCATTCGAATGAGTATGGCGGTTAATTTGTTAGAGGCGCCTGGTACCACGACCGGGGCTTTACGCTTTTGTAAGGCATTGAGCGATAGGTTGATAACGCTTTCGGGTGTGCCGGATAGTTTATTTAGTAAGTCTGCTTTAGAGATATTTCCTGCCCGATTGATAAATTCTGTTCGTGTAGGGCCTGGGCAAAGTGTCTGTACATACACTCCGTGTTTACGCCCTTGCTGCCAAAGGTTTTCTGAAAAGGCTTTAATAAAGGCTTTGGTTGCAACATAGGTGGGTTGAACTGGAGTAGGCAGCCAGGCGGTGACAGAAGATAAATTAATGATGGCATCGCCTGATTGGGCATGTTGCAAATAGGCATGTGAAAGCATCATCAAGGCTTGGCAGTTCACCTTTAGCATGGTTAATTCATCTGTTAATGATTGATCTTTAAATTGCCCAAAACGGCTAAAGCCAGCATTATTAATTAATAATTCAATGCGTTGTTCGCCAAAGGTGTTGCTTAAGTTTTCAACTGCCGATGCATCACTTAAATCGGCTTTGATGACGTTATGTGCATTGCTATTAGGTAGCGATGATTTTAGCTCGTATAAGCGCGCTTCGTTTCGTGCGACAAGAATAAGGCGCCAGTGTTGTTTTGCCAGAGTGGTTGCAAAGCAGCGGCCCAGACCTTCACTGGCGCCAGTAATTAATGCAGTTTTCATGCTTAAGTCTTTTCAATTAAAAAAAGGGAAGATTGTAGCGATTAAGTAACAATGAAATGGGTTGTTTGCGCATATTCTTGATTCGTTTGGATTGCTTAATGATAAAATGTCGGCTGGATCACGGTTTGTACCTTAATGCATCGCAAATAGCGGTACGATAAAAAACCAAAATGTCGGTTAGGTTTTGCTAAATAGAAGCAACTAGCGGATAATTTCATCTCAAAAAATAATCGACCGAAATAAATAAAATACCTATACAAAATATGACAGCCGCTATTTCAATTAGAGAGTTAAAAAAAGTCTATGCCAGTGGGCATGAGGCCTTAAAAGGTATTTCGTTGGATGTAGCGCAAGGAGATTTTTTTGCCTTGCTAGGCCCCAATGGTGCGGGTAAATCCACCACCATTGGTGTGCTTAATTCGTTAGTGACCAAAACCTCGGGGTCAGTGACTATCGGAGGTATTGATATCGATAAAGATTTCTCCAAAGCGAAAACGCTTCTGGGTGTTGTACCTCAGGAGTTTAATTTTAGTGGATTTGTGAAAGTTCAGGATATTATCACCACGCAAGCAGGGTTTTATGGTTTGTCTCGTAAGGTTGCTAAAGCACGAACAGAAACCTTGCTAAAATCGCTTGGGCTTTGGGAGAAGCGAAATGAGCAGGCTATGCGGTTATCCGGTGGTATGAAGCGTCGATTAATGATCGCAAGAGCGTTAGTCCATGAGCCTAATATTCTTATTCTTGATGAGCCAACGGCAGGTGTGGACATTGAGATGCGTCGATCCATGTGGGACTTTTTAAAAGAAGTTAACGAAAAAGGAACGACCATCATTCTAACAACCCATTATCTGGAAGAAGCGGAAAATCTTTGCCGCAACATTGCTATTATCGATAAAGGGCAAATTGTTAAAAACACATCTATGACAGCTTTGTTAGATGAGCTTGAAGAAGAAACCTTTATTTTTGATTACCAAGGCACTTTGAGCGATCAAATTCTCTCATTGCCTTATAATGTCAATGTCATTGATAATACCCGCTTTTCCGTGTCGTTAAAAAAAGGGCAGGCGCTCAATACGTTGTTTGCCGAACTCAATAAAGAAGGTATTGAAATTTCCAGTATGCGAAATAAAGCCAACCGTCTCGAAGAATTGTTTGTCAATCTAGTCGAAAAAGGGAAGCAAGATGCCCATTAAAGATCAGTGGGTCGCTTTCCAGACCATTTTATTTCGTGAAATTCAGCGTTTTACGCGCATTTGGGTGCAAACCTTATTGCCGCCTGCGATTACTATGGGGCTTTACTTTGCTATTTTCGGTAAGCTGATGGGGAGTCGAATCGGCGAAATGCAAGGTGTGCCTTATGTGCAGTTTGTTGTGCCTGGATTGATCATGATGGCGGTGATTACCAACTCATTTTCTAATGTTGTGTCATCTTTTTATAGTTCCAAATTCCAGCGGCATGTTGAGGAATTGCTGGTCTCGCCTGTTCCTAATTACATTATCTTGGCAGGTTATGTCGCAGGCGGTGTGGCAAGAGGCTTGTGTGTCGGTCTTGTTGTTACCATCCTCTCACTATTTTTTGCGGATTTATCGGTGCAAAATATAGGCTTAACCATTGTTGTGTTATTGCTGACGTCAGTATTCTTTGCATCGCTAGGCTTTTTGAATGCCTTATATGCCAATTCGTTTGATGATATTTCGGTGATACCGACCTTTGTGTTAACCCCGCTTATTTATTTAGGCGGAGTGTTTTATTCGGCGGATATGTTGTCGGGCTTTTTCAAAACGGCTTCTGAGCTAAACCCCATGCTGTATATCGTGAATGCCTTTAGGCAAGGGATGATAGGGGTTTCTGATATTAATGTGGAACTCTCTTTAGGGATTCTTTTCATATGCTGTGTCACATCCGTTGGGCTGTGTTTGCATTTACTGAAAAAAGGAAAAGGACTGCGCTCTTGAAGCTGCCAACTGATATTCCACTGGGTAAAGATCACGATTATCCAGAAGACTATTCGCCTGCTATTCTTTACCCTGTGCCGAGGCAGCTTGGCAGGTCAACGTTAACAGACGTGCCAGAATTTATTGGGTTTGATCGATGGACGGGGTTTGAACTCTCCTGGCTGAATCCTAAGGGAAAGCCTGAGGTTTCCATCATTGAAATCGATGTGCCAGCCGATAGCCCAAATATTGTTGAGTCCAAATCACTTAAGCTGTATTTAAATGGATTTAATTTTTTTCGTACAGAAAGATCCGCCTTAATCCAAATAATTGAGCGTGATTTGGCTGAAAAAGTAGGTGCTCGAGTAGCCATCAAGCTCTATAGTGCAGAGGATTATCCTATTCAAGAACCGAAAGGTTTTGAGTTATTAGATAGTTTGGACGTGTGTATAGATGAATATCAGGTTAACCCTGATGTTTTGCAAATACATGCCGATAAATCGGTTCAACAGCACTATAAGACCCATTTGTTTCGATCACTTTGCCCTGTAACTAGCCAGCCGGATTGGGCGAGCGTTTATGTATCAGTTAATGGGCCTGAGATAGTGAAAGAAAGCTTGTTGAAATATTTGATTTCGTTTAGGCGTCATCAAGGGTTTCATGAGCTGTGTGTTGAGCATATTTATTCAGACTTATTTAACCGGTTCAAGCCGGATGCCTTGTCAGTGTTTGCACGTTTCACCAGGCGTGGTGGGTTAGACATAAACCCCTATAGAACAAGTGTGAAAAGCATGAATAACGGGGAAGGTTCACAGTTTTTTTCACGTACGGCTCGTCAGTAGTTTTTACTCCTCTTTTACGATTGAATTCGCCTAGTGGCATTGTTAGTCTGTTTGCTAAGAATAATAACGACTAACAACAAAGGATATCTTTCATGTTCGGGAAACCTTCTTTTTCTCGCGCTTTGATAGTTTCAATGGCTAGTGTTCTGGCTTCTGTAACGATTCAAGCATCTCCTGTTGATAAGGCAAAATTAGAGTCAGAGCTAACGCCCTTTGGTGCTGATCCACAAGCCAATGCCGAAGGTACGATTCCAGCCTGGTCTGGAAACATTCTTGGTGCACCCGATGGCGTATCGTTCAATTCAGGCGATACTTATCCTAATATTTATGCCTCTGAGAAGCCGCTTTTTGTCATTACTGCCCAAAATATTGAGCAATATAAAAGCAAGTTAACTGCAGGTATGTTGGCGCTGTTTAAAAAATACCCTCAAACATTCAAATTGCCTGTCTATCCGACTCATCGAGATTTTACCTACCATAAAGAAATGATCGAAAGAACGAAGTGGAACGTGGGTAATGCGAATCTTCAAGGGAGTATTGATGGGCTTAGGAATTATACTGGCGGTGTTCCTTTCCCTATTCCTAGTAATGGTGCTGAGGTGATGTGGAATTCGAGGCTCAGTCAACCTGCGATTATGTCTGATTCCTTATTTGATGAAGTGGCTG
>JAPOUS010000115.1 GCA_026708525.1 Cellvibrionales bacterium
AAACCTTGAAATTTAGCGCAGAACCTCAAAATCAATTATTAGAGATGCCCATAAAAAACCAAACTTATTTGCGGGAAATCTAAAATAATTAACGGGACCCATCTTCTATCGTTAGAATACGACTCTAATGCTATAAGTTTAGAGCAACAAAAAAACTTGTATCAGAAACTAATGGCAAGGAATTTTCTTGGGATAATATAAGCGACGAGACAAAAAATCTATATATCAATAGCGTTTACAAGGATAAATCCTCTATAACAACCTTTGATGGCATTTCAATCCAAGCTAACGGTCAAGCTACTACAACTACAACCACATCTATACTGAGTGTACCTTGGTGTCACTATTTGCATGAATTCTTCTCTAGACGAGAAAAGAGCCCTTTTGCTCCACTATCAGAAATATTTACTGAAGGCATGACCTTCCACCCGAGAAAAAAACCATTTCTTTCTATTAAGTACTTACCAACAGAAGAGAAAAGCTTTCATACCGAGGCAGAGAATTGAACTTTAACAAAACACACTATAGGATAGCCCAAAATACCACCAAGAGTATAAGAGAAGCCGATGGCACTGATTGATTTATTCAATACCCTGGCTAGCAAAGACATCCAGCTTTGGTTAGAAGGCGACAACCTGCAATTTAGCGCCCCTGAGGGCGCAATGACCGACAGCCTACTCGCTCAAATCAAAGCGCAAAAACCTGAAATTATTGCATTTTTAAAGCAGCACCAAAACCCTATTGAGCGTTTATCCAAAGCCCCTATCGCACAGGACTACCCTGTCTCTTTTGCACAACAACGCTTTTGGTTATTACAGCAATTAGACCCTGATAGTACGGCCTATCATATACAGGGCAATGTTAAAATATCAGGGCCACTCGACACACAAAAACTCGCTCAAGCGTTTAAGCAGCTCGTCAAAAAACACGCCATCTTGCGAACGGCTTACAGTCAAAAAAATGGACAATTAAGACAAATATTTACCGACTTCAGCCCAGAGTTACTCATCAAAGACAGCCACTTAGCAGACAAAATACCCTTTGATCTATCAAAAGGCGATGTCATTAGAGCCGCGCTTACGCCATTGTCTGCTAATGAATATACGCTTGACTTGACCGTGCATCATATTGCCTGCGATGGATTAAGTCTTGCACAATTAACGACTGAGCTTATGGGGCTATATTTTGCGCCTATTCTCCCTGCCGCCCCTAGCAATACGACTGAGCTGCAATATGTTGATTATTGTGTGTGGCAAGCGACTGAAGACACCACAGATTCGCTCAACTACTGGCAAGCACAACTAAAGCATACGCCTATATTACGTTTACCTACCGATCATTCGCCGACTTCATATGATGATCAAGCAGGATTTTGCAGCATACGCTTAGGTATGGATAAAAAAACGACCCTAACTCAGTTAGCCTCCGAACATCAAACCACATTATTTTCGATTTTATTAAGTGGCTATGCGTTGTTTTTGCATAAAACGACGGGGCAAACTGACTTTGCTATCGGCACACCCGTTGCTGGCCGCCCCTTACCTGAAATAGAAACCATGCTCGGGTGTTTCATTAATTCGTTGGCTATTCGCTTTGATTTTGATGATATCACGACAACGCAGGATTTGATTGAGCAAAGCAAAAGCCGATTAGCCGCCGCATTTGAACATCAACGCATCCCTTTTGAGCAAGTGGTATCCAGCCTTAACCTTAAAGACAGTGTCAATACTCCGCCAGTTTTTCAAACACTCATTAGTCTCATCCCTGAAGCCTCTCAAACGATGGAGATTGATGGCATCACCATTGAACCTCAGGCGAGTACAGCAATTGAAGCGCAATTCGATCTCAAACTGGCTATCCAAGAAAACGATGGCTTAACCATTAGCTTTGAATACAAACAATCACTTTTTGACGAATCCACCATTGGGCGATTCTGTCAGTACTACGCACAGATAATTCAAGCACTTGCCAGTAATACCTTGCTATCTGAATTAACCCTTGATAAGAACGCACCAACTTTTTTAGGTAAAGGGGAATTTAACGACACCCAGGCCGATCTAAACCCTACTTGCATTGATACACTGTTTGACCAACAAGCCAATAAAACGCCCCATCATATCGCCATCTCAAGCAATGACGGGCGACTAACCTACCTTGAATTGAAACAACACAGCGAACAACTTGCCGCGATACTCATTGAACGAGGCGTAAAGCCCAATGATATCCTTGCCATCGAGCTGGATCGATCACTCGATGTAACCGTCGCCTTGCTGGCAACATTAAAAGTTGGGGCAGCCTACCTGCCCATCGAACCAGAAACGGCTCCCCTTCGAAAACAGCAAATCGTTGAACAAGCCAAGCCCCGGCTCATCATAACCGAGTCAACGGATTGGGAGGGCTATACAACGCTTTCAGCCAAATCTCGCTCAGATAATGCCTTTACCACTATCGCCAAATCGGCAGAGACATTAATTAATGTGATTTTCACCTCAGGTTCAACCGGCACACCAAAAGGCGTCATGGTGAGCCATCAAGCGATACATAACCGTTTGGCGTGGATGCAAAAACAATTTCAGCTGGCCGAGACGGATGTGATCTTGCAAAAAACGCCTATAGGCTTCGATGTTTCAGTATGGGAATTATTTTGGCCGATCATCACAGGCGCACGGAGCCATTTTCTGCCACCTGAAGCACACAAAGACCCGCAAGCCATTATTCAAACTATTCAGCAAGAATCGATCAGCCACCTGCATTTTGTACCCTCCATGCTATCGCCCTTTTTAGGTGCACTGAAAGAAGACTTACCAAGTATTCGACAGGTATATTGCTCAGGCGAAGCACTCACCCAGCCACAGGTTGACTTAGCGTATGAAAAACTTCCTCAGATCACGCTTTTTAACCTTTATGGGCCTACCGAGGCGGCGATTGATGTTAGCTATTACGCTTGTCGACCCAATGATAATCATGCCAGCGTCCCAATAGGCAGGCCTATTGATAATATTCAACTGCATATACTGGATGAAAACCTACAACCCACGCCTTACGGGTTAGCTGGTGAACTCTATATTGGTGGCATAGGGTTGGCTTACGGCTATATTGGCCGAGACGATCTGACCGAGCTGCAATTTATTGATAACCCTTTATCCAACCATCCAAGCGCTAAACTCTATAAAACGGGTGATTTTGCAAGAATGAGCGTTGACAATCAGCTGATTTATCTGGGTCGCACCGATGGCCAGGTAAAAATACGCGGCCAACGCGTTGAGTTAGCCGACGTTGAGCAACGGTTGATTCAATGTCTCGATGTGCAACAGGCCGTTGCCAAGGTTCTTCTCCACCCTAAATCGGAGGAAAATACCTTAGTTGCTTTTCTACCCATAAACATCACACCTGAGCAAAAACAACAGATCAATCAAACCATAAACCCTGCCATGCAGCCGCAATTTTATGTCGCTATTGAACAGTGGCCGCTCACACCCAGCGGTAAGATTAATCGAAAAGCGTTACCTGAACCTGATTGGACACACATCAACCAAACACCTTATCGTGCGCCTGAAACAGAGACCGAACAACAGTTAACCGTAATTTGGCAAAATGCACTAGCGATTGAAAAGATCGGCATAGACGATAATTTTTTTGATCTTGGCGGCCACTCACTCAAAGCAATGGAAATTGCAGGGCTTATCCAAGAGCAATTTGATTGCCAGATACCATTAAAGGATTTAATGCTCAACCCAACCATTGCACATATAGCAAAAGCCATTGATCAGGCAATGGCAGCTAAGTCGATCTTTGCATCAAGCCAACCTACGTCAGACGAAGAACAGGATAACTTTGTCATTTAATCCGTCGGCTACAATCAACAACGGATTTTGTGAAGCCTATTAAAAACCCGAAGGCTTATAGCCTTTAGGCGCAAGGCGAATCGACAAAGCGTAAGCCTTCGGTTACATTACCCAGTCAACTGCCGAGCCTTGTCGATTCACCGTACCATCCTCGGTAAAAAATAATAATAACAAAGTGATAGAAACCCCGTTTTATTGGTCAAAAGCTATTTATCTCTGATTTTTTTACCCATTTTCTTTTGATCGTTTGTGTTTTTTCCTATAACGGGGTTGCTAAAAGGATAGCTGCATGCAATTTGATGATCTGATTGCAACACTCAATCAACTGAATATCCAGATCAGCTTAAAAAACGATGACCAATTAGCCATTAATGCCGATAAAGGGGTGATGACCCCTGAGTTAATGGCGGCACTTAAAGCGCACAAAACGCAATTAATTGCATTAGCCAAGTCTCAGCAAGCAGAAAGCACCAACATTCCCAAGCGCCAAAACCCTGAAAAAGCTATTTTATCGTCCTCACAACAAAGGCTCTGGTTTGTCGAGCAATTAGCCCCAGGCACCGCCACCTATCATGTCCCTTTAGCTGTTCGCATCCATGGCCAATTAGATCAACACCTACTCACCCAATCGATTCAACAGCTTATTAACCGCCACGAAGCATTTAGAACATCCTTTGTAGAGGATAACGGCGACCCACAGCAAATCATTGCTCCTGTCATTGATTTTCATTTAGAGGAGCAAGCCTGCCTGTTTGACGCTGACAGCGATGCTGCCATAGAACTTATCCAGTCACTCATTGAGCAACCTTTTGATCTAACACAAGCCCCTTTAATGCGTGGCACGCTGTTATCCTTTAAGCAACCGCATGAATACATCTTATTGATCAACTGTCATCACTTGATCACCGATGGCTGGTCAAACCAAATTTTGCTTAAAGAGCTCGCCTATAACTACCTGTGCTTGGATCGTGGTGAAGAGCCAAATCTACCGCCTATTAACGTTCAGTACCCAGACTATGCCGAATGGCAACAGGCAAAAACTAACCTTGATGCCAGTATTGAATTCTGGAAAACCAAACTAGCAGGCGTTGAAACACTCAACCTGCCCTTCGATCACCCAAGGCCGCAAGCAAAATCCGGGCAAGGGGCACTGCTTTCCTTTCATTTACCTGAGCATTTGTTTGAGCCTGTGCGCCTTTTCATTCATAACACAGGTTGCACGCCTTTCAGTTTTTATCTTGCCGTGTTTGCCAGTTTTCTTGAAAAAATGACGCAACAAAGCGATATAGTTATTGGCACCCCACATGCGAATCGAGAACTCGCCGAGATTCAACAAACGGTGGGTTTTTTTGTCAATACGCTAGCACTTAGGTTATCTGTTAATCCGCACCAATCATTGACTCAACGCGTTCAACAGGCACACAATTTGATGCTTGAAGCCAGCGAGCACCAAGCTATCCCGTTTGAAACCATTTTTGATGCACTGCATATAGAGCGAGATCGCAGTGTCACTCCCGTTTTTCAAGTCATGCTGGCCTATCAAAAAGTCGCACCGCAGGCTAATCAAGAGGCACTCAATATTGAGCCAATCCGTATTGAAACCCACACAGCCAAATTTGATTTAACCTTGGGTGTTTCGGAGTCCGATACAGGCGTTGATTTTTCTTTCGAATACGATACCGACCTTTTTGAGCCTGCCACAATCAAGCAATTTGCTGAAGGGTTTATCCACTTGCTCGAGCAGCTTACCCAATCAAACGACTTGCCCTTAAGCGATTTCAGCGTATTACCTCAAGCCTTAACCGATGAGATTCAATGCCTTGCAAGGCCGAGTGAATGGCTCTCGTGCGCCAACACATTGCAGCAGCGCTGGCAGATGCTTGTTTCAGCGCATAGCAAAAAAACGGCTGTCAGCTTTGATGACAAGACCCTAAGCTACCAAGATCTTGATCAGTGGAGCAATCAAATTGCGCAAGCACTGATGGATCACCGCGCGGAGCCTCAGCAAGCCATCGCCATTTGCCTCAAGCGAAGCCCTGAATTTATCGCACTGATTCTTGGATGTTTGAAAGCGGGTTGTTTTTATATCCCCATTGATCCGGCCTACCCGCACGCTCGCCAGCAACATATAGTGGATTCCGCAAATCCTGCGCTACTTGTTACCGACAATTTGATTGAGACAAAAACATCTCAACTGCTTAGTCACGATTTTTTTGAGAAAGCCTCTCATGCGCCTTCAAGCTTTACTCCCATTGATGGCAATCTCAATGATGATGTCTACTGGATCTACACCTCAGGCTCCACCGGTTTACCTAAAGGCGTCCCCATCTCGCAAGAAAACCTTTGCCGCTTGATTGATGATGAAGCCAACTTTCACATCACCCCCTCATCAAAAGTTGCCCATATCTCCAATGTTGCCTTTGATGCCAGTGTGTGGGAAATATTCTGCGCACTTTTCAATGGCGCCACCTTGGTAGGATTCACCAAAGAACAAGTCTTAGATGCCGAGGCATTTTCTACTCGCTTAAAACACGAAGCAATCACCCATGGGTTAATCACGGTCGCCTTATTTAATGTGATCATTGATCTTGAGCCTACCGCCTTTAGCGACATGACCTGGCTAGGCATTGGTGGCGAAGCGCCCAACAGCGATAAAGTGCATAGGTTAATTGAGCATGGCAAACCCACGCATTTTTATAATGCGTATGGCCCGGCTGAAAATACCGTGGTATCTACTTTAAAAGAACTGCAAATCGATGACTGCCAAAAAGCCGCTATTCCCTTAGGCAAGCCTGTCGCGAATACCTTTTGTTATGTCATTGATCAAAACGGACACCTTTGCCCCTATGGCGTAGTGGGCGAATTAGCCTTATCGAGCAGTGGCTTAAGTCGCGGCTATCATGGCTTACCTGAAGAAAACGCCCAAGCTTTTATCCAAAACCCTTTTATGGGCGAGCAAGACCCTTACGGTCGCTTGTATCGCACAGGCGATATGGCCGTGCGATTGACGAATGGTGATTTAGTACATAAAGGCCGAAAAGATGATCAGATTAAGATTCGTGGCTTTCGTATCGAGTTAGATGAAATCACCACAGCGATAACGACACTGCCAGATGTCATAGATGCTGTTGTGGTGTATGAAAAAAATGATGATAACCCTACCCTGGCTGCATTTGTTGTACCAAAAACCGAAGCCGCATCGGATGATTTGCCTTCAAAGATTGCAAGTGAACTTGCCCTGAGCTTACCGCATTATATGATTCCAAGCGCCTTTGGCATTATCGACAGCATTCCAGTAACACCCAATGGCAAAGTCGATAAAGCCAAACTGGTAGGCGCCATGACGCTTAACCAAGGGGAATACCATGCCCCAGAAACCCCAATGGAGCAGCAAGTCGCTAAAGTTTTCTCTGAATGCCTACAGCTTGATAAAGTCAGCCGTAATGCGGATTTTTTCCATTTAGGTGGTCAATCCCTCCTGGCAACCCGCGTTATTGCCAGCCTAAGGCAAAGTACCGCGTTGGATATACAGCTTAGGCATTTGTTTGATTACCCTAAGGTCAATCTGTTAGCTCGGTTTTTAGAAGAGCTATCTGAAACCGGCCAAAAAGTTAACGCCACTCGGATTGCCCGACCTGAAAAATTACCCCTATCATTTGCGCAGCAGCGGCTCTGGTTTATCGAACAAATGCAGCCCGGCAGTTTGTATCATATGCCCTTTGCCTTAAAAATATCTGGCCTATTAGATACCGTCGCATTACAGGCTGCCTTTTCAACCGTGATTTTACGTCATGAGAGTTTACGCACCCGTTTTGTAGTTGATACAACGGATAAAACACCTTACCAACAGATTGATGAATCCCCAGCTTTTGATCTACCAATATTGCCTTTTACGGGCAGCGAATCGGATTTATTAAATGAAGTCAGTGACTTTATTGAAGCCCCCTTTAATTTAAGCAAAGACAGCCTCATTCGCGCCAAATTGCTGCACCGGCAAACGGATGACCAATACTTTTTACTGCTTTGCTTACATCATATTATTGCTGATGGCTGGTCGATTGAGATTCTCATTCGTGATCTTTGGATCAGCTACCAAGAGATATTAGGCAATGGACTGTATAATTTTTCACCGCCACCTATGCACTATGCCGATTTTGCGCTTTTGCAAGCGGCTAATACGGATACTGAAAAAGAATTAACCTATTGGCGGGAGCATTTAGACGGCTGCCAGCCAGTAAATTTGCCAACCGACTTTCACAGGCCTGCGATTTTAGATAATCAAGGTAGCGAAGTCAGATTCCCCTTACCTGAATCGCTGTCACGCAAAATACAGGCCTTTTGCCAAGATAACAATGTCTCGCTCTTTATGCTGATGCATGCTGCCTTATGCGTCTTGCTTGCGAAATACAGCCGCGAAGATGACATAAGCATCGGCACCCCCATTGCCAACCGTTCAGAATACCCGGTTGAGGATGTGATTGGGTTATTTTTGAATACCCTTGTATTAAGGCAAAAAATCCATCGTACGGATGACTTTACCACTTTGCTCGAATCCTCTAAAGCCACTGCGCTGCTAGCATTTGAACACCAAAACACCCCGTTTGATCAAGTCATTGATCAGCTCAATGTACCTAGAGATTTATCCCAAACGCCGGTGTTTAATGTGATGCTGATTGTGCAAACGGCAGCGAGTTTGGGTAACCAAAAGCTGTTGCAGGGAGAAATCTCTCATCAAGTAATGGGCGATCTTAAACTATCCAGCATCGAAGGCAGCGAGCGCCAGCAAAGCGCCAAATTTGATCTAACGTTTAATGTGATTGATCTTGAGGGCAACCTTGAGATTGCGCTCGAATATCGCACCAGCCTTTATAAAGAAAGCACCATCACTCGCATGGGCAAGCATTTCTCTTTATTGTTAGATAATCTTATCGAACAGCCAGATTTGGCACTTTCTCAGCAACACTTTGTATTGGATGAAGAGGTACGCTTTTTACTCGAAAGCGGCCCCAACCAAACCCAAGTAGATTACCCGAAAGCCAATGGCATACATGAATTGTTTGAGCAGCAAGTACAAAAAACGCCTGAACGCATTGCCGTGAGTGATGCCCAAGGTTCGCTTACTTACCAAGCGCTCGACCAAGCGGCCAATCTACTCGCCCAGGTATTAACGGCGGATGCACAGCCGGCCATTGGCCTTAGTCTGTACCGCAGCCGCTTTATGCTGGTTGGTATCTTAGGTATTTTAAAAGCGGGCAAAGCCTATGTGCCCATTGACCCTGAATTACCCGAAGAGCGGGTGCGTTTTATATTGCATGATGCCGGTATTCGTACCCTAGTCACAGCAGGTGATGCACTCAATACAGATTCACTCTCCCTCGTTTATTCTGAGCTTGTCGAAGGATGCCAGGTTATCCAGATCGATAAGATTGACGCAAGTATTACGACGTCAAAACCGAACGTCAGTATAACGGATCAGGATTTAGTCAACATTCTCTTCACCTCAGGCTCCACAGGCCAACCCAAAGGCGTGATGGTGCCGCACAAAGGCATCATCAATCGTTTGCAATGGATGCAAGATAAATACCCGCTCACCCCGCAAGATAAAGTGCTACAAAAAACACCCTTTACCTTTGATGTCTCGGTATGGGAATTTTTATGGCCTGTAATGGCAGGTGCTGAGTTAGTCTTCGCAAAAAAAGATGGGCATAAAGATCCGACGTATTTAGCCGATATCATCGAGTCACAAGGCATCACCACATTACATTTTGTGCCATCGATGCTGCGTGCCTTTTTATCACAAAAAACCTTGCCAAAACTGCCCTCCATTAAGCAGGTCTTTACCTCAGGCGAAGCCTTAACACCTGATATGGCGAGCGATTGGTTAACCCACTTTCCACACACACAGCTGGATAATCTCTATGGCCCAACCGAAGCGTCAATTGATGTAAGCTTTTACCCTGTGCGTGATAAAAACGCGAAAGAAATCCCGATCGGCAAACCCATCGCCAACACCCAATTGTTAATTTTGGATGAAGCGCTGAATCTTTGCCCAATAGGCGTCCCTGGAGAAATTCACATAGGTGGTGCTAACCTTGCCAAAGGCTATTTAAACCGTGATGATTTAACGGAAAAAGCCTTTATCGAGAACCCCTTTCCTGCCATACCAAGCACCAAGCTCTATAAGACTGGTGATTTGGGGTTAATGCAAGACGATGGCAATATTCGCTACCTTGGCCGTAATGATTTTCAGGTTAAACTGCGCGGCCAGCGGATTGAATTAGGCGAAATTGAAGCCCAAATCAATCAACTTGAAGGCATTCATCAATCCGTCGTTATTGTCTCCAACCTTGATAATACCGATGGTTTAGTGGCTTATTATTCAGGTGAAGTACAAGATGCCGCAAATTGCCATAAAGCATTAAGTGAACATTTACCTGCCTATATGCTGCCAAATATTTATCAGCAGGTAGAAGCCTTACCGCTAAATCCCAATGGCAAAGTGGATCGTAACGCCCTGCCGCCATTAACCCTCAAACAGGATACGACACCATCAGAAAATCCTGCGACCACAGCGATAGAAAAACAACTGGCCGAATTATTTGGCAAGGTACTTCATATCAGTGAGCCTCTTTCGCAACTGTCCAAAACCGATAATTTCTTTTTGATAGGCGGGCATTCGCTTCGGGCCATTCAATTAGTCGGGTTAATTGATGAGCAAATCGGTATCACTCTACCTGTGACGGATATATTTGTTTACCCAACCATTGAGCAATTGGCTCACCATATTGAACAACAGGCAGAAAACCCAACACTTGACGTACCCGAGATAAAAAAACATCCGGTGAGGGATACCCTCATCCCTGCCAGCCAAAACCAGCAACGCTTATGGCGCTATCAATCGACGCATAAAGGCTCAACGGCCTATCACATGCCTTTGGCATTTTGGGTTGAAGGCGACATTACGGCTGAAAAAATCCTGTCATCACTTAACGTATTAGCTGACAGACACCCTATTTTAAAAACTCAGCTTATCGAACAAGATGGCGAATTATTTCAAACGATTCCAGATAACATTCAACTGCCTTTTGAATCGCATAGCGTTAGCACCCAAGATCAAGCGCTTAATTTGGCACAACAAGCCCTTGAGCAACCTTTTGATCTTCACAAGCCCTGTGCCTTTAGAGCAGGATTTATTAAAACGGAGACTAGCCACTTATTATATTTAGTGATGCATCATGTCATTAGCGATGCACGGTCCTTGGAGATTTTGTTAGGCGATTGGCTGCATACATTAACCGCAAACCAAGAAGCATCATTACTTCCACCCATTGCGTTTGATTACCAAGATTTTTCTTATTGGCAGAACGCTAACCAAGCAGCACTTGATACACAGTTAAGCTTTTGGCAAAAGCATCTTGATGAGGCAAACGATCAATTAGCCGTGCTATCGAGGCTTACTGGTCAGCATGCCCAAACTCACAGCGCAGGTATCATTACCAAGCAACTTAACCCAACGCAAGTTGACGCTATTCAAACCTTCGCCAACTGGCAAAGCGTTACTCCTTTTATGTTATTGCTCGGTGCATTGAATCTCACTTTAAGCAAAGCAGGCGTGCAAGAGCAGCTAACAATCGGCTTGCCGGTTTCTGGCCGCCACCGCAAAGGCTTGAATGATATCGTCGGTTACTTTGTGAATACGCTCTTGTTCCCTGTAAGCATTAATCCTGCACAAAATAAAAGTGAGTACTTACAAAAAATCAAAAGCCAAGTGTTAGCGACGTTTGCCAATCAAGATATTGCACTTGAATCGATTCTATCAAGTATTAACCATCCAACTTTTATGCCTAAGGTTGGCTTTAACTATTTTACGCAAGATCAACAATTACCTGACACCTTAACCCTTAATGGCTTAACCTTCAAAGCCGTTGATATGCCACCTGCTGAGAGCAAGTACGATCTTATTTTTTCTGTTCTGGCAACACCAAAGAGCATGACGCTAACGGTGGAATATCCTGCCAATCGTTACGATGCAAACAAAGTCGATGCCCTGGCCGAAAGCTTTATTTATCTCACCGAACAACTCACGCATGCTACGGATACCCCCTTAGCCGATTTATCGCTCTATTCAATAGCGCATTTATTAGAAGCCCAGCCAATTGACCCACAGCAAACTGAGAAGGTCTTACCGCTGACGCCCATGCAACGCGATATTTTACTCGATAGCCAATTAACCCCCTCCAACCCAAGAAATTATCTTGGCTGGATTTTACACATAGACGAAGCCTGTGAAATCGCAAGCGATGCCTTACACCAAGCCGTGGCTGCCTGTGTTAAACAAAATGCTGCTTTACGCATGCGCACGTTTGCTAACCCAAAGCATTTTGGTGATTCAGCATTTCAAGCGATTTTGACACCCAAAGTAGCGATTGAACAAAGCCCTTTGATCGAAGTAGAACTTGAAGATGACTCTGATGAGGCCTTAGTCACCTATTGCCAAGATCAAGTGTATTCACCTTATGAATCCAATGGGCCATTATTCAATATTGTTTGGATAAAACGCCAAACCGCCACCGATGCGATTTTAATCAAAGGGCATCACGCGGCCATTGATGGGTTATCGCTCGATATTATCAGCCGCCAATTGATCGACTTTTATCAAGCTTATCAAAGCGACACCCTTGGGCACTATGAATTCAGCCTTGAACGATATGACAACGGCACAGACAATTATGCAGAATTTGTGCTGTCATCCCAAGGTTACGACCGCCTTGAAAAACAACACAAACTCGCTCAAACGCTAGGCGATTGCCAACCTTTAAGCTCACCTTTGGGGGTATCAGGCCAAGGGTTTGAAACCATTACCGTGGATGATACAGACGCCCACTTTGATGCCATCAAGGCATGGTGTAAAACCCATAAAACCACGCCTGCGATTTACCTCAAAGCATTGTATGGCTGCTTATTATCCAGCTACTGCCAGCCTGATGGCGACTTTTTTATTGATGAAGTCTTAGCCTCGCGCCCAGCAGGTCATGCCAATACGTTAGGTGCCTATTTCAGCACCTTGCCTGTACTGTTTAATGAAACACATTTGCGTGAAGGGCACATTGGCGATGTACTTAAAGCGCTTAGAGATCAACAAAAAGCACTGCGAGATTGCCAAGGCATGTCGCACAGTGTGCAACAGCAAATGATTCCGCAAGGAGCAGTGCAGTTTTTATACAACTTTTATACTTTACCCTCGAGCATCCCGCTTAACGGTAGCGAGTGCGCACTGACCTTTGTGCCACCTGTGATGGATAACGCCGTCAACCTAACATTACAGGTTGTCGATCAGCATTTACGTTTTCATTTCACTTACGATAACGCGCAATTTTCAGGCAATGATTTTATCCTTAGGTTATTAAGCCTATCGCAACAGGTGCTATCCGGCACCACTGAATTCAAGCATTTATCCATTTTATTGCCGGAAGAATCCGTTAAACTGCCTACGCCCATCGAGCTGCCTTTTTCAACTGTGATTGCGGCAGTCAATCCTGCGCTGCAATCATTTCGCAACCAAATTGCTGTAATTGACGCACAAGGCCAATACACCTATAACGATCTTGACCTGTCATCCAACCTTATTGCCAATGCGCTAACCAACGAAGGCGTTACACCAGATGATCGCATCGGCTTACATTTGGATGCGAATTTTACCTATTTAGCCTCATTGCTTGGTGTATTAAAAACGGGCGCAACTTATGTTGCGATAGATACAAAATACCCTGCCGAACGTAAGCGCTTTATTGGTGATGATGCGAATTTACGTTTTGTATTAACCGAACCCAACCATGCGTTTGATCAACCCACACGTAACCCGGTTGATTTACTGGCGCATGGCGATTCAACAGCGGTAACCTTGCCTGAAATTTCTCCTGAACACCCTTTGTATGTCATCTATACCTCAGGCTCCACAGGCTTACCCAAAGGGGCTTCCGTTACACAGGCAAATTTTTTAAATTTGCTCCTTTGGTACCAAGATACCTTTGCCATTGATGCCACTCAAAAAGTGTTAATTATCTCATCGGTGGGCTTTGATCTAACCCAAAAGAATCTTTTTGCCCCTTTGCTCGGTGGCTCAACCATCGTTTTTCAGGATCAATCGGTTTACGACCCGAATGCAATAATCGATTCGATTGATAAAGAACAAATTACTTTTATCAATGCCGCACCTTCAGCTTGTTATCTGTGGTTAGAGAATGCCGAAAATGTTGAAAAACTCCAAAGCCTCAAGTGGTTATTATTAGGCGGTGAGGCTATTCAATCGCCTTTACTCAACCCTTGGTTCACTAATCCATACAACCAAGCAGCCATTGTCAATATGTATGGCCCTTCGGAATGTACGGATATTGCGTTAAGCCATAGAGTAAACGCAGGGCAAGCCTTGCCTGATAATTTACCACTCGGCAGAGCCTCACAAGGGGTTGCCACCTATTTGCTTGATCGCGCCAATCGCATACTGCCGCAAGGTTTTTCAGGTGAATTAGCCATTGCAGGTGCTGGCGTTGGTTTAGGGTATATTGGCCATGCTAAAACGCAAAATAGCGCCTTTATCTCGCACCCACAGGTAGGCAAACTCTATCGTACGGGTGATTTTGTGCTTGATAAGGGGGAGCTAACCTTTATTGGCCGAAAAGATCATCAGCTCAAAATTCGTGGCCAGCGTATTGAGGCAGCCGAAATTACTTATCAGCTTCACAGGTTAAATGGCGTTAAAGATTCTGTCGTTATGCTCAATGACAAAGAACAACTCGTCGCTTACCTCTTAGTCACAAGTACCGAATCCCCCATCGAAAACTTACGTGATTTACTGCAAGATAAACTGCCAGATGCCTTTATTCCCGTTGCCTACCAATACCTTGAACACTTTCCGCTATCAAGCAACGGCAAAGTCGATCGCAGCCAATTACCCCCCATAGTAATCAGCAAAACGTTAATTGCACCAAAAACTGCAACTGAAAAAGCCTTACTCGAATTATGGCAAGGGGTTTTCCATGATGCAGAGATAAGCACGGATGACAGCTTCTTCGCTTTAGGTGGGCACTCATTATTAGCGGCAACCCTCGTTAATCAAATCCAGCAGCAATTGGGTAAATCCATTACGTTAGCTGCCTTTTTACACCATCAAACCATTCAACAACTGGCGCAAATGATTGACGCTGCGGATTCCGCCAACCAATGGCAACTATCGCCCATTGATCGGCACACGGATAGAAACAAAGGCTACCCCTTATCATTAGGGCAGGAGCGACTGTGGTTACTTGAGCAGATTCAAGGCCGAACCTCCATGTATAACATGCCGCTCGCCTTTCGCCTAAAAGGCAAGATCAATCCATTACGCATAGAAAGTGCCATCAAACAAGTGGCTGATAAGCACCAGGTATTAATCACTCGCTTAACGGTTAACGATGGCAAAGCCCTGCAAATCATTGATCCAAGCATTCCACTGCTGCAAGTGATTGAGCCAAGCGAGGTATTAAGCCTTGAGCAACAGGTGTTTTCACTCACACAAACCCCGTTTAATGTGAATAATGATCCCTTATTCAAATCGCTCTTGCTGCCCATTAATGATGACGAAGCGGCGCTGATTTTTGTCGCTCATCATCTCATTAGTGATGGGCCATCGATGACGCTATTTACGCAAGATTTAGCCAGGGCATTAATTAACGGAAAGCTCGAAGATAAGCCCCCGCTTCAATATATCGATTTCAGCAGCACACAGCGCGCGCACCTGTCTAAAGATACACTCGAATCACAAAGCCAGTACTGGAAAAAACAGCTTGGCGATGTACCGCTAACACAATTGCCTACAGACAAACCCTATCCAGCGAAACCTAACTTTATCGGCGGTTTGCATTCGTTCCACATAAAACCCAACACAGCGCAAAAGCTTGAGGCCTTTGCACAATCGCAAGAAGCAACGCTCTCGATGCTATTGATCGGCGCGTTACAATTATTACTTGCCCGCTACAGCGGCCAAACAGACATCACGCTCGGCACCGCAGTAAACCATCGCCCAGCACCTGAACTAGCCGAGATGATGGGCTTTTTTGTCAATACGCAAGCGATTCGTAATCAGCTTAATTTGTCCGCCCCCTTTAGTGAGCACCTTGCCGCTGTGAAAGCGACTCAGCTCGATGCTTTTGCCAACCAGGATTTGCCTTTTGAGCAATTGCTTGAACAGTTGGATATGCCAAAATCTACAGGGCATTCGCCGGTATTTCAGGTATTTTACAACTTCCAAACGCATAAGGATTCACAGCCTAGCCTTGAATTGCCTGAGATGAGCATTCAGCCTTTTGAGCTATCTGAGCATCTACTGAATATGACCGCCAAGTTTGAGTTAAGCATGCATATGCTGCATTTAACGCAAGGAGACGAGGTCGAACTTTCTGGCGCCTTTGAATACCGCACGCAATTGTTTGAATCCGAAACCATTGCGCAACTGGCTGAAAACTTTAGCGTCTTGCTCGATAGCCTGAGCGATATGCCTGACTGCCCCATGCACGCCCTACCGATTTTGCCTAGTCGCTCGATCACACAACAATCGGTAAAAGCGCAAGCGTTAACCGCCGATTCGTTCTACCCAAAGATTTGGCAAGATAAAAGGGATACGATTGCGGTAAAAGACGACCATGAACACTTAAGCTATAACGCACTCAAAAAACGGGTTAACCATGCAGCAAGTGTGCTTGCATCACGCGGCTTAAAACAAGGCGATCGCGTTGCCCTAATGCTTGAACCTTCAGTGGATTTTATAGTGAACCTGCTGGCGGTGATCCAGCAAGGCGGCTGTTATATCCCGATCGACTCACAATTGCCTGAGGCCCGCATTCAAACTATTTTACAAACAGCTAAGTGCCAATGGGTGATTGCCAAGCAAATCGTCCCCAATATAGCACCCGAAGCCTGCATAACCGCCCTAGAACTTAAAGGCGATGAATTGCAGCCTGAGCAAACACCAGAGCTCAAACGCAATGATAGTCTGTATATGATTTTTACCTCAGGCTCTACCGGCATCCCTAAGGGTGTAGAGGTTTTGCATCAAGGAGAGAATAATTTATTATCTTGGTATGCTGAGAGTTTTGATTTTACTGATACCAACTCCCAGTGCTTGATCCTTTCATCATTAGGGTTTGATTTAACCCAGAAGAACTTTTTTGCACCGCTTATAAAAGGCGGCACCCTGCATTTGATGAATCAAGGCTTTGATCCCGTTG
>JAPOUS010000227.1 GCA_026708525.1 Cellvibrionales bacterium
GCCCGTACGTACGGTTCTGTGAGAGGGATGAGGCTAGCGCCTCACCCTACTTAATTGGTTGCAATTAACGATAGACGTCCTGCTTAATAAGCGCCATTAATACAGGTTTTTTCACCCGTTTCTTTGGATTCCGTACATTTCTCAATGCGAAACTCAACGATGAATAAATTTGGTTGATGCGCTTTTATTCATTCAAACCGATTGGTCAATCAGAATCCATTGATTGACTCATGATTTTAGAGCGAACGCTAAAAGTAGTGCTTTCAGCTCGCTTTGTTTTATCTAAGCAGGCAAAGAGAATTTTTCTTACAACTTACCGAAAGATGTAAATATGCTCTTCGCGCTTAATGGGTGGAAGCGAAATGGAAAATACCGATGTTGAAAGATTTACAGGCACAGTGCAAGCACCGAGAACCGTATTCTTTTGGCTTGATGTGTGGCTAACACCATGAAATTCGGCAATGTAAGTGCCATTATCAGGGTTAATAAAGCCAATGTTGTAATCCTCATAATTATCAACTAAATCATAATCCAGGGTTTGTACGCCATGCTCTTCAACCACTTCATCTGTCACTTCAACATAGTTACGTGACCATGGATCGCGGTGATGTCGGCTTTCTGATGTGGTTGTTGTGATCACACAATTTTGTGTGGTGGATACATGCTGAATTGTCTGGCTTTTTTTCAGGTACACATCTAATCCAAAATTGGTATTGAGGTCTTGTGCTGAGAATTGTTTGTGCTCTCCATTAAAGCTCAACCAAGTTTTGTAGTATGGAAAATCCGCTTCAATCTTGGCGTATTCGTCAACAAATAAACCAGACTTGGTGACGAGGTCAAGATTAAGGATGAACTTGCCTTTTTTTACGATGACAGTACCGTTGTAGTCCCCATGATGAAGGTATTGCGTTCCTTTTTTGCTGATAAAGTTATAGTCTGAATAAACGCGTAAATTTCCTGGTATTTCTTTTTGGTTACAGCCGGTTAAACAGGCAACGATTGAAATGGCAATGATTCCTTGAAGATATTTCATTATTACAACCTTATCTGATTTTGGTGTTTATTCAGAGGGCGAAAATCAGGCTTCGTTCCCTGTGGAAGGATTAAATCTTGTTATCGTTAAAGTTTGTTCGCTTTGTGCTGTAAAGATGTTCTTGTTGGTGAAACGCCTTCCCACGTTCGAGTCAGAGAGCGAGGCTCATCATGATGTATCGAGGGGGCGCAATTTGCAGGTTGGAAAACTGACCGATAATAGGAATAAAATAGTCGGTAAGACAGTAATTTGATGCTGAAAAAAAGGCAGCGAATGCCGCCTTTGAAGAAAAAATTAGCTAATAGCTTCAGCTAAAATTTTCATATTTTGAAGGGTTACATCGGTACCAAATGGGCTAACGCCAATTTTTAAGGTGGTTACAGGTGATTTTTGCCACTCTTTTACACGCTCTTTGATACGATCTGCTGGGCCACACAATGAAATTTCATCCGCTAATTTATCGGGGACAACTTTAGCCGCTTCGTGTTGGCCTTTTTCAAAGTACACATCTTGAATCATTTGTGCTTCGTCAGCATACCCCATGCGACCAATGAAGTTTTTGTGGAAGTTTTCACCTTTGGCGCCCATGCCTCCTAAGTACAAGGCCAGCATGTATTTAACTGGCAATAAGGCATTTTCTAGGTTGTCATCCACGTTCATATTGACCATGGCGCAGATTTCGTAATCTTTTTTATCTTTAGCGCCTTCTAGGCTGTCTTTAAAGATTTCCATATTTGAAGGGGAGACAAAAATTGGCAACCAACCATCAAATTCATCAGCAGCCAGTTTGATATTTTTAGGGCCTTCAGCACCCAAATACACAGGGATATGGTCACGTAGTGGATGCGTGATGCTCTTTAATGGTTTGCCTAAATTCATACCGCCTTGGTAAGGTAATTGGTATTGGTTACCTTGAAATTCTACCGGGCCGTCACGCTTGATAACTTGGCGGAAAATATTCAGCCATTCACGGGTACGCTCTAGAGGCTTGTTGAAAGGTTGGCCATACCAGCCTTCAACGACTTGTGGGCCTGAAACGCCTACACCTAGACAGACACGGCCGTTGGAGATATGGTCAAGGGTCATGGCTGTCATGGCCGCATTCACAGGGGTTCGCCCAGATAGTTGCATAACGCCGGTACAGAGCTTGATTTTTGATGTATGTGTTGCAATTGCAGCCAGCGGGGTAAAGCAATCTGAACCGTAAGCCTCTGCCGTGAAAAGCTTATCAAAGCCCATGGCTTCAGCTTCTTGAGCTAATTTAATAAAGTCAGGCAATGGGTGTTTTTGCCAATAACCTTCAGTAAGACCTAATTTCATGTCTGACTCCTATTTTAGAGAGTTAGGGGTGTTATCGCTGTTTTGTGAGGTTCATTATGGTAAGAATGGATACAGTTTCCTATGACAGTTTTGATCAAAGTTGGCTTTTTTATTGGGTTAAATGCACTATTTGATCTGTTATGACATAAGAATTGGGATTTTTGTTCGAAAAACTTTGTGTTTTTATCACATTATCCCATAAATTTATTGAATTAAGGTTATCAAAAAATTGAGACATTTTTTGTTTACCTACGTAGGCTTTGCACTCGAAAAAAATCCCCGAAATCTGTATGATACGCTCCACTTACGAGTGGGTGGAAAAAGATGTACGTTTATAATAATTATGATCAACAAATTGTTGACGAGCGGGTGGTTCAGTACCGTGATCAACTGAATCGCTATATGGACGGTAAGTTATCCGATAGTGAATTCTTGCCACTAAGGCTGCAAAACGGTCTTTATATTCAACGATTAGCGCCTATGCTACGGGTGGCGATTCCTTACGGATTGTTTTCATCTGAACAGCTCCGTACCTTGGCACGCATTAGCCGAGATTACGATAAAGGCTATGCGCATTTTAGTACGCGTCAAAATGTGCAGTTTAACTGGCCTGCTCTTGAAGATACGCCAGATATTCTGGCAGAACTTGCGAAAGTGCAAATGCATGCGATTCAAACCAGTGGTAATTGTATTCGTAATACCACAACTGACCAATTCGCAGGTGTTGCCGCTGATGAGTACATCGATCCTCGCCCTTATTGCGAGTTAATTCGTCAATGGTCAACTTTTCACCCAGAGTTTGCCTTCTTACCGCGTAAGTTCAAAATCGCTGTTTGTGGTTCGGAAAAAGACCGTGCAGCAACTTATATGCATGATATCGGTGTTGAAATTGTCAAAAATGCTAATGATGAAATCGGCTATAAGGTTATCGTTGGTGGTGGCTTGGGTCGAACCCCTGTGATTGGCTCGGTTATTACTGAATTTTTGCCTGAAGAAGATTTATTAACTTATTTAGATGCCATTTTACGCGTTTACAACCAATTAGGTCGTCGTGACAATAAATACAAAGCCCGTATCAAGATTTTGGTGCGCTCTATGGGTATTGAGGCATTCCGCGAGCAAGTCGATGTCCATTTTGCCGACCTGAAAGGCACAGAGGCGACATTAACCACTAGCGAAATTGAGCGGGTTAAATCTTGCTTTACTATGCCAGATTATCCATCACTTGATGACAATGATGCAGAATTAGCACTAAAAGCGAATGTTGCTCAAGATGCGGCTTTTGCACGTTGGGTTAAAACTAACACCCAACCACACAAGGTGGCGGGCTTTGCTGCGGTGACAATTTCCCTTAAAAAACAGGGCACAGCACCAGGTGATATTTACGATGACCAAATGGATGCATTAGCAGACCTAGCTGATCAATACAGCTTTGGAGAAATTCGTGCTTCGCATCAGCAAAACTTGATCTTAGCGGATGTTAAAAAGGTCGAACTTTATGCCTTATACCAAGCACTAAAATCTATCGGGCTTGACTCTGCGAATGCGGGTACTTTAACCGATATGATCTGCTGCCCAGGCGGTGACTTCTGTGCCTTGGCTAATGCGAAATCGATCCCAGTTGCAGATGCTATCATGGAGAAATTCGATGATTTGGATTACTTGCATGATTTGGGTGAGATTGAATTAAATATATCAGGTTGTATGAATGCCTGCGGTCATCATCACATTGGTAACATCGGTATTTTGGGTGTTGATAAAAAAGGTAAAGAATTTTTCCAAGTCTCTTTAGGTGGCAGTCAAGAGAAGGCAGGATCACTGGCTAAGATCTTAGGCCCTGCGTTTGCAGCAGATGAAATTCCTGATGTCATTGAAAAAATTCTGAATGTTTTTGTAGCTAAACGTCAAGAAGGCGAGAAATTCTTAGAAACCTATCGACGAGTGGGTATCGATCCTTTTAAGGAGGCTGTCTATGGATAAGGTCATTGAAAACGGGCAAATCGTTGAAGACAACTATACGTTAGTTGCTGACAAAGAAACCCTTGACCCTAAATACATTGATGATGCCAATGCGATTTTGCCTTGGGGATTGTATCAACGTATTAAAGATCAGCGTCCTGCCACGGGCAATGCCGTTTGGTTAGATAGCGATGAATTGCCGGATGCGATTCAAGATGATCTTTCATCTTTCTCGCTGATTGCGATTAATTTCCCTGCGTTTACCGATGGTCGAGGCTACAGCTTTGCCTATCGTTTGCGCCATAGCTTTGGTTATCAAGGCAAGCTTCGTGCTGTAGGTGATGTGTTAATCGATCAGCTCTCAGCCTTTAAGCGGGTGGGCTTTGATAGCTTTGCATTGCGCGATGATCAAGATGCTGAAGAAGCACTTAAGCATTTTAGTGACTTTAAAGATCCATATCAGGCATCGATTGAGCCATCAGCGCCTTTGTTTCGAAAGTTATAATAGCTTATGCAGCCAGATAAGTGTCTGGCTGTTATTCTTTATCGTCGTTAATCAGTCGTAAACGGATATTTCTGACAGTACCGATCAAACGCATTCGCAAACTTTTGTTTATCTTTGTCTGTCATGGCGGAGGGGCCACCCGATTGAATGCCACTGGCTCTCATGGTCTCGTTAAAATCCCGAATATTTAAGCGCCCTTTGATGTTGTTTTTATCCAGAATTTCACCTCTTGGGGTAATCACCTGCGCACCTTTTTCCAGCACTTCATCAGCTAGAGGAATATCACTTGAGATAAGCAAATCATCCTTTTTAATGGATTGGGCAATATGGTGATCTGCGATATCGAAGCCTTGGCTCACCTGCGTAAACTTTATAAAGGGTGATTTCGGTACAGCAAAATAATGATTGGCAACAAAGCAAACAGGGCGTTTTCGTTTTTGTGCGGCTTTGGTGATGATATCTTTGATCATCTTGGGGCAGGCATCTGCATCAACCCAGATTGTCATAGGTGTCCGATAAGTGATAAGTGATTCGCCAATATAGATCAATGCTTAATGAATGTATAGTTACCTCAAGGTAAGGGGCTGCTTTTGATCCCATGCTAAGGTTACTATGTAATCGGTATGGATTTTTGAGAGGCCGGTAGAATGCAATCAAGGGTCGATCGAATCACCGCATTTGTTGGGAAGAAACAGTACGTCTCGCTTCCATGTGCCTGCGCGGGAGTACAAAATCATTCACGCTGCAACGACTAACGAAACAATTAAGATGCTACGTTCCAGATAGATCATTTAAGGTAAAAAGTTGACAGCTAATAGAGATAGTTAGATAAGACTATTTTATTATTTTACTGAACAAGTGTCTGTTTAAAGTGTCGAACGCTTTGTTTTAGAAGTGAGAGTTGCTGAATGAAAGTATTCTATTTTATAACTCTTATTATTTTTCAGGCCTGCCTTTTTGCAGCCAACAACACACCAAAATCTGCTAGCCAAGCTTATAATGCGCATAGGCCCTATAAAATCAATGTTAATGCTGCTACCGGTAGCGTTATATTTAAATACCCCGTTATAAGTATCCGCGGAATTCTCCAACAATTTACGTTAAATCTGGTATTTTTAGAAAATTCATCGGGATTATTTGGTTTTTCTGATGGCTGGTCTTTTGATTTAGATTATATCAGCGATCGAGCCGTACATTTAAATGGAAAAAAATGGCAAATTGATAGTAACTGGCGTGATAGCTCAGGGTATGCATCTGGGTTAAGGTATTTTAATCAACAAGGAACCGCTTTTACTGATTATCAATCGGCAAGGCTTGTGCCAGGGTATAAAGATCTCTTTTATCGCTATGTCGTTTGCTTCAAAGACGGCAGTGTTAAATATTTTTCCGAGCAGGGGTTGTTGATTGTTTCAAAGGATAGGTTTGGTAATGCGCTTCAATTTCATTATATAGAGCCAGTTGTAGCGCTTCAAAAAGCTAAATTAGACGCAATCATTGATAATTATGGTCATCGCTACCGCTTTGTTTATGCTCCTGATGAAATAAAAATAATAACACCTGATGATCGAGAAACAAAAATTTACACATCAAGCCATTCGGTTAGCGCGATTGTTGATCCCACTAACCAGAAGACCTCATTTCAATATATTGATTATCTAGGTCAGCGCTTAATAAAAAGTATTGATGCACCTGAAGGCCTCGTGTCGACTTTTGATTACGATAAAATTCCTGTTATGTTAGAGAGCGGCGATGTTAGCTATTTACCTGTCGCTATCAACTTCTATCAATATGATAAAAGCACCAATCAAATCCATCAAAATATGAGCTATGAATATCTTACAGGTAGCAATTTTACAGGCTACCCGTATTACAAAATATCTAGAGCTAAAGATACCTTGATTGAAAGTAAGGATGAAAACTTCCATTACTGGGTTAAAGTTAAGCAATGGGATTTAAATGAAAATAAAGCGCTGATACAAGTTAAAACATTTAAATATAACTATCTTCATATGCCCGTTGAGGTGACAAGCTTCAAAGAAGATAAACCCTTTATTATTGCGAAGCATCAATATGATATTTCGCCTTTTTATGCGAGTCGATCAGCCAACTATGATAAACCTATCATTTCGACGGAACATATTTGGAATGATGAAAAAAAAGATTTTTTGCCAACCCAGAAGACAACGTTTAGTTATGATAATTTCGGTAATTTATTAAGCGAAGTTAAATCGGCGTTTAATCCAGATACGAATGTTTATGAAAATAATCACTCAGAATTTAATGAGTATTATACAAATAGCTTTAGTTTATTGAAAAATAAACACACAATTGATCACCTCTCGGGCCTTGAACAAAAAGAAGAATATTCATTAAATGCATTAAAAAACCATCACCAAAAAATGACTCGAAGCTTTAAAAACAAAGAAAAAGAAAGCTTTATCGATTGGGATGAAAAAAATTATCAGTGTGATGCGAATGGTCGAAATATATTCATTGAGCACAAAGGCTTGGCTAATCAAAAAAATCCCAAGACATTCGTGACCAAAAAACGTTATAACATCAATAAAGAGAATGGATTGTTGACTATTGAAAAAGAAAATGGACTCGGCGAAATCAATCGAATGGTGTTCAATACAAAAAATGGTCAGCATATAAAAAGCATTAAACCCATGGGGCAAGAAACAACCTTTAGTTATGATAATGCTAATCGAATTATAGAGAGGGTTAGCCCTGAGGGTCGAAGCGTCTCTTATGAATATTTAAGTTATCAAGATCATAAAAAAAATGCTGTGATTTATACAACGCCAATGGGAAAAATACATCGAAAGGTATTCGATGGTGGTCATCGAGAGGTGATGCAAGAGGATTTTCATGAGGGGCGCTACAGAAGAAAATATGAAAATAAATTTAATGCTTTTGGGTTGCTTGTTGAGTCAGTGGATATGCTTGGCAGAAAATCTCGAATAGATTATGACGACCAGTTGCGACCGATTAAAAAAACAGACATTCATGGTAATGTTAAAACTATCGTCTACAACGATAACAAACGCGAATCTTTACTCTATGAAAATGGTCAGATGATCTTTTCAAGAAAATCTTATCCATGGAATCAATCCTACCAAGATACGTATTTTCCTTTTGAAAAAAACAAAACATTTACCGCAAATCACTATATTGAGAGAACCTTTACTAAAGATACAAACGGCAAACTATTAACGTTAGGTAATTCTCTAAAACGACTTCAAGATGATTCAACGATAGTCAGTAAGCATTCTGCTTTTACTTTTGATATTAATAATCAGATTAGTCAGTTTACTATCACTGGTAGTGATGATATCAAACGTTCTGTAGCTTATTTGTATGACCTTCATGGAAATAAATCAAAGGCTACTGTCACTCAGCATTCAGGAAAGCTGAAAACTTCCCATGAGGGATATTATTATCAGTTTGACCTTGCCGGTAGGTTGATAGCAGAGAATGTGCCAAATGATACGGATCAAACCCAGTTAAAAACACAGTATACCTATGATGCAAATGGCCAGATGATTAAAAGAATAAATCGAGACGGCACCCTCATTGATTATATCTATGATAATGATGGATGGTTACTTGCGACATCTTGGTATCGAGAAGGAAATAAATATCGCATCGACCATACCTATGATAATGATGGCCACATAATAAAAAGTGAAGATTCTGAAGGCGGTGAACAACGGTTTATTTTTGATGATCATGGGCGTTTAGCAAAGGTTTATTTTTATGGTGTAGGAGAATATTTTCAGCAGTATACATACGATGAATTTGATAGGGTGGTGGAATTTATCTCACCAAGATATAAGCAATTTTATGAATATGCCATGGAAGGTAATGGCCAGTTAACAGGTATCCGTGTTGCTGATAACACCCTTATTTTTGATTATGGTGAAGATGAGAATGGCAAAAAAGGCGCAAAGATACGAGTATCTTCGATAAAAGGTGAGGCTAAATCTTATGTGCAGACGTTACATTATGACGCTTTTGCTTATTTAGCCCAGCAAAATACCCACTATGATGCGCTGGATATGAATTATCAAGTGAGTTATCAGAGGAATGCCCTTGGTGATATTTTGAGGCAAACAGAAAAGCTCGATAACTCCAGTGGCAATGAAGTGTTAGAAGAATTGCACTATGAATATGATAGTTTACGCCGGTTAATCAAAGAAACTCGACATTCAACATCCTCAGACTCCCATGAACATTTTAATGTTTCAGATTTTGTTTATGATGGAATCAACAATTTACTTGTTGAAACGCATCAAAGTCTTGATAAAACAGAAAAGATTACTCGAACGTACAATGCTGAAAATCAACTCATTACTGTCAAAGATGGTGCAGGCGTTTGTTTTCCTGAGTATGATAAAAATGGTCGTTTGATTAAAGATTGTAAGGGTCGGCAATTTAGTTATGATGATAATGATTTCTTGCTGCTAGGCATTAACGCCAACAAAGAGCGTATTTATTTTTCTTATTTTCCTGATGGGACTTTGAGCCGGCGCTCAAAAAATGGCAATCATCAGTTTTTCTTTCCTGATAAAGATAAAAGAATTGTCGATACTTTAGACAGAGGGTATTGGAGTCGATTATTACGGGATAAAAATCAAATATTTGCAAGCCTGGATGCTTCAAATTCTATAGATATGCTTAAAGCTAACCATAGTACGAGCATTTTTCATAACCAGGTGTATTGGGATAAAGTGAATTATGGTGCTTACGGCCAAAGACAGGGAGGTGACATTGAGAATATCTGGCAAAATTTTGGTTGGAATCAAGAGTACAACGACCCTGATTTATCATTGGCTTACCTGTTAAATCGTTTTCATCACATTGAAAATCGCCAATTTATCAGTATTGATATTGAACAACTGATGAATCGAAGAGCCTTTGCAAAGGCTAATCCTATCAGTTTTACAGACCCATTTGGTAACACTACCGCTCAGATTGTCAATTATAGTCTTGGTACGGGAATAGCCGCAATCAGTGTTTTTTTTCTGATTGCGGCTATTCCAAGTGGGGGAGCTTCTTTGGCACTTTTACCGGCAATAGGTGTAGGTAGCGGGGTCACAGGAGTTGTTTCTGGCCTTTCGTTAGTTGGATCACAGCTATCTTATGACTTAGGAAAAGAATCTATCGCTGAAGCATTAAAGATTACTTCTATCGTTGCTGGGGTTGCTGCTGCTATTGGTGATTTGGTGTATTTTGCACCAAGAATTACAGGCTTGTTGGGAGCTGATCCTATTGTTCAAAGCACAGGAGAAAGTGCGACAGCAGGCCTTAACCACGAATTAATAGGGATGAAAAGTATTTACGGTGACAGTCAGTTTAGTTTGTCTGCTAATCGTGTCTCAGCGTCAGCCGAAGCATTGGGCGCTGAAACGGGCTCAATATCGTCAAGAGGGACTTTTGGCTCTTTTGCTTCACATGCGACAGTTATTCGAAGAATAGTTAGATCGGCAAGCCCTTCGACTGAAATTATGCCCCCAGCAGAAACCTCGTTTGCTCGTACGTCAGAAGCGCTTCTTAGAAGGGTTTATGGCCCTGAATGGCATTTAACAGAGAGTGTGAGCTTACATAGTTTTACCGGTGAGTTGACACAGCCAATTGAGATGTCGAGGCTCCTCTCTGCGCCTGGGAGCGCTCTGCAAATCACTAATGATACAGGTGAATTAGAATCCCTTATGGGTACAGCTCAAGTTGAAAGTGATATGCTTTAGATGATTATTCTTGCACATCCAATCAAATAGGTTTGTCGCATACCCTTCACATTCTCGAACGACTCGTCCCGCAGGTATGAAAGGGCTCGTATCTGATGGAATTAAGCCTTCTAAATAGGTGGGTTCGGGGGTTAATCCCCAAACCGAATCATGAGGCTTAAATTGTCAGCAGAATCTGCATGCTTAAGCGCTTCTTCTTTACTGATTTTTTTAGCAATATACAATCCATACAGTGCTTGATCAAAGGTTTGTGAACCATCGTCAGCATCCTGCACCATAGCCTCAGGTATTTTTTCGGTTTGCCCTTCGCGGATTAACGATTTGACATAAGGTGTACACATTAATATCTCAACCGCAGGCACAGGGTTGCCATCAAAGCCTATGGGTAATCGTTGGCAGACAATGGCCGATAAATGCTCTGCTAAATCACCTCGTACTTGATTGTGTAATCCTTCGGGAAAAAAGTTAACCACGCGGTCTAAAACCTGTGAAGCATTGTTAGCATGTAAGGTGGTTAAGCAAAGATGCCCGGTTTCTGCAAAGGTTAGGGCATATTTCATGGTTTCAGGATCACGGCACTCACCAATTAAGATAGCGTCGGGCGATTCCCGCATGGCGTTAACCAATGCGGATTGATATGACTTGGTATCTAACCCTATTTCACGTTGGCTAATGAGCGATTGCCTATGCTCATGCATAAATTCAATGGGATCTTCGATGGTGAGTATATGTCCTGCCATGTTTTGATTTCTGTGATGAATCATGGAAGCGAGGGTGGTTGATTTACCCGTTCCTGTAGCGCCAGAAACCAGAATCAGGCCGCGTTTGATTAGGGATAGATCTTCAAGGTGGTGAGGTAAATTCAATTGTTCAATGGAGGGAATGTTACTGACAATATACCGCGCTACAAGCGCAGGCTCGCCTTTTTGAGTGTAGACATTTAATCGAAACCGGCCAGTGTCAGGCACACTGTAGCCCAAATCGAGCTCGAAATTCGCTTCAAATTCTTTTTTTTGCTCCTCATTGAGGATGGTATCAACAATCTCTTTGATGTGCGTTGGAGTAATAGGCGTTTGACCTAAGGCTTTCATTTTGCCCATCACTTTTAACATTGGTGGTGAGCCGACATTCAAGAAGAGGTCAGTGCCTTTGTGTTCAACAACAAATTTTAGTAAGCCCGTGAAATTCATAGTGTTTTAAAGCATCGGAAAAAAGTCTAAGGTATCGACTGATTGGTAGTGAGTAAAGCCTGAGCTTTTTGGATGTTGACTTGCATCAAGAATCCATGGTTTAAATGCTTTTTTGTATCACATTGATAAAGATAAAGAGAGTGACTTATGGGGCCTTTACAAGGTATTCGCGTCATTGAAATGGCAGGTATAGGGCCATTGCCTTTTGCAGGCATGTTGTTATCTGATATGGGGGCCGAAGTCATTCGTATCGAAAAAAACAGTACCCTTGAACCAAATTATTTTGAAACCACGCAACGAGGTAGGCGATCAATTTGCCTGAATCTTAAAAGCGAAAAGGGGTTAGCTTTGGCCGAGCAACTGATTGACTCTGCGGATGTTGTTATTGAAGGATTTCGTCCAGGCGTGATGGAAAAGCTGGGTTTATCTTACGAAGCATGTGCTCAACGTAACCCCAAGTTAGTTTATGGTCGCATGACAGGCTGGGGGCAAGATGGCCCTTTATCGCAGGTTGCTGCGCACGATATTAATTATGTGGCAATCACAGGCGCCATGGCCGCAATTGGCCGTAAAGAGGGCGGGCCTGTACCTCCTCTTAATCTGGTCGGTGATTTTGGTGGTGGCGGGGCTTATCTTGTGATGGGGGTGTTAGCGGCAGTGATCGAAGCGAAAACTACAGGTAAAGGCCAAGTGGTGGATGCTGCGATTTGTGATGGGGTGGCCTCCTTAATGACCATGATGCAAGGTTATCGAGCTATGGGGCTGTGGGATCTCGAGCGGCAAAATAATTTGTTTGATGGCGGGCCGCACTATTATGATACTTACGAGTGTGCTGACGGCAAATGGGTGTCTGTGGGAGCCTTGGAGCTTCATTTTTATAAAACATTGATTGAGAAGATGGAGCTGGATGTGGGCGAGTTTACCTACGATTCTCAGTTTGATAAAAACTACTGGGAAGCAATGAAGCCTGTGATTGCCAAACGTTTTAAAGAGAAAACCCGTGAGGAATGGTGTGATATTTTTGATGGTGTTGATGCCTGTTTTGCCCCTGTTCTAGATATGGATGAAGCGGTTGAATATGAACATAACAAACACAGAGGAACCTTTGTGGATGTTGCAGGTATCACCCAAGCAGCACCTGCGCCACGTTTTTCTAGGACAGTGTCAAGAATACAAAATCCGCCAGTTGCAGCAGGTAGCGATTCAAAAAAAGTCTTGATGGAACTAGGGTTAAGTGCCGATGAAGTTGATGCGTTAAAAGCATCAGGTGTCATTTTATAAATTTATTTGGAAAGTGCATGAATACATTAGAAAGCTTTACACAAGTGGTTAAATCACGTCGTTCGGTTAGAGGTTTTTTGTCTACCCCCATTGATGATGAAACCTTAAAAAATATTTTTACCTTAGCGCAATACGCCCCTTCGAATTGTAATACCCAGCCCTGGGCGGTGCATGTGGCTAGTGGCAACGTCTTGGAATCCCTTAGAGAATCCTTATCTACAGCGATGGCTAATGGTGATTATGATATGGATTACTTTTATTCAGGCACGTACGAAGGCATCTATAAAACCCGTCAAGTCGGTGCAGCTAAAGCGCTTTTTGGTGCAATGGGAATAGCGCGAGAAGATAAAGAAGGGCGCAATGATGCCTTTTTTAGAAATTTCCGTTTTTTTGATGCGCCTCATGCGGCTTTTTTGTTTATACCGGAAGCGTTTGCTGAACGAGAAGCTTGTGACATTGGGATGTATGCGCAAACCTTGATGCTATCGATGAAGGCGCATGGGGTGGATAGTTGTCCACAAACTGCCCTAGGCTTTAATGCGCGCATTGTCAAAGAAGCCTTAAATGTGCCTGAGGGTTTAAAGCTATTGTTTGGAATTTCGTTTGGGTTTGAAGATAAAAACATCCCCGCCAATGCCGCCCGTGTTGATCGCGCTGTTTTACAAGAATGCGTAACCTTTCATAAAGATTAACGATTGACAATAATCCCTCAAAACTTCTTCAAATAAAATTAAAAAAATCTGCTGCTTATAAACATAAAGCTTATTTTATAGGGTGGCAGGTTTGCATGTAATGCTTTATCTCAGTTCCTTTTTGTTGGTTGCTTGGTGTTTTTGTTGGTTGTTTGGTATTGGCATAGTTAACGTGCACGTGCTGATATTAATGAGCTAATAAACAGCTATAATTATATTAGATTTCAATAAAAAATGATTTCTTGAGTCATTTGGTGAACGCTTTCTAATGCAAGGATGCAGGCAATGAAGCCATTATTTTTTAGTATTATTTGTTGTTTTCTTCTGTCGTGCTCAAAAAATAAAAAATCAGAGATTGAGCTGGGAATTGTAGCACTGGGTTATACCAATACCCCTTCATTTTTAGCGTCTTTTCCAGGAAAGCTCCAATCTATTGAGTGGATAGATAAAAAAAATGAAGGTACGGATGTGATGGTAGGTAAACCGATGGATTTTGCCTACCGTTATGAAGCATCTTTGGGCCTTATCAGTGTACCTGCTGGTGAGTACCATGCAGTAAAATTAAAATTTTCGTTTCATGAATCCGTGCCATGGTTCTTTTCATCTGGTGATTATAATACCCAGTCACCGACAAACTGGTTTAACCCAAGCTTGTTAAATCACTCTGGAGAATTGCTTTCGTCATTGAATCACACGGTTGATGTTGTTGTCCGTTTTAATCAGCCTATGGTGATTAAAAAAAATGCGTTAAGCCTGCTGGCACTTAAACCGTTAATGGATAAGAGTCTTCTGCCTGTCGAGTCTCAAGAGCAGCCGGCTTGGATCTTTAGCCCAATGATTGAAGTTTTTGCTATTGAATCCATGGTGTGGCCTATGGTCATTGAGTCAGTTAGCCCTGAGAGTGTGAGACTTCGATATGGTAACTTTACTTTTTCTGTGCCAACCCCCTCTTGGCAATTGAATAGTATGTCTGCTGAAGGTTTGCCGGATGCAAAAAGTCTTGAAGGGGAATCTGTGCTTGCGAATGTTAAGCTCAATGATCAAGGTGAGCTGTTCATCCCAACAATAAATATCGTTTCTAAGAGAGTTTATTTGGGACAGGTTATTCCACACCCTGAAGGCGCTGCATTAATGGGGCATGAACTAACCGATACAGGATTAGCGTTCGTCCAGTCACTTGTGTTGCCTTTTGACTCAGCTACGGATAATGAGGTGGTTAACCAAGAGTATTTTGTCCCTGGTCAACAGATTGAACTTTATCAAAATACTGAAGATGGAAGTGTGCAAAAGTCTGTCTTTCATCCCTCAGAGATTATTGGTCGATTGTCTCAAGATGAAGATGATTGGCGAATTAATCCAATAACCATTAATGGTATTAATGCAACGAGTTTTTATTTGGATGATTTTGCTTTTGATAATGCAGAGGGTAACTATAGTCCTGGAGATCTCGTTAAGGCAATGGGGCAATTTTATAGCGAAGCCGGCGGGGTGCACCTAGATATTTTGGAAAGTGAATTTTTGGCATCTACATCGTTAAATGCGTCTACAAACGTCCAAATGCATATGGCTTTTTCTGAGGAGCAAATGATTAATCTAGGCAAAGCCCTTAACAATATTGGTGATAAAGGATTGCAGTTAGCAAACCTTGGTCGTGGTGTTAGTTTGTATCTGTCTATCGATAAAACACAGGTAGTCGTAGATGCTAACGTAACCGCAATTAAGCAAATAGAGCATGCCAATTTTTGGGTATCTGCGCATGTTGATGATGTTGTGACCCATCATCAGGTTTCAGGTGTTAAGGATTTATATGCCTATTTATCGACATTATCTCCAGAGTTAGCTGTTTTCCAAATGAATATGATCGGGCAGGTGAAAGGAGATTATTTTTTAACCGAAAGTGTTGTGCTGCGTTTAAGGAATCATCAGTATGAGGGCTTGGTAGAAACTGACTCACCTTTGTATTTAGAAGAGTCGACAGAAAACCCCTATTACAAACACCCTCTGATTCTCGCCGGCGCTGGTGTTGTAGCAGCGACTGCGGGTAGCCTGTTAGCCTTGGGATTAATAATCGCTATTAAGAAAAAATTTGATGAAAACGCAGAAAAGAAAAATCCACCTGGAGTGAATCCTCCAAAGTCAACACCGCCTAGCTCAACAGCGGGAAGACCCCCCAAGCCTTCGCATATAAAGCCAATAGGCATCAAAAATAATTCTTTACCGACCATTAAAGAGGAAGACGGTTTTGAGTATACCGCGAGAGATGAAAATGGCAGATCTGGGTTGACAAAAAAAGTGTTGCTAGATAATACAGGTTACTACTGGGAAGATAAAACAGGGGCAAGCTGGGAAGTTATTCCTGTATCTGATGAGTCTGCAAATCATCATGTCTTTAACCAGGAATTTACTCGATTGCTTCAAGTGGCTCAACCCGATGGGCAAATTTTCGACCTGACAGATGAAGAGAAAATCTTATTTGACACCAGCAATAACAAAGCATTTATTCGGCCATTTAATCCGCGTTTAGAAAGCCTTGATGGAAAACCGGAGGATTTTTGGCTTGATGCGAATAAATTGAAGCCTGGTGAAAGGGGCAAACTCGTTAGTGCAGCGATTTATAACATCATGTTTAATAAACCACATGAAAACGTATTGAAAATGTTTAAGTATGATCCGGATGCAAAAGAATTGGTTGCTAAACCTGAGTTTAATGACACATTCCGAAGTGAATTAAATAAAAATATCGAGCCCAAAGAGCAGAATTTCTGGGAAGGGAGTAAGGGAGTTAAGGCAAGAGATATTTCCGTGAATATCGATGAATTTATATTTTTTGGTAAGGATAACCTAAAGTTTTCTCAAGAGGAGATTAAAGAAGGCGTTAAGCGATTTGCAGATATACAAGAAAAGGCACTGGCTGATAAGTTAATGGAAACCGGTAGCTATACCGTTGAAGAAATATCGACAATAATTGAACGGTTTCAGAATAAACGTCGAGAATTGTTAATCCAAAAATTCCCTGAAAAAATTTCTAAAAAAGAATATTTTATGCATTTAAATAAAAAGTATTTGGATGATTGGATTTCTAAGTACCACTATTTTACGCCATATGAAAGAGCTATCGCAGCCAAGCATAAACAAGGAGTTTTTCAATTATTTAAAGAACAAAATCATGTTGATGCAGCTTATGCAGATTTTATCGAAGAAAATCGGATACATGCGTTAACTTCTTTTTTTCAATTGCCGAAGAGTGTAAAAAACTACGTTGAAGATAAAATGTATGATTGGGTGGAGGAAGGAAAAATCTCTATTCAT
>JAPOUS010000236.1 GCA_026708525.1 Cellvibrionales bacterium
CGTGCTAGTAGGCGTTCTTTCGCTTCTTTTTGAGGGAGTGCACCTGTTAACACAGGGTAGAACCAATCCATCGAATAGCGTGCTTTACTTTCCCAGGTTCGGTCAAAACGGGTTTTTTCGTGATGCAATAACGCATTACCCAGTTTTTCACGCGCATTAAGCCAGTCAGCTCTTGGCTCGTCCAAAATAACAGACAGGTTAAACGCACATTCAAGGCTTTTATAGATAGAACTACAGCCTGTAACTAATGCATCCTCTTTGGGTTTTCCCTGAGTATCCACTGCCCAATGAATATCGCCATGAGAGGTTTGGAGATTAACAACAAAATCAATTGCCTTAGTGACGGTTGGCCAGAGCTCTCTAACGAATTCAAGATTTTCAGTAATGAGATAATGGTGCCAAATGCCTGTTGCAATGTAAGCGACAAAATTGGTTTCGCGGCGCTCTTGATTATCTATCTTGCCATCTTTGTAGGCCGCCCAAAAACTACCGTCGTCTAATTGAATAGTTTTAAGCCATCGATAGGCATTTTCAGCTGCCTCGTATTCGCCACCAATACTAAGCCCCATCGCCGCTTCAACATGATCCCAAGGATCAGCATAGCCGCCTTCAAACCATGGGATTGAGCCATCTGACTGTTGAACACTTTTAATAAAATCAACCGTCGATTGAAAAAATTCAGTGGGGTATAAACCTTTAGAAAGATACAGTCCACTCATGCAGCACCTGCCTTTTTAAAGTACATTACAACAGATTTACCCATGACCGGGTTAAGGCATTTCTCTGTAAAACGCGTGATCCAAGGTTGTTCCATCATATCCCAAACTAACAGACGATGATACGCCTTAATCCATTTGTTATTGTCTTTGTTTTTCCAGTCCGCACATTGCATCCACCAATAAGGGCTATGCAACGCGTGTGCCCAATGTTTATGATAAAAACGAAAACCACGCTCTTCGATCTTTCGGCGCAGTTGTTTTTCAAGAAAAATGCGTAAATGGCCACCTTCGTTTTCGTGGTATGCATCGCTAAAATGCCAGCAAACAGCTTCTGGCCAAAAGCGTGGGACTGATGCACAGAATAAACCGTTCGGTTTTAATACTCGATCAATCTCAGCAAGTACGCCCTCATAATCAGGAATATGCTCTAATACTTCCGAACAAATGATCTTATCAAAGCTGTTATCTGCAAATGGTAATTGCAAGCCATTGGCTGCACTTAACGCAAAATAACGACGCTCTGAATTTTCTTCAAGAAAAGGGGTTGCTTTTTCTTTGGTGGTTATTAAATCTCCATGGCAAAGGTCAACACCTATTGACTCAACTTCTTGCTCAAGATAAGAAGCAATAACGTGGCGCCCCTCACCACACCCCAAATCGAGCACTCTATCGCCACGATTGAGCGGCATTTTTTTATAGTTTACCGTTTGCATATCCGCTATTACCCCACTATCACTGGGTTTTCTTCATTTTCTTTGCTTGCTATTACCTGAAGGTAATAACGGGTAAATTCGTGCGCCGCCACCTGCCAGCTAAATTTTTCATGAATGCGTTTTCGCCCTTTTTCAGCCAAGGCTTGAGCTTTTGCTGGATTGCTAAGTAAATCGGCTATGGCATTCGCTAAGGCTTGACTATTCGCCTTCTCAACGATAACCCCAGCATCACCTACCACTTCAGGCAAAGCGCCACCATTGGTTGAGACAACAGGCACACCCGACGCCATTGCCTCTCCGGCAGGCAAGCCAAAACCTTCGTAAAGTGAAGGCACCACAGCAATAGTTGCCTCAGCGTATAAATCCACCATTTTTTCAGTCGAAATACCCGAGACAAATTGCACTTTATCAACAATGTTAAGTTTTTTAAGGCGTTTTTCTGTATCTCCACCTGTTTTGGGCTTACCAATAACCAGCAATTCAAGATCCGGAAACGCTTTCAATAATTCTGCATACGCTTCAAGCAGAAATCGTAACCCTTTAAGTGGTTGATCAGCAGATGCCGTTGCCATTAAGCGATTAGATTTTCGTGCCATGCCCTCACGTGGAGAAAACTCCTCAACATCGATACCGTTGTAGATCAAATCCATCTGACTTTCAGGGACATTAAAACCTTCGCTAATATCAGTAATCGACTGCTCTGACACAGAAACCACATGATCCAACTGTTTCATTACACGTTTTTGCATCAGCAAAAATGAATGCCACCGTGAGATTAAGATTTTCTCCCACAGACTATTTGCCTGCGACAAGGCCAATTGGTAATCGCTGGTTATGGGGTGATGGAAAGTCGTTACTAGGGGTTGGCGCTTTTGAATAGCCAGCATACCGTAGGAAAGGGATTGATTATCGTGAATGATATCGTATTGACCACCATGCTTTTTAAGGTACTGATTAACCCTTACACCAAAGCAGTAAGGCTCCGAAAAACCACCCGTTAATTTGCTTAACCATTCGACAGTATCGGCATAAGAGAGCAAATGCCGAGGCCTTAATGATAACAATCCGTTCTCGAACAGATTCATGCCAGGGAGCTTAATCAGATTGACTCTGTGATCAACATGAGGATAAGGCTCACCCGAAATAACATCGACCTCATGCCCCATCTCTACCAATGCTTTGGATAAATATTTGATATAAATGCCTTGGCCACCACTGTAGGGATTACTGCGGTAGCCTAAAAGCGCAATTTTTAATGGGCGAAATTCAGTATTAGCAGCCTCAGGATGCAAATTGCCAATGGATGAATGATTAACATTCACACCATCAGGCATCATATGCCCCAGAGAATGACTCTCTACTTGCTCCTCACCTTTGGTCGGCTCTTCATTATCGAGCGGTTGAGCTTCCAAAACCTTGCCTATTATCTTTTTGTTGTACAAGTGAGCAATGTGCTTGACTGAAAACCTTTAAGATCCAATCAACCATTAACAGATCTCCGACTCAGCCAAAGCCCGCAATACTAAAGAAAACGTCATAAAATTTCCATAAAAAGGGAGCAAAATCTCGACAAAAATCAGTATCTAGCTGCTATTTTGTGCAGAGTGGGATAAAATACCTGAACGTATTTTTATTGACTAACACTATGAAAAATCGTTCCTTTTCTTTTGTTGATGAGTGGATTAGTCGACTGGACAATGGATTAAAAACACTGACTCATGGCGCTCACAACTCGCCAAGAGCCTTTAATGAGCCCGATAACAGCCTTGCAGAAGACAAAGCGCATACCGCAGGCCTTATGCGCATCAATCATACAGGCGAAGTTTGCGCCCAAGCACTCTATCAAGGCCAAGCCTTAACGGCCAAACAAGCACACACCCGAGAAGAAATGCGCCAGGCCGCCGATGAAGAAATCGATCACTTAGTATGGTGCGAGACGCGCTTAAAAGAATTAAACAGCCAACCAAGCCTACTCAACCCGGCATTTTATTGTTTATCTTTTTCCGTAGGCGCCATTGCGGGTGCCATCAGTGATGAAGTTAGCCTTGGCTTTGTTGCAGAAACAGAAAATCAAGTCTGCAAGCACCTTGAGAAGCATCTTCATGAAATACCCGCCAGCGATGAAAAAACCCACGCCATACTTAATCAAATGCTAAAGGATGAAGCTAAACACGCGCACGCAGCCACACTTGCAGGAGGCGTCAACCTCCCTAGACCTGTGAAGTTTGGTATGAAGCTGATGTCAAAGGTGATGACGACAACAACTTATCGGATATAAAGACCTACCGAACAGAGGTCTATTGCAGTACAGATGATACAAACGGCTTATCCATTAATATTGCCGTTTCAAGGCTAGAACAAAAGTGCACTTTTCGATCCTGAATATCATCACTCTCCATCAGCACATCTTCAAGGCCTGCATCATCTAACCCAATAATGAACAACTCAATATTTTTAATAAAACAATATTGCTTCACATCAAAAATAATGAATTCTTTTTCATGGGCATTCATCTCAGAAAGGCAGGATAAATCAAAATAGATTTGTTGATAATTCGCTTGGCCAAGCATCATGAGCACACGATCACTCAGAGTTTGCCAGTGCACATCGAGCGCGAAGGCTTGATTGACACAAACATACAAATGATAAGGAGACAGATGTATTGATCGCACAGCAGAAGAATGAGACGCTTTGAGCACTTGCTCTTGCTGCAATGCCTTATAGTAATCATAAGCCGTTAAGGCAGTTTCATTGAGTTTGGCGAAAAACAAACCCAGCGCTTCTTTCAATGATAACTCATCACAGCAAGCAGGCTGCTGTGACGTTGCCAAATCAATCACTGAGGTTTTCAAAAGCTTTAATGATGCCTCAAGCAATGGCTTTTCGAGCTTAACTTTTGCATAAACAACACCCATATCAACCAGGCAATGTTTAACAACATCAAACGCATAGCCTAAATTGCCCATCATCTCCCAATGATGGCGCTGCAATTCGACCAACGCCGCCAAAGACACATGATTTTTTTTAATTTCAGTATAAGACGGGTCGGATAGATGCCGACGATATACCTGATTAGCCAGTATCTCTAAATCTAATGCGGACAAACAGTGAATAATTAGCTGCCGTTGGTCTTCAGTCAATGGCAAAATCGCGGATTGTTTTTTTTCATGAGAAAAAAATGTAGGGGGTACATCAGTAAAATACGTTGCAGACTCCATCTGATTATTTCCTTTTGTAAAGCCTGATTGATAGATGTGCATTAGCAGAAAATAACGATTTCTTTTTACACTTTCGCACAATTAACAACAGGCGTGTCGATCATTCCATAAAAGTGTCATTCCTACAGGTAGCTCGTTGAGCACTAGTGATTCAATAATTCAATTTAAAAACAAGGCAATGATTTTCTTTACTGACAGACTAGATTAAACACACTTTTATTCACAAACAACTTATGCTCTATTGCTAGTCACTATAGTGAAACCCTAAAAGATTTCTTCTCAACGCCATTGATTAAATTGAATTATTGAACCAACTAACAGTTTATGGATTTGCCTGATGCAAGACAACCATAAAAAAAGCACTATCCTTACTAAATTGCTATATGAAAATAATTATTGGTTATCAAAATGAAGTAAATAGCCATTTTTTTTAAAATTAGCCATTAACAATAAAAAAATTGAAATGATCTAACACTAGCATTTCATTTCAACGAGAAAAAGAAAGACAAAAAGGACTAAATCTTATGGGACTCAAATTCACTTTTAATCATTCAGCAGATAACGTTTTTGATGCCTTTACTGACCCGGATTTCTTGGTTGACAGGGCGTTAGCATTAGGCGAATTGAGTGCCGAAGTTGAAATCGAAGAAACTGACACCACAAGCACAATTAAAATGCGCAGGGAAGTCATCCGCGACCTACCAAAATTTCTTGCCAAACTATTTGATCCAAAACAAGTGTTGAATGTTGAAGAGCGCTGGACAAAATCCGGCAATGATTACAAAGGGCAATCTGAATTTACCGTTGAGGGGCAGCCTGTGTTAGTCAAAACAAAAACAACACTCACATCAACCCCTGACGGCTGTGAATTTTCTATTGATTATGACGCCAAAGCAAAAATCCCCTTGGTGGGTGGCAAGGTCGAGAAATTTATTATCAGTAACTGCCTTGAAGGAACACAAAAAGAATTAGAGTACACCAACGAAAAACTCAATGAATCTATTGCAGTCTAAGCAGGATAAGGGAGCGTTAAGCCGCTCCTGACTCATATAGCCTATTATATTTGTTTCCAGGATATGACACTGCCTTCATTCATCGCTAAAAAGATCACCGCTCAAATTACCCAATCATCATCCCCTAAGCCTATCCTTTTTTTAAATATCTTAGCTTCTCGCTGAACTTATCCAAAGAATCTTAACCTAAAGTAATTTAAAAAAATCACGAACGACATGATCAAGTTTTTCCGCACAGCTAAAGATTGCCGTCCCCTTGAGCTACCAAAATCTCAAATAAAAAAACGATTTATTAACCACCAATGGCAAGTATTTTTGGGGCTACTCGCAGGCTACGCCGTATTTTATATTGTCAGGATGAGCCTCAGCGTAGCAAAAAAACCCTTGCTAGATTCTGGTTTATTCTCCCTTGAGGAACTCGGGCTTATTGGCTCGGCTTTCTTTTTTACTTATGCTGTTGGCAAATTTTCAAACGGAATGCTCTCTGATTATGCGCATATCGGCCGTTTTATGTCATCAGCCTTGTTACTTTCAGGTATCACTTGTGTGCTTTTAGGGTTTACCACGCATGCCTCTTTATTTATTTTTCTTTGGGGGTTGAATGGTTGGTTTCAGTCTGTTGGGTCAGTGCCATCTGCTGTATCTATTTTCCAATGGTTCACCCCTAAACAGCGAGGTACGCGTTATGCTATCTGGGGAGGTGCACGGAATTTAGGCGAAGGCCTCACTTGGTTAATAACAACAAGCATCGTAAGCTACTTTGGCTTTCAGGCTGGTTTTATTGCATCAGGTACGATTGCCGTTTTCGTTGCTTTGAGCCTATTTTACTTTCTTAAAGATCGGCCAGCGACCTACGGCTTTCCAGAGCCATTTGAAGTATTTGATGAACCGCCCGAATCCAGTGCAACTGACGACCCTAAAAAAACTAAACGTGCGCAGGTATTTAGCCTCAAGCAACCTGCCGTTTGGCTTATTGGCCTATCATGTGCTGCTATGACAACAACACGATATGCCATTTCATCTTGGGCTGTGTTATTCCTCCAGGAAGCAAAAGGTTATTCTTTAATGGATGCAGGCTTTACAATGGCAGCCTTTCCAACGGCAGGTTTTATTGGTGCCATTTTATCGGGATTAATCTCTGATAAATTATTCAACGCCAACCGCAACATACCGACACTCATTTATGGATTGGCCAATATTATCGGATTAGCTTGCCTATTCTATGGCCCAGATAATCGCTGGCTTGATGCTGCGGCATTAACACTCATTGGCTTTTCGATTGGGGGGCTCGTTGTTTTCTTAGGAGGGCTAATCGTCTGCGACCTAATGCCAAAATCAGCTGCCGGCGCAGTTAAAGGCTTTGTTGGCTTATTCGCCTATGTCGCCGCAGGCATTCAAGAAGTTGCCTCATCAAAACTGATAAGCCAACAAACATTAGGTGAAATAACAACTTATGACTTCGCTCATGTAAAAGTTTTTTGGCTTACTAGCAGCATTATTTCTCTGCTTTTGGCACTGTCTATTTGGAACATCCGAAAAATCGATTCAATGCCAGAAGAAATAGCAATGCCTACCAGTAAGGGGTCAACTGCAAGCTAATCACTTCTGTTAATAATTTTTTGGTGGGCTATGGCTTCAGAACAAAGCTCACCATCGCTATTAGTAAAAGTAACTATCACTTTCATGTTACGAGATAACGTATCCACTACTTCAGCTTTTATTAACACTGCTCCAGCTTTTATCGGTTTTATATAGTCAACAACCAACTGCTGAGTAACAAAAAGATCCTCATCCTCAATCACCGTCAGCATGGCTGTACCTGCGGCATAATCTGCCAGTGCTGATATATACCCACCAAACACCATACCACTGCCTTGATAAGCCTCTTCGGTCGCCTGCCAATCAATGATGATGTAATTATCTTTCCATGATGAAATAGGGGGTAAATGTAAAAATTTGACATGCGGCGGAAGCATTGCTTCAACTTGATGACCAGAAACAGCTAAATCTAGCGCCTGAATCCATTTCGTTTTTATTTTTTCAGCATCCATCGTCCTATTTCCTTAAGTATCGTATTATTTGTTTGGTTCCATCAAAGCCAATAGGTTAGCTATAACCCTCTATTCTCAATCATCATTTGTTTGATTAAGCATAAGACAAGCAACTAACGTTGAGAAAGAATTTTAGGTTCTGACAAAGGCTTTTTATCATTAAAAAACGGGTTAGGTTTATCCTGCCCTTTGAGCTTTGCTACAATAAGTCGTCTAGCGGTCGATAATAATAATGATAATGGAAACCCCCTTGCTTGCGTTTCATGCAGGGGTCTAACAATCGCGTGCTTGGCTTGGATAACCATACTGGGTGGCCCCATAATTTCTTCGACGACTTCTGGCTCCTTAATTATTGAGTGAATAACCCCCATAAAAGGCACGCCGCTAGAAAGGGTGTTTGCAATAGGTGTCGAACAGCAACTTGCATACCATCGATACACACCATTGGGTGTTAATCGAATACAGGCAATCAAGGACTCCCCTTTTGAAAAATGTATTTGAGAAGGCGTCATCTGAACTATTTGTGTTCCGCCTGAGGCATCCAAAATACCATCCTGCTGCAAAAACCGAGCAAATGCCTGACAGTCATCACAGCAGCAAATGATATGGCGATCAACGCGCGGGGTTAAATCAGTGATTTCCCCTTGAAGGTTTCCACATTGACAAGCTATCTTCACAGACGACATCCTCAAGGTTTCCAATTATCGATCTGAATATGCTTATATTGCTGCTATAAGGGATCTTTGCAAGTTTTTTTTCATCTAACTAATGAACTTATCCTTAAAACCTTGAATCTAATAGGCAGTATACACAACACCATTGAGGTAAATAGTATGGATGTAACAAATATCATTCTATTTGTTGTGATTGGTGCAGTCGCCGGCTGGCTGGCTGGATTAATACTCAAAGGCGGGGGATTTGGGCTACTTGCCAATATTATTATTGGTATTGTTGGTGCGGTCATTGGCGGGTTCGTTTTTGGGTTATTAGGTATTGCCTCCTATGGGCTCATCGGCTCTCTTATCACTGCCACGATAGGTGCTATTATTTTATTATTTATCATTGGGCTATTTAAAAAAGGTGGTTAAGGCTTTCAGCAAAACCGCTTTGATGAAAAAAATGTAATCGATACTAAAAGGTAACCTTTATCAAATTCAAGACAGGTTATCTATACTCAGATTGATAATAAAAATAAAAATTTTCTGAGTAATGCAAAAAAAGCCGGACACCACACCGAAAAATCAATCTGATAGCCCAGCAGTTAAGCAATTTTCTGCAAGCTCTGGCTTAGTGATTTTGCATGACAAAAAATCCATCATTTTCGATGGTACGCTTGGACTCACCCCTCCTATACACTTTAATCTGCTCAAAGGGGGGCTAGATGATTACTTTAATACAAGAAAAACAACAGATTCTCAACCTGGACTGAACCGTCAAACTGAGCAAGTCCAAAATACTGATCAAGAAGCCCCTCTCCCTGAGAGTGCAAACACGACACCTATTCCACCAATAACATCCAAAGAAATACCCAAAGAAACATCCAAAGCCGCATCAACATCAGAGCCTTCAGACCAACCGCTGGTTTCTATAAAGGCAGAAAAACAAGAAAAAGATGATGGCGATGTTAATTGGTGGCTTATTGGAGGGATACTGATAGGCAGTGTCACGATAGGCGGAGTAATTTTATATTTTCTTTTAAAAACCGATGAGGCGGATACACAAACGCAATCTCTCAATATAGAAGGGATAAAAACAAACACTCTCTCTGGTAAAGTCGATATTGGCACATTAATCGCTGATCACGGACTCAAAGTAGCTGTTTACAGCCCAGACAATCGGTTAATCACTGAATCCGATGTTGATGCTAATGGCAAGTATTCTGCGTCAATACCTGATTACTTACCCTACGTTAAGCTAAAGGTTTTCGATAAGGATGCTGAGGCAGACTACCTCGATGAATACACAAAATCCAACAAAGACCTTGATTTTCAACTCATTAGTATCGTCCCCTTAAGCAATGGCAGCAGCCAAGATGTTGCTCATATTAACCCACTGACCACGCTTGCTAGCTGGCTTATGGGCATAAATACCGAAGGCGAAGGTTTTATCTCCGACAGTACCAATATTACTTTGGCTAACCGTGCTATTGCCCTTTATTTTTTGGGGAACTATGCAATCGATTTAACGGGATATAACATTCAGACATTATTGGATGCTGATGGTAACCTACTAAACACAAATGAAGGTGGCTATTTCTTAACGCTTCTATCTGCTCTTGAGCATCAAAAACAATTCTCTAAGCTTGATGCATTGAGATTATTATTAGAACATTTTTCTAAAAACCCTTCTGGAATCTTTGCTAACAACGAACTTTACCAAAGCCTAGAAGATTTGCCTGCACAAATCGCAACACAATATGATACAAGCCTGCAAGCCAAGTTAGATGCCTATCTTGGGAATTTAATGGTCAACTCACAGCAGCATGATGGTTTTTTATTAGGGAATCGCATAGAAATCAAAGAAGATGCTACTCACACATTCACGCTTGACGATTTTTTATTTCTTAGTGAAGACATCCATCAAGGCTTTACCGAAATCACCATAAAAAATTTACCTCAAAAAGGTTATCTACGTTATGAGGGGGTGGATATCACTGAAGGAAACTTCTCCGTCACAAAAGAAAATCTAAACAAGCTGACCTTTAAGGGGCGATCTAACGAAAGTGGTCAGGATTACTTTGAATTTAACTTCACCTATTTACTCGATGGAACCAACAGCTCGACACAATCGCTTATTTTTCACATTGAAGAAGTCAATGACTCCCCCAAACTGGTGATTAACCCGCTGCTCACTGAATTGACCTCTAAAGGTTTCAAAATCCATAAAAGCCTATCGAATGACCAATCAAACATTTTGCTTATAAACCTTAAAGACGATGAATTTCTAGGCATTTGGGTAGATAAAAATTATCTATTTAAGTCTGTTATTTACTCAAATGATCAGGTGTTTGCTCTCGATAAAATCAGTGACGAAAATACACTTCATTCACTGGGTGACTCATCAATAAAAATTACCGAGGCTTATTCATCGGTTGATGACAAACAACAAGTTGTTTTGGCATTTAACCAAGCTGATGCTGACGATAACATATTGGCATCTATATTGTTTCTAGATGAAAAACAAGCCATCAAAACAACTCAACGTTTAAACCAAGGGCACACAATAGAAGATATTATCTCACTTTCAAATAACACCAAGGCTGTGGTACATATTAATACCCTATCAAATGAAGGCTTTGTCAGTCTGTATGCTGAAAATGGTAACTTTACTAAACAGGTGACTCTAGATTCACTTAACCTAACTGAAAACTCACAACTCTCTCTGAGTGCGCTATCAAATGGCGGCTTCGCTTTATCATCAACCACCAATAATAAACTGACCATTCATGAATTTAATCAACAAGGCGATCGACTACAAACGATTGAAGAGATTTCAGGGGTATCAATTAAATCAGATCAATCGCCCATGATGATTGATCAAGCCAGTGGCGCATTAACCATTCTTTACGCAACCGATACTGGTATTTATCTTGAAGGGTTTGGGGCCAGCCAGATTACAAACCAAGCAATTGCCGAATCCAATCAAGGCTTAACACTTGGGCGCTACCATTTACTTGAAACCCATGATGGTTTTTTTATTACCTGGGTAGAAGCTCAAGACGCTTCAACACAAATCAAAGGCAAATACTTTAATCAAGCAGGCGAAGCGTTAACAACTGAAATTATTATTCACGACACCCTAAGCACTAACGAAATCACCCAAATATCTGTCATACAGTTACCTAACCAGCAATTACAACTCGCCTGGACTGAGGATAAAAATGGCCAAGAAGATAGCTTCCTCTCAACGATTAATACCCAGTGGCTTCAACATAATTTACAAGATAACTTAACGGTATTGGATGTCTCTGCAACGGATGTCGAGACCAGCATTGCCAGTATCGAATTGATGGATGACGCTGGTGGTTTTTTTGCTCTTGATACATCATCGAACGAAATCTCAATCACTGACTACACAAAAATCGTAGTGAGTGACAGCGCTCTATTTAATTTAAAAATACGCGCAACTGACGATACAGGCGTTACTCAAACGGTAGACTATGCTTTTCAATTTCCTGGTAGCGTTAAAGTTCAAAGCGAATCAAACAAGAATCAAGTGACTTTTAATATTGACACCTCATCTATTGAAAATATCGATGATCTAACAGTGGCCGAATTAAGAGGCTTAGGATTATTGAGTGGCCCTATTGAGGTGCTAAATACAACACAACTTTATGACTATAGCCTTAGCTCTCACCCCAACTATCCTGACTTACCCTTCGCATAGATAACCTAGCAACATTGCTTTTTAGCTACCTGCTTATTAAAGTAATCAAAAAACGCTGAACAATATCCCTATGCATAAAACCATTGCGCTATTCTCAGGCCTTATTCTCGCGCTAGCATCCTGCCTGACTTTGCATTTTTTAGGCTTTGATTTTCATTTATCGGTCACTGTCTTTGTTGCTGTGCTTTGCGTTATTTGGTGGCTATTTGAGCCTGTGCCTATTCCTATTACGTCATTAATTCCTTTAGCGGTATTTCAATTAACCGGCACATTAGATAAACACGTCATTGGTGCAAGTTATGGCTCGCCGTTAATATTGTTATTACTCGGTGGGTTTATTTTATCGAAAGCGATGGAAAGCAGTGGCGCACATAAGCGACTGGCTGTCTTTATGATTCGTTTGTTTGGTAAACATTCAAGCCGAGGGTTGTTGCTTGGATTTATGGCATCGACTGCCCTTTTGAGTATGTGGATTAGCAATACAGCAACAACTTTGATGATGCTGCCTGTGGCGTTGGCTATTCTCGCCGAAAAAAACGATCTTAAATTGGCTATTCCGTTGATGCTTGGTATCGCATGGTCTGCCAGCATTGGAGGGTTGGGCACGCCTATTGGCACACCAGCCAATTTGGTATTTATGCAAGTGTATAATGATAACGCAGGCGCTGAGTTAGGCTTTTCGGACTGGATGCACTTTGGTATTCCAACCGTTTTGTTCATGATCATCATTGCATGGGCATGGCTTGGCAGGTCATTAACCTATAATGGCGGGTTTCAATTACCTGATATGGGCAAGTGGTCAGCTTACGAAAAACGGGTCATTTGGGTATTTGCCATCACAGCGTTTCTTTGGATCACCCGAACAGAGCCTTTTGGTGGCTGGCGTGGCTTGTTAAATATTCCTGCCAATGATGCCTCAGTTGCACTTTTATCAGTTGTTGCCATGTTCATGATACCTAATGGCCAAGGTGAAAAATTACTTAACTGGGAAAAAGCACAACAAATCCCCTGGGGCGTTTTACTCCTCTTTGGCGGAGGTATTTGTTTAGCCAAAGCGTTTTCGGCATCGGGCTTAAGCGATCACTTAGCGCATGCGTTATCGGGCATCACTGTATTGCCGACTGTCATTGCTGTCTGTTTGATTGCGTTATTTGTTACTTTTTTAACGGAAACCACCAGCAATACAGCAACCACGGTATTGCTTATGCCAGTATTGGCAGCTACTGCCTTAAGTGCAGATATGAATCCAGAGGTATTGATGGTGCCTGCGGTACTCAGTGCGAGCTGCGCATTTATGATGCCAGTTGCTACAGCGCCTAACTCGATTGTGATGGGCAGTGGGCTTGTAAAAACACGCGATATGGCACGAAATGGCGTTGTGCTTAATCTGCTTGGAACCGCTGTGATAACGATGGTGGTGTGGTTGGTGGTACTTTAGGTATTTCCATAAGGTTTAACCTATGTAAATTTAACGTCCTTCGACAAGCTCAGGACGAACGGTAGAAACTATTGATCTCGTTCCCATGCTCTGCGTGGGAATGCATACGCTCTACTAATTTACCCTATCAACTTATCCTTCAAAGGCGCATCATCTGATAACGCCGGATTAAACTTATCCATATCATCATAAGCCTGTAAAAAGCTTGGCCTTGCCATCATTCGCTCGACATAAGCGTTAAGCTTATCGTGAGTACACAATCCATACATCTGCGCCCACAATAAACAGTGCGTTAAAATAATATCTACCGCTGAGAATTTATCCCCTAAGAAATAGGCATTATCGGCTAACTGCGCAACCAATTGCGGCTCGACATCCGTAGTAATTTTTTCACGGTAACGGGTTGGCGTTTTTGTATCTGCTTTCTCTGTAGGCAATAACTCTTCATTCAAGCGAATTTGCCACAGCATGGCATCAAAACTATTAGAGACAAAGGTAAACCACTGCAAAAATGTTGCGCGTTCCAATGAAAAGTTATTCGCCAAAGGCGCAAGCTCTGCGGTAGGAAAGCTATCCGCCAACCATAAAATAATCGCCCCACTTTCAAAAATATGATGGGTTTCATTATCTTTAGTCACCGCCAAGACTGGCACGGCGTGATTGGGGTTTTTCTTTAAAAAATCATCGTCATATTGTGACGCTTCATAAAGATCAAAAGTGACTAGATCAAAGCCCTCATTGCCTAGGGTTTCAATCAGTGCCCAACGCGCACGAGAGCTGCGAGAAGCAGGGTGGTGGTAAAGTGTAAATTTATCATAAGCCATAAAAAAACCTCCTGTTATCTAGAAAGACTACAGGAGGTTTTAATAAATTTAAACCATTAGTTTATCGTTAGATTAACACGCACCTTTCCGATCACTCCAGCACCATTCATTCGCACCAACACCCCCGCCGTCTTGATCCCAACCTCTCCGGCCCGTTGAGTGCAGTTCAAAGTAGCCATCACCATCCATTAATTGCCCATTTATTGGCGTTGCACGCAGTACAAAAAAACCACGCGTAGCTTCTTCTACTGTTAAGTTATATCGTGCTGCTCCACTCATGGGTGATTGATCTGGATAAAAATTCGCATTAGGGCGTGTTGACGTAGAGATATCCGTTGGTGTTGCCGCACCATTAAATAAGCGATAATCGTTTTGCTCTAAACGCACACGCTCCATCGCCATTGCCATCCCTTCTAATGCCTCTTGCGCCTTCACACGCTGCACACGTTCCGTATATTGCACATATGAAGGGTAAGCAACACCTGCCAAAATACCAACAATAGCTACGACTATCATTAATTCAATAAGGGAAAACCCTTTAGCTAAACGTTTTTTTATCATTTTAGGGTTCCTTATTGTTCTAATTCATACCAAGCGACAATACCTCTCGGCGGTGGAGTACCTCGAATTGATCGCTGGCCAATGTAACCATCTTTTGTTGCTACTGCGAAAAACTCATCGCCTGTAACACCATCTTTACCAATATCTGACATACCGTAACTTAAGCCTTTAAATCCTTGCGCAATCACACCATCCTTGTGAATACTTTCATCGACTCTTTTATCCTGCGTCGGCAGTCCGCTAAATGTATCTAGTCTATGTACTATGGTATAGCCTTCAACACCACATGCTTCGTCTTCAGGAATAATACTAGCAAAAACAACTTCATTAGTGCGTCTATTAAGTAGCGGAGAGTATGTCACTCGCTCGCCTGGTTGATCAAAATTAACATACCAGCCAAAATCCGTTGCTTCATCATATTGTGAAAACACGTTTTCTACATCTGGGTTAAAACCATCAACATCTCTTATACGTCGAGTTAACTCTTCTCCCGTTCCGGCAGTGATAAACACCCGCTGTTCAAGATCACTCAAGGTTAATGGATAATGGTTTGATTTATGATTATCCCACACACCATAAAAAGCGCGTTTTTTCGTGTCTGTTACATCCTCTTTTGTTATGAACTGCCCAGTACCAAAGGTCACCATGACATTGGGACCGCAGGTTAAATCTCGCTGATGAAGCTTCTCATCACCCTCAGCATTTCCCACTCCATCAGCAATAATAGATACCCCTTCAAAATCCCAATCCTCAAATGGCTGTACATTCTGATCGCCAAAATATCCTCCAGTATCTAATTTTAATCGATCACCATAACGTGATTGTCGATAAGTTGTTATGTATTCATCTTGATCTGGCGCATCACAACGTGAAATAGGAAACGCCCAAGCCAATCTAGGTGGCGCAGTAATAGGCTGAGGTAAACCGTCTTCATCTCTTGGCACAGTGAATAAAGGCTTTTGATCAAAGTCTACCGTCCATTGACTCGGATCGGTTGACATCACGTTAAGGGCCCACATATTTCCATATAAATCACCACCATAAAGCCGGTCAACCGTGCCATAACCTGGCCAATAATAGTGACCTATCATGACATCTCCGTTAGTTCCTTCAGCAGTTACACAAGGATCGGGAAAGACATGATTCAAACCCTCTCTACTGGGAGCACAAAGCTCTGTATCTTCAAATACATCTGCTGCAACTACCGTCGACATGCCATTGGCACCATATTCATCCTCTAATGCTATATCAGCGTCGATGATGAAATAGTCCTCATCTTGCGTCCAACCATCGTTTAAGTTTGGCTCTACATTAATAATAAACACCTTAGCCTGACCACTTTGGCTATCGTAACCGTTGCCAACAATCACGCCCCACATACCATTACGCATGAGTCCTATATAAGGTTCGACCAAGGTAATACCTAACTCAGGGTGAGTGAACTCCCAAAGCACGATTTCATCTAACTGAGAACCTTTGGCTTCATCAACACTGCCATTATGAATATCCGTTACATCAAGTAAGGAGATGCCTCGACCGCCAGCGCCCGGCACACTGATTAGCAGCGTACGCCAATCACTTTTCTTATGAAGATAAACATCCTCTTTAACCCAAGCGGTTCCATCATTCATAAATCTATGCTGATAGTTCGGGTCTGTAAGGTAGTGCAATCCTGCTTTTTCTTCACTCGAGGCAATATAACTTGGCATATAAGCAAAAATTTCTTTGCCATCAATATCTCTGCCTTCACCGTCTTGCGTGGGTTTAGAATGCCTAAACGCATGCAACATTCCATCGTTAGCATTCACATAAACAACATCATCTCTTCGGAAGGGCGACTTATACTCTTGCGGCATCAGGTCATCCATACTTAGATTCCACCAACTGGTGAGGTTAGGGTGTACCGCATTAAAATCCAACTTTTTAGGGCCTTTTATGGCATCTTTTCCTGAAACACCTTCAGGGACATGACCCACAAAAGTAGGAGAACTGCGAACAATATCGCCCAAAACACTATCCCGATTTCTTAATCCTACATTGGTATCATTGCGCATTTCACCCG
>JAPOUS010000242.1 GCA_026708525.1 Cellvibrionales bacterium
ATCCCAAAACCAATCGGCGAAGCGCTAAAAATAATTGGGATTTTTGGACGTTATTACCCGAGGCGATTCATCAAATAACAATCGTTATGAGTGATCGTGGTATTCCTAAAACTTATCGTCACATGCATGGTTTTGGTAGCCATACTTTTAGTTTTATTAACAAAGAGAATGAGCGTTACTGGGTGAAGTTTCATTTTTATTCTGAGCAAGGTATTGAGAATTTATCCGATCAAGAAGCCGAAAGCTTGATTGGTAAAGATCGCGAAAGCCATCAAAAAGATTTGTTCGACAGTATTGAAGCGAAAGATTTTCCACGTTGGAAGATGTGTGTTCAAGTTCTGTCTGAAGAGGCGGCGGGTAAATTGGATTATAACCCCTTCGATTTAACTAAGGTGTGGTTAAAAAAAGATGCCCCCTTGATTGAAGTTGGTATTTTAGAGTTAAACCGAAATCCCGAAAACTACTTCGCGGAGGTTGAGCAGTCAGCGTTTAACCCAGCGAGTGTCGTCCCTGGTGTGGGATTTTCACCGGATAAAATGTTGCAGGGCCGTTTATTTTCTTATGGTGATGCTCACCGATACCGTTTGGGCGTGAACCATCATTTGATACCTGTTAATGCCCCTAAATGCCCATACCATAGTTATCACAGAGATGGCATGATGCGGGTTGATGATAATGCAGGCGCGACTATAGGTTATGAACCCAATAGTGAAAGCGAATGGGCAGATGATCGTGATTCTCGAGAGCCACCATTATCGATTGAAAATTACGCCGATCATTTTGATCATCGTGAAGATGACGATTACTTTACGCAGCCACGATTATTATTTCAGCTCATGTCGAAAGAGCAGCAACTGGTCTTGTTTGAGAATACGGCAAGGGCTTTGGGTGATGCGCCACAAGCAATAAAAGATCGGCATCTAAATAATTGCCAGCAAGTGGATGCAGCTTATGCAGAAGGTGTTAAACAAGCGTTGCAGGCCCTAGCATAAATCCAAATCTTAGCCTTGCTTATCTACTCGTCACAGCTATTGTCTAGTTACAAAACGCGTTGCCACGCAAAGCATGGGAACGAGGAGAGGGTGCTTTGAAAAAATATCTCACTCAGCAATTGATTTAACATGATGTACTAGGCCAAGGTTAAGGTTGCTTAAAAAATAATCGGTAAAACAAGTGCAATCTGCATTTATGTCTATACAATAGCTTTCTTTTGAATCCAACACAGAGTTTTTCCTATGGCGACTCACCCAGATATAGAGCGCGTTTTTTATTCAAAAGAAGTTATTGCCAAGCGAGTCGAGGAACTCGGGGCAATTATATCAAAGGATTATGCCGATATTTCTGAGCCTTTAATTGTCGTGACCTTAATGAAAGGGGCTGTGATGTTCTCCTCCGATTTGGTAAGAAGCATGACTTGTCCTGTTCTGTTGGATTACATGATTGTGGGCTCTTATGGCAGTGCAACGGTTAGCTCAAAAGAAGTGCGTATCATTAAGGACTTGCAAACGGCAATAGATTCGCATCACTTACTTATCTTGGATGATATTATTGATACAGGTTTTACTCTAGAAAAAGTCACTAAAATTCTTCAAGAAAGAAACCCTAAATCCATAAAAATCTGTACGCTTTTAGATAAAAAAGCACGCCGTGAAGTGGATATTAACGTCGATTACTCAGGCTTTGATGTGGCGGATGAGTTTGTGGTGGGTTATGGCTTGGATTACGCTGGGCTTTACCGTAATTTACCTTACGTTGGTATTTTAAAGCCGTTGAATGATGAAGAGTGAATGCGTTAACTAGTGCATTCGCAAAAGAGGAATATAAAAAAGGCGTATGTTTTGCAGCATGCGCCTTTTTTATGTGTATCTTTAAGAGAGTTACGCAGCAACTGTTACGCTAACAGGGTCACTTTCCCAAAGGCCGTGCTTGGTGCAGAATGCATGGGCAACAAACTCAGCATCTTTGTCTAAAACAACATTAAAAGTCACCGTGGTGTTGCCTTTTTTGTCTTGGCCGCCTTGGCTGCCAGCAAAGAAGGTTGCTTCAGCAAGCTTGGTATCTTTGTTGTAAAGTGCAACGCTTGAGATGTAGTGATCCATGTCGTCTGGATGCTGATACTCTTCACCGACTTTAACAGTCACGGCAAATGCTTCACCAGCTTTAGCTGTGCCTTCACAGTGAACGAAAGCCGAGTGACGATCAATAAAGTCTTTTTTTGCTTCGCGATCGATTTCGCTGATATCTTGGTAACGATTAATTTTTGGCATAACTGCGTCCTCTTTTTAATCTGGTCGTTGATAGGGCGTTAAAATCGGTAGGCAATTTACTAAAAAACGCCCAAACTGGCAAGGAAATGGGGCGAAATCCTAAGAAAAATCAAGCTTTTGCAAATAATAATTATTATCGTTTTTGTTGCGACCTATAATTTTAAGCTTTGAATATAGTGCAGTAAGGGTTGTAGCTTTTCTTCGCGTTCGGCGAGTGGGCTGTGCAGCATATTAAAACCCCCGCCCATGCAGAGTTGATAGAATGTCAGTGCCGTGATTTTTGTGTTTAATTCAGGTTGTACTTCGTTGTTCTTTTGCAGTTGCTCAATGAGCCCTTCGATTAATTCGATAACCGTTTGGTTGATGGTGTTGACAGTTTCTCGCATGTCGCTACTTGTTACCGCATAATCCCAAAGACAAAGTCTAACGCGCCATTCAATGTCGGCATGCTCGTCAATGGGCATGGCGGAGGCAATGAGGGGTAGGAGTGAGTCAATACGAATATCAGACAGTGGCATATTCCCAAGGCGTGAAAAAATCCGTTCATTTGACCAGTTAAGTGCCGCAACGACGATATCATCTTTACCATCAAAATAATGCGGTAAGGTGCCAACTGAACAGCCAACATGGTTGGCTATGTTGCGCATAGTTAAGTTTTCAAGGCCCTGCTCGGCAATCAGTTCAGCAACGGAAGCGATGATATCTTCCCGGCTGAGTTTCGACTCTGACATAAACGGATTCCTTGTTTTTTTGGCTAGCTTTGTCGGCCGGCGGCAAAGTCAGCTAATTCAGCTAAAGCTTGAGTGTATGCTGAAGGCTCAATAATCGAAAGCGCTGTTTTGGCTTGCTTGATGTAGTCCAACGCCAGTTGATAAGTTATCTCGATAGCACCGGTTTTTTGGGTGATGTTGATAATGTGATTGAGATTTTCTTTGGTTTTGTTTTGTATAGCATCATAAACCACAGCTTTTTCGTCGGGTGTGCCCAGCTCCATTGCTTTAATAAGTGGCAAGGTGGGCTTGCCTTCGGCAAGGTCATCCCCGACATTTTTGCCGATAAGGTTGGCGTCACCTTGATAATCGAGTGCATCATCCGCCAATTGAAAGGCGATGCCAAGGTTCATGCCGAAATCATACAGTGCTTGTTGAATTTCTTCGCTGGCGTCACTTAAAATAGCGCTGCCTTTCATGGCGGCAGCAAATAAAATGCCAGTTTTGTCTGTGATGACTTGCAGATAATCCTCAATGGAGCACTCAGGGTCGCCTGCTTTAGCCAATTGCAATACTTCGCCTTCGGCAATTTGATTGGTGGTATCGGATAAGAGCTTCATGACCGGCATGCTGCCGAGTTCGACCAGTATTTGAAAGGCTCTAGAATAAATAAAGTCGCCCACTAAAACACTTGACGCATTGCCAAAGTTTGCGTTTGCCGTTGGCCGGCCACGCCTAAGCTCTGAAAGATCTACCACATCATCATGTAAGAGGGTGGCGGAGTGGATAAATTCAATGACGGTGGCGAAATCAATATGCTGTGGTGCGAAGCCTGTGATTTTGCCTGCGAGTAATGCTAAGACGGGACGCAAGCGTTTGCCGCCCGCGCTAACAAGGTATTCGCCAATGTTTTCTACCAATTTTACGCGTGACTGGAGTTTTTCAATGATGCGGTTGTTAACGGCCTCGAGTTGGTCTTGTATGAGTTCGCGAGCTGCTTGCATGGTCTTGACTGACAATAATAAAAAGAGAGCATGCTAGGCTGCATGCCTCTAGTAGTCAAGGTCTTCTCTGTTGCTTTCTCGTATGAATAATGGCGTACCAGTTAAAAAATAGCCGACTTTGTTAGATTGGGTTTTGTCTTTTAAACCGTTTTTTGATGTTCTCTATATTTGAAACGCTGCTTTTGCCATATTCATAAAGGTGTGCTTTCATTCTATCTTTATGGTATTCATTGCTGTTGAGTGGAAAAGTGTTCGTTTGGTTTAGGGTTTTAGTGATAGCCTTTTCATTCCGGTTGATTGTGTCTTCAAAAAACTTCCAATTGACTGCGTAGGAGTTTGCTTTGCATAGCAATAAGTGTCCGCAAGCTAAACCGGAATTGATAGTCAATCCATTATAAGTTTGAGACATTTCTTTGGGTTCGTGGATGTTGACGCCAAATACTGGATGTTTTTGTGATTTAAGGAATGCCTTGAAATTTTTTGCATCCTGGTTCATCTCTTCGTAGTAATCATCAGGTTTTTTACTGAATGGTATGTCGTTAGTAGTGATGCTGACTAAAGCCTCCGCGTAATCAGTGTCCATGGATTTTGAGTAGGTTTTTGTGCATGTTTCATAGAATTTGTCTCTAAAGGATTTAGAGTTGTCTATTTTGTGTTTATTTATGAAGCCTGCGATGTTTTCAATAAGGGTTTTTTGGTAGTTGTTAGTTGTTGGGTGTGAGCTTGGTAGCGCATTGATGCCAAGCTTTACGCAAATATCAAGAAGGTTGAGATAAAACCCCATGTTAGTTTGTTTTATGTTTTTAAAGGTGTCTCCTCCATAGAGTAAAAGCGCATCATCCGATGGGAAGTTATTTAATTCACGTTCAAATGCTGCAAGTGTTTCTTTGTTGGGTGTTTTTAGGCGGCCGAAGCACGTCATTTCTCTTTGTTCTCGCTCTTTGGTAAGTCGAGCTCGGGTTTCTTCTATTGTTTCTGTTTCTTTGTTGGGGGTGTTGGTCTGCTTACTTCTGAAGTAAATCCATGTTGCACCTCCGATAAGGAAAGCAGCCGGTACTGCTATTAAGGCCGCTTTTTTTATCCAGTCTATGCCGTCTTTTTGGGATGGGTTTGAGCGGCAGTTTCCGCTGCCAAGCGCTATAATTAATGCAATAATCGTTAGGCGGTGATGGGTGCGCATAGAGACTGTTATCTCCTTGAGGCTGTTAGTCTGGAAGTTTATGGCTACTTATTAGATGTTGCTTGCCAAGAAGGTTCCTTTGTCTTCTGTCGCTGCCTCGCCATGAGCAGTGGATGAGGGGGCGCAAATTAAGTGCCTCTCTACTCTGAGCTTCGCTTGCGAAATCAATCATGATGCGACATTCCATATTAGTGAAATTACTTGTAGGTCAAATTTTCCTAGGTAGTCCAAAAAATGTCAGAGGTTTTCTTTGGAATTTACTAATTTTTTCTGTATAATCGCCGCTCTTAAATCTGGCTAACTGCCAGTGCCTGGTCTTGCCCCCTTTAATTCAGTCAACTATTTGCAAGCAGGCCAATTTGGAGAAAATCATGTACGCAGTGATCACCGCAGGTGGTAAGCAACACCGAGTGACAGAGGGTGAAACCCTTAAGCTTGAAAAAATCGAAGCAGAGACTGAATCAACCATTACTTTTGATAATGTATTGATGGTTGGTGAAGGTAGCGATGTTAAAATTGGTGCCCCAGTTGTTGACGGTGCAAAGGTTACGGCTGAAATCGTTAGCCATGGCCGTCACAAGAAAGTCAATATTATCAAATTTAAGCGTCGTAAGCACCACATGAAGCGTGCCGGTCACCGTCAGTGGTATACAGAAGTTAAAATCACTGGTATTAGCGCATAAGCCGCAGGCCAACGAACGATATTAGGAGAGTAGTATGGCTCATAAGAAAGCAGGTGGTAGTACTAATAACGGCCGCGATTCGATTAGTAAACGTTTAGGTGTTAAGCGTTTTGGTGGTCAAGCTGTAGCCGCAGGCAATATTTTAGTCCGTCAGCGTGGTACGCGTTTTCACGCAGGCCCTGGTGTAGGTGTCGGTAACGATCATACCTTGTTTGCCACCGTTGATGGTACGGTTAAATTCGAAACTAAAGGCCCTAAGAACCGTAAATACGTTTCTGTTGTTGCTTAAAGTTTTTTGATTTAAAAAGCCCTGCCAGGTTAGCTGACAGGGCTTTTTTTTTGTGTCAATTTGAGAAAATAAACCATGAAATTTGTCGATGAGGCAGTGGTTTCGATCCAGGCAGGTAAGGGTGGCAATGGTTGCTTAAGCTTTCGCCGAGAAAAATATATCCCAAAAGGTGGGCCTGATGGTGGTGACGGTGGTAAGGGCGGCTGCGTTGTTTTAGAAGCTGACGAAAGCCTTAATACTCTCTCTGATTTTCGTTATCAGCGGCTTTTTAGAGCTAAAAATGGTGAGCCCGGCAAAGGGCGAAATTGCTCAGGTAAAGGTGCGCCCGATTTGATTATTCCTGCTCCTATGGGTACAGCCGCCTATGATGATGAAACAGATGAAATGATTGGTGAGTTAACTCAAAATGGTCAGCGTTTAGTCATAGCGAAAGGCGGTAAAGGTGGTTTGGGTAATACCCATTTTAAGTCCAGTACTAATCGCGCACCGCGAAAAACCATTCCAGGTACTGAGGGCGAAGAGCGCCATGTACGTTTGGAGTTAAACGTACTTGCAGATGTGGGGTTGCTGGGCTTTCCAAATGCCGGCAAGTCATCGCTTATCCGTAAAGTGTCTGGTGCCCAGCCTAAAGTTGCAGATTATCCTTTTACTACCTTGGTGCCCAATCTTGGGGTGGTTGGTTTGGATAATCACCGCAGTTTTGTCATGGCGGATATTCCGGGTATCATCGAAGGTGCATCTATTGGTGCCGGCCTTGGTATTCGGTTTTTAAAGCATCTATCACGTACTCGCTTACTCTTGCATATTATTGATATGGCACCTTTTGAGGGAGATCCTGCGGATCAGGCTGTGGCTATTGTTAATGAGTTGGCCTTGTTTAGTGATGCGTTGGCGGATAAGCCTCGTTTGTTGGTGCTCAATAAAATGGATCTTGTTCCTAAAGATGAAAGGCAGGCAAAAGCTGATGCTGTGGTTGAAGCACTCGGGTATGAAGGTAAGGTGTATGTTATTTCGGCCTTAACGGGTGAGGGCTGCGATGCACTGGTTTACGATGTGATGGATAAGGTTGAAGAATATCAAGAAAACCTGCAAGATGCCGATTTTGCGGACGTTGAAGTGCAAAAGCGCCAGTTGATACAGCAGCAGGGGCGAGAGAGTTTACTGGCGTACCGTGCGGCAAAAAGGCAAGAAGCGGCATCTGATGAATTTGATGATGAGTTCGATGATGATGATGACTTTGACGTGGACGTTGAATACAGAGAATAACAAGATCCGAGGGTTCTGTGACTGAATATCGAGAGCGCCTAAAAAAAGCACAGCGAGTGGTGGTAAAGATAGGTAGCGCCCTGTTAACCGATAATGGCAAAGGGTTAAATCAGCCCTTGATGCGATCATGGGCGGCACAATTGGCTGAGTTGATGGATCAAGGTAAGCAGGTCGTGTTGGTTTCATCTGGTGCGGTAGCAGAAGGTGTGGTGCGGAAAGGTTTTTGCGAGCGGCCAACTACTTTAGCCGAGCTTCAAGCAGCGGCAGCGCTTGGGCAGTCGGGTTTAGTTGAGGCGTGGCAAAATGCTTTTGAGGGGAAAGGCAAACAAACTGCCCAAATTCTTTTGGTACACGATGATGTGGTGAGTGATAGTCGCTATCAAAACGCCAAAGCCACTTTGAATACCTTGCTTGATTGGGGGGTGGTGCCTGTTGTTAATGAAAATGATACGGTCGCCAATGAAGAGTTAAAGTTCGGTGATAACGATTCGCTGGCTGCTATCGTGGCTAATATAGTCAAAGCGGATGTGTTGATTTTGCTGACGGATCAAGAAGGGATGTTTGATGCAGATCCAAGAAAATCCAAGCAAGCGCAGTTAATTACTGAGTCAGAAGCGGGTGATGGGTCATTGCTTGCGATGGCAGGTGATGGCGGCAAGTTTGGCCGCGGGGGTATGCAAAGTAAGGTTAAGGCAGCTGAGTTGGCTTCGTGTGCCAAGGCGGATACGGTTATTGCCAGCGGGTTGGTTTCCAATGTTGTGATGCGAATTTTGGATGGAGAAACCCTAGGAACTTTGCTTTATAGTCCGGAAGCGGGAGAAGAGGAGAGGCAGGCTTGGTTTAAAGCGCTTCGCCAGGGTTAGGTTTTTTCTTTAGTGGGGGTATTAAGTCAGTACGGGAGGTTGAGGTTCTAGTGAGCTAGTCTTCACGCCAGTTAGCATGCAGGACCTGCTGGGCGGGGAGCTCCGGCTCAGTAGCACCATGCTCCATGGTGGTTTTCTTGTAGATTTCGCTGGTAACTATGGATTGCTCTTCATTTTTTTTGTAGCAGAATAAGCACAGTAATTGTTGGAAAAATATTGGAGGCTTGGCTGCGTGAGTCGCTTGCTGAGAGGTTAGCCCGATGATGGTGGATAGTGTGAGGATGTAAAGGTTTATAGGTAGTATCTTCATATATCCAAGCAAGTTATCCCGGTTGGTAGTGAAAATATTATCGTTATTGGTGTGTTGGTTTGGGGTACGGCAAAAGTAGATAAAAAAACAGGCTGTTTGCCTGTTTTTTTATGTCAAGAAAGAGCTTACGCCATTGCGGCCACTTTCTTATTTAGGCGGCTCTTTAAGCGGGCTGCTTTATTTTTGTGGATGATGCCTTTGTTAACCATTTTGTCGATAACAGGCACGGCTACTTTATAGGACTCTGCTGCTTGTTCTTTTTGGTTGGCTTCAACCGCAGCGATGACTTTTTTGATGTAAGTGCGAACCATAGAACGCTGACTTGCATTTTTTATACGCGCCTTTTCAGCCTGACGAGCACGTTTTTTTGCTTGTGGAGAGTTGGCCACGATAATGCCTCTTTACTGTTTAACGAGATTTGCCTGTTTAACAAGATTTGTCATCAAGTACAGCCAAAACTTTGGGTTCTAAATAAAATTGAGGGCGGAATTTTCCAGATTTCTGGTACTGATGTCAAGCACTAGTCGCCCGTTTAGGCGAAATTGTCAATAAAAATAAACCCCCAGGTAATGGCGACCAGTATCAAGCTTAAGAAAACGGCGGCTGAACCCATATCTTTTGCTTGGCCTGATAAGGGGTGTCGCTCATCACTTATGCGGTCTACAACGGCTTCAATCGCCGAATTCACTAACTCCATGAGAATAACTAAAAAGCAAACGGCAATAAGTACTGCACGCTCAAGACCGCTCTGGCCAACCCAAAAGGCGAGGGGGGTCATTAGGAGCATAGCAATGGCCTCCTGCCTAAAAGCCGCTTCATTGATCCAGGCAGCTTTGAGGCCTTTTATGGAATAGCCTGTGGCAGCTTTGATACGCGCAAGGCCAGTTTTTTGTGGTTTGTTCATGGCGCTGTCATTCATTTGTTGCTTTATTCATTGTGTTTATTGGGACTTATTGGTAGTTTTGCTATCGCAAAATTTAAGCAAAACATAAAGAAAGTCCCTATGCAAAGCTTTACTGTCATCATGGCGCAAATTGATACCCTAGTTGGCGACATTGATGGAAATACCCAAAAGATTATTAATGTAGCAGAAACTTCAGAAGCTAAGGGTTGTGATCTTATCCTTTTTCCTGAATTAACCCTTACAGGTTACCCGCCTGAAGATCTGCTGCTCCGAGATAGCTTAACGCTTCGTATCAATGAGGCGATGGATAAGCTTAAGCAAGCCAATGCTGAGTCACAATCCGCCTGGGTTGTGGGTCTGCCTTTACTTAATGAAGATGGAAAATTATTCAATAGTGCACGCGTGCTTTATCAAGGGGATATCCTTGCCACTTACCATAAGCAAAAGTTGCCGAATTATCAGGTTTTTGATGAGCACCGCTATTTTGTAGCAGGGACTGATCCTGTGGTATTTTCGTTAAAGGGGATGCGTTTTGCGTTAACTATTTGTGAAGATGTCTGGCACGAATCGCCAATTGCTGAGGCAGCCAAGTTGGGTGTGGATTGCATCTTAAATTTGAATGCGTCACCTTTTCATCAAGGTAAACAAGAAGCGCGATTAGATCTGCTAAGTTCACACATCGAAAATTGCCAAATACCTATTGTTTATACCAACGCTGTGGGCGGTCAGGATGAACTGGTCTTTGATGGTGGATCGATCGCCTTAGATGCTAATCAGGATTTAAAAGTACAAGCGCCATTTTTTAAAGAGGCTATCGTTTCTGTATTGTTTCACAAAGCCCAGGATCAATGGTTGATGCAGTCTGGGGAAGTGTCGGCCCTACAGGAGCCTTTAGAGGAGCTTTGGCAGGCCTTGGTATTAGGAGTAAAAGACTATGTCCATAAAAATGGATTTAAGGGGGCGTTGCTAGGACTTTCAGGGGGGATTGATTCTGCGTTAACTTTGGCAATTGCTGCTGAAGCGTTGGGCAAAGACAATGTGATGGCCGTGATGATGCCGTTTAAATACACCTCGCAAATGAGTGTTGAAGATGCGGGCATTCAAGCTAAAAGACTTGGTGTGCAGTACGATACAATTGCAATAGAGCCAATGTATGATGCGTTTATGGGGGCTTTAGCTGGGCAATTTGCCGGTACGGGCAAAGATACCACAGAAGAAAATATTCAGGCCAGAGCCCGTGGCGTACTGTTAATGGCGATTAGCAATAAAAAAGGGTATCTGCTGTTGACGACGGGCAATAAATCTGAGGTGTCCGTAGGTTACTGTACCCTTTACGGAGATATGGCAGGTGGTTTTAATGCCATTAAAAATGTGCCAAAAACGACAGTGTTTGCGTTAGCGCGTTTTCTGAATGAAAAAGCTAAAGCTCTGGGGGAGTCGCCTGTGATTCCTGAGCGCGTTATAGAGCGTCCACCTTCGGCAGAGTTGTCGCCAGACCAAAAAGACGAAGACTCCCTGCCGCCTTATGAGGTGCTTGATGAAATTCTCTATCGCTATATCGAATGCGATCAGAGCGCGCACACGATTATTAATGCAGGCTTTAACGAAAATGAGGTTAATCGAGTGCTTCGATTGGTTGACCTTAACGAATACAAACGACGTCAATCAGCTATTGGTGTCCGAATTTCTCAGCGTGATTTTGGGCGCGACAGGCGCTATCCCATAACCAATGGTTGGAAGATTGGTAAGTGAAAAATGCAGCTCTTATGGTGATGGCACATTGATTCGCCGCATTTGTTGGGTATGAAATAGTGAATCTCGCTCTCATGCTCGAGTGAGGGAACGAGTTTCACAGCAATTGTTTTATTGTGCATTGATCAACGCAAGGTTTCTCCATTACTTGCATTTTTTATCATTTGCATTTTTTTCATTTGTATAGAGAAACCACCGCAGATGATGCGTGAGCAGGTGCTTTTGTTGGTGGACCAGTGGCTGTTTAATTTGTTTTGATCGGTGAGCGAAGCCCGTTGGTACCTTCGGCTGCCGCCTTAATCTCAGAGGCTTCAAGTGTGTATTTAGGGTTAAAGGTGCCGTCTTTTTTGATTGCTAAATGCTCGGGGAAGTTAAGCTTAAGAACACGTAAAGTGTCATTGGCTAATCGATCCATGCCCATCATTTGATAGCCTTGAATCATAATGGCTAAGGCGTCACCAACGGCTGTTGAACGTTGAAAATGCTCAACCACATAACTGCCTCGATTAACGGCTGCTGTGTAAGCTCCACGCCTTAGGTAAAAATCTGCAATATGCACTTCGTGGCGAGCAAGAATATTTCGTAAATAAATCATTCGGCCACGAGCATCGGCAGCAAAGCGGCTATCAGGGTATTTGTTGAGCAATTCAGCAAAGTTATTGAAAGACTCTTTGGCGGCGCTCGGGTCGCGTTCGCTCATATCCAGATTAAAGAAACGATCAAAGATGGAGCGGTTGGCATCAAAAGCGGCTAAACCCCGGTAATAATAGGCGTAGTCGGACTCAGGGTGGTTAACATGCAGGCGAATAAAGCGATCGGCAGAGACAATGGCAGCTTCATATTCCGACGCTTTATACTGGGCCAAAATGATTTCAAGTTGTGCGTTTTCAGCATATTGGCCGAAAGGAAAACGATTCTCGAGCATTTGATAGGCTTCAATGGCTTGCGTAAATTTACGCTCGGTCATATAACTTCGCGCTTTTTGATAGAGCTTGTCCTCGCTCATAAATTCCATTTGATTTTGCTTGTTCGTTGCGCAGCCAACAAACAGGACACAACATAGAAGGCTTACGATCAAACAAAAACGGGATAAAATCATAAAAACTAAGATTAATTTCGTTGGAAAACAACGCATTTAATCATAAACTCCGCGTTAACCCAACCGCCAAGCGAACTGATGTCTGATCCAGAACACATTTTTATGACCAGAAAGGTCGAACCTCACCAAACCAGCGCACGTTTTGATCAAGTGTTGGCTGAAATCATGCCCGAATATTCAAGGGCCAAACTGCAAAGTTGGATAAAATCTGGGCAGATTCGGCTGGATGATCGTACGGTAAAACCAAAAGAAAAAGTGCTTGAAGGGCAAACGATTACGGTGGATGTGATCGTTGAATCTGTAGTGAATTACGAAAAAGCTGAATCTGTCGATTTTGACGTGGTTTATGAAGATGAGGCGCTCATCATAGTGAATAAGCCTGCCGGTTTGGTTGTGCATCCTGCTGCTGGAAATTACAGTAACACCTTACTCAATGGTTTGTTGCATAAATACCCTGAGCTTGAGGCTGTGCCAAGAGCAGGTATTGTGCATCGATTGGATAAAGATACGACAGGGTTAATGGTGGTTGCAAGAACCTTGCCTGCACATGCAAATTTGGTGGCGCAATTGCAAGAGCGTACGGTGTCAAGGCATTACCATGCCTTGGTGCATGGGGTAATGACAGCAGGGAGTACAATTGAAACGTTAATAGGCCGTCACCCAAAAAATCGGCAAAAACAGGCAGTGCTAGCGGTGGGCGGCAAAGACGCCATTACCCATTATCGCGTTGAAGAGCGATTCGCTCATCATACCCTGATCCGGTGTGAACTCGAGACAGGGCGAACGCATCAAATACGTGTGCATATGGCGCATGCAGGATATCCTTTAGTCGGTGATCCACTCTATGGTGGCAGGCCTAAAATTCCCAAAGGGGCCAGTAAAGCGCAAATAGCTGCGTTGCAAAATTTTGGGCGCCAAGCTTTGCATGCTTTTAGATTGGGGTTGGTGCATCCAGTCTCTGAGGATTATTGTGAGTGGGAAATCCCAGATGCACCGGATATAGAAGCATTAATGTCTTTGTTAAAACAAGAGCCTGAATAAATGATTGAGCGTTTGTCCTTGGTTGAGGGTGTGGTAGCAGGTTTTACTGATCGTCGAGATGGTCAGAGTCAAGGCAAATATGCACGATTTAATCTCTCATTTGATGTGGGCGATGAGGCTGAAAATGTAGAAGAAAACCGAGAAACACTATTTTCGCGGTTAGATGCTAATTTGCGTTGGTCTTGGCTTAAGCAAGTGCACGGTACTGACGTTGTTAATCTTCCCAGTGCAGAAAATTTGACGGCAGATGCTGCGTTTACGCTTCAAAAAGGGCAGGTTTGCTCAGTGATGTCGGCGGACTGTTTGCCTGTGTTATTGACAGATCAAAAGGCGAGGTTTGTTGCTGCGGTTCATTGTGGGTGGCGCTCGCTTGCCAGCGGCATTCTTTTTAACACCTTGCGTGACGTTCAAAAAGCGCTATTGGTTGAAGGTGAGGATTTCGATGCCTCAAGTGTTGTAGCCTATTTAGGGCCATGTATTTCTAATAGAGTGTTTGAAGTCGGTAGCGAGGTGCGAACGGCTTTTTTAAAATTGGCCCCTGAAAAAGCTGAAAGCGCTTTTTCCTTGCGGTCGAATGGGAAATACCTGGCGGATTTATTACTGCTGGCCCGAATACATCTTGAGCAAATGAGAATAACAAATATATCCGATTCAGGACTTTGTACGTTTGAAGATGCTGGGCGATTCTATTCTTACCGGAGAGATGGGCAAACCGGAAGGATGGTAAGTTTTATCTATATAGAATGAAGCAAGGGCGAGTAAGCGCTATATGAATGCTTTACTCAGCCCCGAAAGTTTCTTGCTAATATGCTAAAGCCCCAGCAAGCCTTTTTTAAGCTTTTTGTCTGCGGGTTTGTCGCCGAGCCAAATGCCAAATAAGGCTTGTTTAAAGGCCATGCCGTCAATTGCTGCTACCTCTTGGCCATTTTTAATAATGCGTGTGGTTGAGTGGGTGCTATCCCAGAAGAATTGAAAAACATCGCCCTTTTTGATCTTGCTTTGGAAGGCACTCATGAGCGTTGCAATGTTTTTTTGAATAGGCTTTGTATTACCTCCTGTCGCATTTTTAAAGCCTTCATTTACGGCATCTTTCATTTTACTGTTGGTGATTTTGTTCGAGATGATGGCAAGTTCTAAAAGTTGCGGTTGGTTTGAGCCAATGATTGCCGCTGCATTGTTTGATTTTTCTTTAAGATATAACTTGCCAACATACAGATCAAAAAACCATTTTTCTCGAACGCCGTAGCCGTTGAGTGTTAGCTGGGTGTCGTGAACTATGATGTTTTTATCGAGATTGACGCCTTTATATGCCACCGATGGCATAGCAAGTGTTACTAAGAGGGATACAAAAACGAGGGGGTGGATAACGGTTTGCATCTTGGCTCCTGGTGTTGGTTGGACGGTTTATTTATCTAAGAGGACAGCGATCCAGTGATAGTCTTTGCTATTGTCCATGGCAATTTTAAAGACCATGGTCAAGGGAATAGATAGCAGCATGCCAACAGGCCCAAGTAGCCACCCCCAAAATACCAAGGAAGTAAACACAACAAAGGCAGACATGCCAAGGGTACGCCCCATGACCTTAGGTTCTACTAAATTGCCAAAAACCGTATTAATAATAAGATAGCTTACAGCGACACCTAAGGCAGCTCCAAAACCTATTTGCACTAAGGCTAGTAACATAGGGGGGATGGCGGCCAATATTGATCCAATGGTTGGGATGAAATTCAGTAAAAAGGCCAGTAGCCCCCAAAGAATGGGATAATCAACACCAAGTAATTCAAGACAAACCCAGGCGCAAAGTCCAGTCCCCAGGCTGACTAAGGATTTGATAATAAGGTATTTTTTTACTGAATCACTAAATTGTTGGAATTTTTCAATGGATTGCGTTTCAGCACCAAAGGCTTCACGAGCTTTTTCTGGGAGCGATGACGCTTCCATTAAAATGAAAACCACAAAAAATAAAATTAAAAAAGTATTGGTTAATACATTGCTCAAGCTTGAGAAAACTGAGCCAATCATCGTCATGGCTTTTTTAGGGTCTAAAAAATGGTTGATGGCTGAGATATCAACGGGGATGCCGTAGCTGTTAATTTTTGATAAAAGACCGAGTTGAAGTTGCTGGAGTTTTTCGCTGTAGGTTGGGATGTTTTGGTAAAACTGACCGATGCTTTCGCCAATTAAGGAGCTAAGTGATATGCCTAAAAAGATAAAGATTCCCATAATGAGAAGAATCGACAACCCTGTTGGGACATGGTATTTGTTGAGCCAAATAAGCAAAGGCGCTGAAATGATGGCGATAAACATGGCAAGTAAAAAGGGGACAATGAGAGGCGCTGCCACTTTCATGCCGGCTAAGATGATCACAATTGCGGCAAGATAAATGACGGTTTGGCTTTTTTGCTCTGACGCTTTCACGGGTAGCTCCCTTGCAATACACATTCACGTTTTGTCAATTTAATCAAAAGTGCGTGCTAATAGCTACGAGAAAGTCAGGGAAAAACTATCGTCGGTCGGTGTCATTATTTGTTCGATAAAACGCCCTTTTAGGTTTTTTTTTCATCAGATTTGTCGAAAGAAAAAGTTTTTTGGGTTTATGCTTGCCTTACAAAAAAAAATCAGTAATATACGCGCCAGATTTGAGGGCCGTTAGCTCAGTTGGTAGAGCAGTTGGCTTTTAACCAATTGGTCGCTGGTTCGAATCCAGCACGGCCCACCATCCTCAATCTTTCTTTATCTTCTATCCTGAATTTTTCTGCTGACTACCTTTTATCTGCTCTGTGTTTGTTGTCACTCTTTGTTCGCTTGGATGCTGCAAGATGTTGAGAGTGCTTGGATAAACTAGCGTCTGTGCTAGAATACGGGCATTTCGAAGTTAGTACATTTTACGTCTTCTATGGGTTGTGTTTGTAGCCTTATCGCTTTTATGTGGGGTTTTATCAGCGCATGCAGATGTTCTAGTGATTTTTGTAAGGTTTCCTAAGGAATTATCATGGATATTCATCCATCGGCCGTGATTGAAGAAGGTGCGGTGATTGGCGAAGGGTGTCAAATTGGCCCTTTTTGCTATGTCGGCCCTGAAGTGATCTTGGGCAAAAATAATGTCTTGCATTCGCATGTGGTTCTTGATGGGCGAACCGAAATTGGTGATGAGAACGTGTTTTTCTCATTTGCCTGTATTGGTAAAAAGACGCAAGATCAAAAATATACCGGAGGTTCTCCAGGCGTTAACATTGGTTCAAGAAACGCATTCAGAGAATATGCCACGGTGCATTGCGCGACTTATCATAATGACAATACTGTAATTGGTGATGACTGTTTGATCCAAGCCTATTGTCATATCGCTCATGATTGCCAGCTTGGTAATCACA
>JAPOUS010000048.1:0-4626 GCA_026708525.1 Cellvibrionales bacterium
TGGGTTGATCATCAGATCAATACACCACAAACGATTCATGAGTTAGCTGTTAAGCAGCTCTATGATGATAGAGGACTCTCATCCAGTGAGGGGGGCATCAAGGTATCGGATGCGGAGAAAGCTCGGCTCGATGTGTGGTGGGAGACGGCAGTCACAGCACCTGATCAGCTGCGCCAGCGGGTAGCTTTCGCACTCAGTCAAATCATGGTGGTGTCAACGCAAAATTCGCGATTGAAACGGGCAGCACGTGGAATAGCGAATTACCAAGATACCTTAGCCTTACATGGGCTAGGGAATTACCGAAATCTCATCGAAGCAGTCACACTTCACCCAGTGATGGGCGACTATTTAAGTATGCGCACCAATCAAAAAGAAAATTTTGATAGCAAAATTCGGCCGGATGAAAACTATGCAAGGGAATTGATGCAGCTATTTAGTTTAGGTCTATATGAGTTAAATTTGGATGGGTCGATTAAGCAGGATAATCAGGGTCAGCCCATACCCACTTATACTCAGGACGATATTTATGCACTGGCACGCGTGTTTACCGGATGGAATTACCATGATGCCACGAAAATCTCATCCAATAGAAGGACAGATATATCTTATCTAAAACCTATGACAGTGTTTGAAAGTGCCCATGATACGGATAAAAAAGCCTTATTGAACCGAGCGGTATTACCTGCCGGTCAAACGGCTAAAGAAGATCTAAATGATGCATTGGATACGCTTTTTCACCACCCAAATGTTGGGCCTTTTATAGCGCAACGTTTACTAGAACGATTGGTAACCAGTAATCCGAGCCCTGAATATGTAAAACGTGTTGCTCAAGTGTTTAATGATAATGGCGACGGCATTAGGGGTGATATGGCGGCGGTCATTAAGGCCATATTGTTAGATAAATCGGCCTTTGATCAACATAAGAAGCTGCCAGCCTATTCAGGAAAGTTAAAAGAGCCGATTTTACGTTTAACGCAGTTATGGCGGGCCTTTGATGCTAAAGGAGTCAATGGGATTTATCGACTGAGCATTCCTGACAAGTACTTCTCTCAAAAGCCTTTTAGTGCACCGTCAGTATTTAATTTTTATCAGCCAACATTTGCACCAAATTCGACGTTTTCAGACCTTGGATTGGTTGCACCTGAATTTCAAATTTTAACCGAAGCCAATATTGTCAATACAACAAACCGCTTTTATGGTTATGCACGTTCGGATGACATAAATAGTCCTGGCGGTAGTCTGCATCAAATTATTTTAAATGTTGACGCTGAAAAAAAACTGGCATCAAATCCTAAGCAATTGATTGACCATCTAAACACTTTATTGATGGGTGGGTTAATGTCAGATGTTATGCAGCATATTCTTATCGATTATTTATCGACGATTGAGCAAGGTGATGGAACCGATCGAGTCAACGAAGCTTTGGCCTTAATTATCACATCACCTGAATACGCCGTGCAGAGGTAGCGTCATGAAAACATTGAACCTAACGCGTCGAGATTTAATAAAAACATTAGGAGTAGGAACTTCTAGTCTCGCTTTTGGCACGCATGCACCGACGATGGCAGGCAGTGAGATTTTCCAAGCATCTCAATTTAATGATTATAAAGCCTTAGTGTGTATTTTTTTATTGGGTGGAAATGATTCGTTTAATATGGTGGTTCCGATATCAGATGTTGAATATGACTTGTATAATACATCAAGACAAAATCTAGCTGTACCAAGAGACGAACTATTGGCTATTCAGCCATTGGTTTCTGATGGTGTGGATTATGGATTTCATCCGGCCATGCCAGGTTGTCAATCCTTATTTGAATCTGGGCGAATGAGTATTGTTGCGAATGTCGGGGCGTTGATTGAACCTGTGACCAAAGCATTGATTGAGCAGGGGCAAGTTATGTTGCCTGATCAGTTATTCTCCCATAATAGCCAACAACAGTTTTGGATGGATAGTCGAATAAAGCCACGCGCTCCCATAGGCTGGGCAGGTCGGTTGGGCGATATTTTAGAACCTATGGATAAACCATCGCCTTTGGGAATGAATATCTCTATCGCCGGGAATAATGTTTGGCAAAAAGGGCTTGAGTCCACGCCTTATGTTATGAAAAGCAATGGTATTATTTCTCTTACCAATCGATTGAGCAGCCAAAGTGGCAGTAAAATTAACCGAGCAAGAGGTAAAGCCTTTGATGCATTATTGCAAACAGGTCATGATCATTTGTTTGTTAAGCAGTTTGCCGAGGTGCAACAACAAGCGAGGTTAATTGATCAGACCTTAAGCGGTATAGTTCAAGATTTATTGCCGTTAGACACGGCTTTTAATAGTGAAAACCCACTGACGGCGCAATTAAATGCCGTCACCCAACTTATTCGAGCTGGACAAATCTTAGGAACCAAACGACAAATTTTTTATGTGGGTATGGGTGGTTGGGATACCCATGATGATCAATTAGAAAATCATCCGCTGTTGTTGGGTGCATTAGATGAAGCCCTAACAACATTTAACACCGCATTAGATGAGTTAGGTTTAGCAGATAATGTCACAAGTTTTACAGCAGCAGACTTTGGACGAACTCTAACCAGTAATGGCGATGGGTCTGATCATGGCTGGGGGAGTGTGCAATTGATTATGGGTGGGGCAGTTAAGGGACGCGAGATGATAGGTAAGTATCCTAGGCTTATTGCAGGTGGTGATGATGATATCGGCCGCAGCGGCCGAATTATTCCGACAATATCAACGGATCAATACAGTGCGATGTTAGCAAAATGGTTTGGTGCATTTGACGCTGATGCGCTGCAAGCGATTTTCCCAAACCTTAAGTATTTTTCCAACGCAGATTTGGATTTTACTTGACCAGAACACACGTTTATTTTAAAAAAACAAGGTCAATCGCTTTTTTGACAGAAGCCAAAAGCAATTTTTTAGAGCGGCCTTAAGTGTCCGGTGCTATTAGACCGCTACAATAGAAAGCTTGAGACTATTTTAAATTAAACGTGGCAGAAATAGTGGCACTGATTTCTTGAGGTTTAATTTCAAGGGGTGCTGCATCCTGATTTTTTGCACTTTCTGCCATTGCCATCATTCTTGGGTAAGGTCTAGGCCCTGGATTTTCAGAGAATTCATGGAGTTGACTGACTTCCATATCAAATTGTTTGGCAATTACAGCAGCTTTGCGTTTTGCTTTTTCAATCGCTTGGATCAACGCTTGCTCTAGGTGTGCATCAATATTGTTGTAGCCAAAGCCTTGTTGGTAATAGCTAGTGATGTCGAGCTTTGCAAGATCCCCTACAATGTCCGTGTATTTTTCTTTATCGTATAATTTGACCTTGACTGTCCGCTTGACTTGCTCACCGACAAAGACGCGTTCGTTTTTTGTCCAGTTATATTTTGGGCTAGCAGAAATTTGTGAGGCATCTATATTCTCTGACTCGATACCATATTTTTTTAATGATGCCAATATTTTGCTAACAGTTTGATCCACCTGTTCTTTAGCTTTAGCTTTGCTTTGTTTAACTTTATTGACTTCAACAACAAAAGATAAATAGTCAGGCATTACTTTAATTGAGGCAGAGCTTGAGAGCTGAATCCGAGGGGGCGTTTCATTCATATCAGCAAAACTTTTTGTAAAAACAAAGAAGTTAACAATGAGTAAAATTAAGAAAGTGTGCAGTCGCATCGCTTTTTTTATCCTTTAAATTTAACTGGCTTTATGAAAAATAATTAGATTAAAAGTTAATCGTTAAGTTCATCGTTTGGTCATGAGGCGTCTTTAGGTAGGTATTTTTAATAAGACGGGTTACAACCGATAATAAAATCTACTAGATGTTGATGTGTTTTGGCCGCTTTGGCAAGGTGTTTAGTGCTATGCAGAATGAAACCATTAATTGCATCAATTTCCGTTTGTCGATGTTGATGAATATCCTCACGCATGGATGAGCTATTATGTGCTGTTTTTTTTATGCCATCAATACAATAGCGTTTAAGCTCTTTTGATGGTATATCAATTCGATAATCCTGCATTACGGGCATGGCTTCATCAATTAGTTGATGGATGTAATCCATTGCAGGGGCCAGATTTAGTAACTTACCATTCAAGCAGTCAAAGTAAACGGTCAGTGGGTTTATGCAGCTATTTGCAATGAGCTTTTTCCAAATTAACTGTTCGATATAGTTGTTCATACGAATCATTAATTGCGTTTGCGTCAGAGAATTTAGGTCGATAGATGAGGCTTTGTCTCTTAATAAACCAAGATCTGTAAAGCCAATACCTGTATGTTCTATGGTGAGTGGCGCTGATTTTTTTACACCCTCAAAGCAGACAGCAGCATAAATGGTGTTGTTTGGGAAACGATCGATAATGCGGTAATGTTCGATACCATTTTGGCAGATAATGATCAGTGTATTATCATTGATGGCATGATCAATGGAGGCTAAAGCTTCAGTTGTATCATAGGTTTTTGTTGTGATTAGAAGAATATCAACCGTTTTGAGATGTTTGGCGGAAGTTTGTGTCACCTCAGCAGCAAAAATTTTTCCCTGTCTGGTTAGGGTGATTGTTGCACGCTTATCGGCAGATGCGTGCTTTCTAATGAGGGTGATATCTAGCCCTGCTTGATTAAAATAAA
>JAPOUS010000048.1:4636-12051 GCA_026708525.1 Cellvibrionales bacterium
CAATGCTTCCAGCACCTAAAATATGTATGTTTGGAAATTTACCAATAACAGAGGTATCCCGATGAGGCATGGAAAAAACTCAAAGAAAATGAACGGATATTATCAAGTCAAGTTGTCGTATAATCTATAAAAAATTACTAAAGTTGTGTGTTTTCTTTGTATTAATAGCTGCATAAGTCATCGCAGCTTAAACGATTTTGCACTCCCGCGCAGGTGCATGGAAGCGAGACCGGTAACGGCGAGAATGTATGGGAAGATTAATATTAAGGGGATGAGTGATTTATGAGCCTTGAGACGATGACAGAAAAGAAAAGCTTAAGCGCATTTTTTGAGCCCAGGGTGCTAGCGCTGTTTTTTTTAGGTATTTCTGCGGGTATTCCGCTGCTGCTTATTTTTTCATCGCTGTCTTTGTGGCTGCGTGAAGCCGGCATTGATCGAGGGACAGTGACATTTTTTAGTTGGGCGGCCTTAGCCTTCTCCTTTAAGTTTGTTTGGGCACCAGTGGTGGGCATTATGCCCATTCCCTTCCTGACTCGATATTTAGGGCAAAGACGCAGTTGGCTTTTGCTCTCTCAGATTGCCATTGTGCTTTCTATCGTTGGCATGGCAAGTGTTAACCCTGCGTTAGATGGTAATGTCCTTATGCTAATGGCGATTGCTGCTATCGGGCTTGGGTTCTCAGCGGCGACTCAAGATGTGGTGATTGATGCATTTCGTATTGAAACCGCTCCAAAAGATTATCAAGCATTATTATCATCGATGTACATTGCTGGTTATCGAGTCGGCATGCTGATTTCAGGCGCTGGTGCTTTGTATCTAGCTGCTCTATTTGGTTCTAGTAGTGCGCATTATTCTTATGATGCATGGCGACTAACCTACTACTGTATGGCAGGTTCTGTAGTAATTGGTATCATAACGACTTTGTTAATATCAGAGCCACTTTCGACGGTAAGAGAAGCCCAGCGCGCGTTTTTTTCCAGTAAAAGTTATTTGCGATTTTTCTTATTTTTTTTAGTCGCGGCAGCCTTATTTATTTTAACTTATCGTGTGTCAGGGATATTTTTAGAAAACCTGGTCAGTTTTCTTGCGCGAATGATAAATAATAAGCCGCTTGCAGAGTTATTATGGGCGGGCAATCAATTGATATTGGCATTGGGTGCAGTCGTCTTGCTTTATCGGTTATTTGATAAATACCATTGGGTAGATAAAGAATTAGTGAATGCTTCTTATGTTGCCCCTATTAAAGATTTTTTTGATCGGTTTAGTGCTAAACAGGTTGTGTTAATTTTGCTATTGATCGCATTGTATCGCATCTCTGACATTGTGCTGGGTGTGATCTCCAATGTGTTTTATCAGGATATGGGGTTTACCAAAATCGAAATCGCTAACGTGGTGAAGGTCTTCGGTTTAATTATGACACTTTTAGGGGGCTTTTTAGGTGGTGCGATTGCGTTACGTTTTGGTGTTATTAAGTCGCTTTTTATTGGTGCGCTGGCGACGGTGCTGACCAACTTGTTGTTTATGCTAATGGCCCAAAAAGGGCATGACGTTGTTTTGTTTTACTTTGTTATATCCGCTGATAATTTAGCTGGAGGATTTGCAGGTGCTGCGTTTGTTGCCTATTTATCCAGCCTTGTTAATTTGTCTTTTACTGCATCACAGTATGCCATATTCAGTTCATTAATGACGTTATTTCCCAAAGTGTTAGCAGGGTTTAGTGGAACCTTGGTTAATATGATGGGGTATTCCAACTTCTTTTTATTCGCATCAATCATTGGTTTGCCTGTTCTTGTCGTGATTTATCTTATAAGGGATATTGATTGTGATGAAACTTCATGACTATAATCGGTGACGTTTTTGAAAGTGGAGTAACGGATGGGCGTTTCAGCCAAATTGAGTGATGCAGGCGATGAGCTGACCTTGTTTATTGAAGGCCGCTTTGATTTTAGTCTGCATCAAGCCTTTCGTGATGCCTATCAAGGCTTTGAAAGTATCCCTGAAACTTTTACCCTCGATATGTCAGATGCTACCTACCTTGATAGCTCCGCACTGGGTATGTTGTTGATATTAAGAGATTATGCCGGCGGTGACCAAGCAGCGATTCAGATTGTGAATTGTAATGAAGATGTGAAAAAAATATTAACGATTTCAAACTTTGGCCAACTGTTTGATATTCACTAATGCTTAGGAAAGCTCACCCGCATCGTTTACCATAGGTAACCTGCCCAATGTTAAGCAAGCCTTTGAAGGTTCTCATTGCAGAAGACAGTAATGCTGATCGCCTGCTGTTACAGGCAATCATTCGCAAGCAAGGCTATGAAACTTTTTTGGCAAGAGATGGCCGAGAGGCAATTGCCTCCTTTGAGAAAGAGCGCCCGGATATTGTCTTACTTGATGCCTTGATGCCCAATATTGATGGTTTTGAAACGGCCAAATACATCAAAGAGCACAGTGGTGATGATTTTATCCCAATTATCTTTTTAACCTCGTTAAACGAAACCGAATCGCTCGCCAATTGCTTGGATGCCGGTGGCGACGACTTTTTAACCAAGCCTTACAACCCCATTATTTTAAAAGCTAAGATCAATGCATTTATGCGCATGGTTAAAATGCATGTCACTTTACAAAAGCAACGCGATCAAATTGTCGACAATAATTTGCGACTCATTCGTGAGCAAGAGGTCGCCAAATCTACCTTTGATAAAATCGCGCATGAAGGTTCACTGCAAGCGGATAATATTCAATATCAGTTATCGCCATTAGCGATTTTTAATGGCGATGTCTTACTGGCGGCGAATCGACCCAATGGAAATTTAATTGTGATTTTGGGCGATTTTACAGGGCACGGGCTTTCAGCTGCTATGGGCGCTATTCCTTTATCGCAAGCATTTTATTCCATGGTAAGCAAGGGATTTAGCATTAAAGAAATTGCTTACGAGTTAAATAAAAAATTAAAAGATATTTTACCTGTAGGTATTTTTTGTTGTGCGAGTATTGTGGATTTTAATTTTGTAAAGCAGCAAATAGAGCTATGGAATGGCGGCTTACCCGATAATGTCATTTTTCGAAAAAACGGCGAGATTAAACCGTTAGAGGCCAAACATTTGCCGTTAGGTATTTTAGCAAATGATCAGTTTAATCATCAGACGCAAAGTTTTCAGTTATCGAAAGATGACTATTTTTATATGTGGACAGATGGCATTCTTGAAGCGGAAAATAAAAGCGGTGAACAATTTGGTGAACAGCGCTTAATGCAATTGTTTGATGATGTTGCCGACCCAAGTAAAATGTTTCACTCGATTAATCAGGCGGTCACTGCTTTTGCCGGTGATTGCCAGTTATCGGATGATCGATCATTGGTGGCGATTCGCATGATTGATCATTTTCTTGAGAAAGAGCCAAAACCTCAGCCTACCGGCCATCGTATCGAAGCACACTCTGATTGGGTTTTTACATTACAGCTATTGCCGGATTCTATTAGAGAGAAAGATCCCTTGCCGCTCTTGCAGCAATTGCTACTAAATACCTCAGATTTACGACGCTTTACTGGTGAGCTTTTTGTTATTATTTCAGAGCTTTACAATAATGCTTTGGATCATGGCTTATTAAAATTAGACTCCCACGTTAAATCGTCTCCGAATGGATTTTCCTTTTATTATACTGAAAGAGAACAACGGCTAAAGCAATTGGATAGGGGATTTATCCATATTCGTCTTGAGTTTCATGGCTCAAAGCCGCATGGCCAGCTAGCTGTAGAGGTAGAGGACAGTGGTGAGGGATTTAACTATCAAGAAATTGCTCCTTTACAGAAAGAGCAAAAGTTATATAGTGGCAGAGGGATCGCACTTGTCCAGTCCTTGTGTACTGATCTAAACTACCTGGGAAAGGGCAATAAAGTTAGAGCGATATTTTCTTGGAATTGATGCAGGTTTAGGATTTATCTCAAAAAGATAAAAGAACTTTACGACTAAACAAAAGGATGTTTGTTTTATCAATCCATATAAAGATTCGTTAATAAGGTTAAATTCTTTGCCTGAGAGCCTCATTGGAGTCTAGTGTCACTAGTTTGCAGGTTCTGGGTTGGCCCAATTTATGAACCGCTTGTAAACGATTTGATGAGTATGTTTGTTGGTAAAAAGAACAAAACGATGTTAACCCATTGCAACCATAGGTTTCATGTTAGGCAAAGGAGATGCAAATGACAGAAACAAAAAGGGTTGATGAAGCCGCTTTAAATGAGTTACGCGAAATTATGGGAGATGATTTTAGGCTGCTTATTGATACTTTTATCGGTGACTCAAAGCTCAGACTGGACGCCATCAAAGATGCGATTGTTCGCGGAGATTCGAATGAACTACGTTCAGCTGCTCACAGTTTTAAAGGCAGTGCACTTAACCTTTCGGCAGGTAAATTGACAGCTTTATGCAAAACGCTTGAGCAAATGGGCCGAAATAACGAAATGAACGAGGCCAAAGATATCCTTAACGCTGCCGAAGAAGAATACAAAGCCGTTGAAGAGTTTTTGCTTGAAATTATCTAATGAGCCCTTTTGGGTTTGTAAATGTCTTGCAATAGCTGCAAAAAGCTAAATATAAGCATATAGAAAGGGTTTTTTATTAATAACGCCTGCCGCCTCATTTTCGATGCAAGGCACGATCTAAGCAAGGCATGATCTAAGCAACGCACGATCTATGCATAGTACGCGTATCCCTACTTGTTATCTTATCTTTGTTTTAATGCACCGTCGAATGCCCTAGCTATAGGCTTAACGATATACTTAAGTACAGTACGGTTTTTGGTTCGGATATCGGCAGTTGCCGTCATACCAGGCTTGAGATCATTAGCCGAAAGTTTTGGGTTTGTTTGCTGTTGATTGCTGTGAACACGAATATAAGCCCGGTAAAACGTATCGGATTTTTCACTTTCTTTTTGCTGTTCTGTTAAGGTGTCTGAGCTTAAGTAAATTAAGGTGCCATCCAAACCACCATAAGTTGTGTAATCGAAGGCATCAACTTTGACATTGGCTAATTGACCAATATGTAACTGCGCAATATCGACCGGGTTAATTTTAGTTTCGATAATCATGCCGCTTTCCGTTGGGGTAATTTGCATTAATTCATCCCCTGCCTTTAATACCCCACCTAAGGTATTAAAGCGAAGATATTTGACTGTGCCGTCTACTGGTGCTCGTAACTCTGTGTGTTCTAAAATATCGCGCTTTTCATTTAATTTAAATTCTGTGGTGGCTAAGTCGCCTTGTACTTTAGCTGCTTCTTGCCGAGCTTCTGACAAGTATTTGTTTTTTGCAGCTGACAATTTACCTTGAAATTCAGTCACTTGTCGTTGGCTTTTCATTAGCTCTACTTGACTGATATCACCTGTTTTAAAAAGGTTTTTATTCATGGTCAATTCTTTTTTAGCAAGCTTAAGATTGCTCTGGTGGGTATCTAACTCATCTTCTAGTGCTTTTTTACGTTGGCTATAAAATCCCAATTGACGTTTAACAATATCGGGGTACGTGGAAAAGCTATCAGGGTAAATAGGGTCAATATTATTTACCTCAGCTTCGCAGCGAATTAATGTGGCTTTGAGAGCCATGACCCGCGCTTTAATTTCTTGATAGGCAGCATTTGCTCTGTCTTTTTCAAGGACGGCTAAGAGTTGGTCTTGTTTTACAGTTTGGCCCTCTTCGACCAGAATTTCTAATAAGACACCGCCATCAGTGGCTTGGATAATTTGGGTTCTGGCGCTAGGAATAACTTGCCCGGTTGCCCTAACCGATTGTTCAATTTCGAAAAAAGCTGCCCAAAGTAAAAAGCAGCTTAATCCAATAAACAACCACAAAGTCAATGAAATACTGTTTTTAATGCCATGAAAGAATGATGTCAGCGTGAGTTTTTTTTGTGCCGCAGTCACAGGCTCAGTCGACAGGGGCAGCTTATCTTTTAAGGCATCGCTGCCTTTTTTGGTGTCGTTGTCTGTTGGCTCAGTCATCCTTGGGCCTTTTGCTTTTGGTCATATTGAAGCGTTGATGGTGTTATGTATGCGTAAGTTTTGAATATTTACGCTTTTTGATTTCCTGCTTGAAGTTTTTTAAGTACCTCATCTTTAGGGCCATCCAAAACGATTCTGTTTTTCATAATAAATAATATACGATCAGTCAGTGATAACATTTCAAGCTTGTGGGTGACTAAAAACAGTGTATGCTCAGGTTTGATAGTTTTTGCCAACGCATTGGTTACTTGAATTTCCAAGGCTCTATCCATAGAAGCTGTAGGTTCATCTAACAACCAGATGGAAGGATTACGCAAAAATGAGCGAGTTAAATTAACGAGTTGTTTCTGCCCACCCGATAAACCAGTCCCCCCTTCATGAATGGGTTGGTGTAACCCTTCAGGGTGGCTTTTAATGACATTATCGAGAAGGCCTGTTGATTCGGCAGCATCGAGGATGGCATCGTCACCAGGATCAATAATGCCTAAAATCAGATTTTCTCTCAGAGAGCCTGCAAACAATCGAGCGTCTTGCTGAATAAAAGCCGTGTGTTCAGACAGCATAGGTTTAGCAATATGGCTTAGATCCATGTTATCCAATAATACGCGACCTTGTTGCGGTTTATACATTCCGGATAAAAGCCGTAAAAGTGTCGTTTTTCCCGCGCCAACGGGCCCTAGGATGCCAATTTTTTCTCCGGCTTTTATCGATAGTTCGTTGATGGCCAGTTCGGGCTGGTCAGTATATTGTGCAAGTACGCCCTCAAAATCAAAATTGCCACGAATGGTATCGGGTACCAAAGGCGTTTCGATGTCGTGGTGATCATCTTTAAGCTCCCATAATTGATCAAGGCCAATGAGTGCCGATTTAACCTGCCCCCACTGCATGATTTGATTAGGAATCATGGCAACAGGAGCCAAAATACGACTAGATAAAATGCTACAGGCAATTAATCCGCCAGTGGTTAACTCACCTTGACCAATAATCAATGCGCCAGAGGCTATTAAAAAGACATAAGATAATTGTTGTGCCGATTGAATAATGTATTGCGATGCTTCGCTGATTTTTTTTAAGCGGATATCGTTGGTTCGCGCCTGATCTGTAATGTTTAGCCAGCGGCCAAGCATGCGCCAGCCGGCCTGGCCAGACTTTATTGTTTCAGCCCCTTCAATGGATTCAACTAAAATGCCGGTACTTTGGTTTTGAGTTACCCGCATTTGATTAGATAATTGGAGTACCCGTTTACGATTAAATAAGCCGATGCTGATACCAAGAATAAAAAAGCATAATGGAATCAATGCCAATTCGCTGGCGATAAAAAATATAACCCCGCAAAACATAAAGGCAAAAGGCAGATCGACCATTAAAAAACTGGTGATGGTTGCCAAAAAATTTCTAACGTTTTCATAGACAATGATTTG
>JAPOUS010000048.1:12061-16502 GCA_026708525.1 Cellvibrionales bacterium
GATGGTTGCCATATTATTTCTAACGGTTTCTTAGCCTTTGATTTGCCCTGCGGTTGTGCCGACATTTTTGGGTAATTGATCAAGACGAATAGACAGAAAGCGATTATAGACATTGGTAGCGAGCTTTTTATCTACCGCATTGACCAGTTTTAGAGTAAGGTTTCCGCGTATTTTTTTTGTTAATAATTCATAAATAATAGCGATGAATACCCCAAGTGTTAATACGAGTAATGTTTGACTAGATCCTGTGGGAACCACTCTGTCATAAACCTGCATGGTGTAAAATGAAGAGGCCAAGGCGACAGTATTAATGACAATACTGGCGATAATAATTTCGGTGAGGATTTTTTTTTGTGAAAAAATTTCTTCTTTTACCATTTGAAATACATGGCTGTCACTTAATAGAAATTTTTTGGTGGTGTTAATATGAACCAATCGATAGTCATTTAAATTCGGGTCGGTGCTTTCTACCCATTGGTTGGCTTCTGTATCATAGGTTTCAAGTACCCATTCATTTTTTGCATTTTTACCCCTGACAACGCCCCAGATGCCGGCTGTATAATAAAGTACCGGGAGTTGGCTTTGATCAACGTTAGATAACCATTTGTGGCTACTGAGAGTGAGTTGTTTGCATAGATAGCTTATCTGGTTTTCTGGGCTGTTTTCTTTCAGCGCGAGATCTGCTGTTTCGGTGAGTGAGATTCGATCAATACTTTGGTTTTGTAATTGCGCAATACGTGCTATACAGGCAGCCAGTCGAGGGGAGTCGCTCATTCTTAGTTATCATCCTTTGCTTTATTTGCATCCTTGGGAGTTGACTCAGAGAAGTAAGCGGAAAGTCCGTTGACGTTAATGTCTAGTCGGCTACTGGTGACAACAAGCGCGGCGGATAAATCTGCGAGTTCGACTTTGTCTGCGGTCATTTCACGAAGTGAGTTCATGAGCTCTAACCAGGATTTTCTACCCGCTAAAAATTGCCGAGAGTAAGAATCAAAGACTTTTTCGGCAGCCTCTAATGTGATTCTTGCGGCCTTAATTCGAGATCTGAGTGATCGTTCAGAAATATAGGATTCAACGACACGTTGTTTTAGTTGTCGTTTTTTACTTTCAACATCCATTTTGGATGAGCGGAGTTTGGCTGTATTAGATTTGATATCCGAAAGAGTAGACAAACCTGCACCAAATTGGCTTTTTATTCCCAGCAATAAGGTCATTGATGGCGCTGAATCTTTAATGGCAAAGTGACCAACTTGCTGTTCAATGCGAAGAGAGACATCCGGCCACAAAGAGGCTTTACTTGATGAAATCGCCTTTTCTGCTTGTTGAGCTTCAAGGCGGGCGAGGTGCATGCCTGGGTGGCTGGCTAATGCCTTCTCGAGTTGGGTGTTGAAATCTTCGGTTGACGTAATCGGGGCTTTAATATGCTGGGCCAATTGTTCTGAGGTAATTTCTTCATTAATAATTTCAATAATGGAAGAAACTGCACTGGATTCTTCAAACTGTGCATTCAAATACAGTGACTTGGTGGCTTCAAGGCGTGACAGTGCAAGGTCAATATCACCATGGTTAGATACCCCCACATTGGCACGGTTTTCAACTCGATTGAGTAGTTTCTCGTGTTGATCAATGCTGGTTTCGTATGCGCCCAGCTTCATGTAAGCGGCCAGCCACTTTCCGTAGGTATCAATTAATTCAAAGGCGATATCATATTGTGTCTGCACCATTTGCGCTTTAGAAATTTTGATATCGATTTTAGCTTGACTATATTCAGCAAATCGTCGCCCTCCAGACCAAATAGGCTGATCAATTCCTACGGTAAATACCATAGAATCGCCTTGAAAATTGGGATTGTCGCCGGTGGATATGGCTGTTTGTGCACCAATAGATGGTGTAGGGTAAAATTGCCACAGCGCCGATTTTTTATCCTGTTCGGCTGCTTTAGTTTGTGCAAGCGCGCTTTGGATTGACGGATGGTTGGCAATAGCGGTAGTGACTAATGCCTGTAAAGATTTCCCTTGAGTTTTGGGTGAATAATAAAAACAGAGCAGGCTAGCCATTATTAACATATGACTAGGCAATATACGACGAGTTAATATACGACTACGACCGTTGATTGAAAAAATGTCCCAAGCCATAAACGCATCATCCATAGGCGTCCAAGTTTAAAAGAGGGTGGTATAGTTATAGAAGTTAGATGCTTGAAGTTCAAGAAATTGGCGAGGATTGTCTTGAGGTGCTGTGATTAGAGAAAACCTCAGCTTTTATTTATTGGTGGAGCGTCTTTTTCGGCGATGGTGAGCGCTTGAGGGCTGTGAGTCAGCTTAATTAAACTAATGCCTCGCGTCCCTTTTTGTTGATGTTTTTCAGAAAAGGCGGTTTCTAGCGCAGTGATGTATCCTGTGCTTGTTTTGATGACAGTTGTTGCCGGAGACCAATGTTTCTCTTGGTCGCTAATCCATTCGAATGCGGTTTCACCTTTATCATTAATTTCAGTGATTAATCCATGCCCACCTTTACTTTCGCAGGCGATAAGCAGCGTATTATTAGGTGAAATGGCAAGCTCGGAGCCAAAACGTGCACTATTTTTTAAGCGGATAGATTTATCAGGAATATATTTATCATTAAAGAAAATGAGTTGTTGTTGGGTTGATTGGGCTTGGTTGGATTGTGTATCAGTCAGTAAAACTAATTTATTGTTGAGATAGGCAGCTTTGAGATTCGGGCGACCGTTCGACCAGCTAATATGTGCATCAGGTAAGCGAAGTTTTTTTTGTGTCACGCTTTTATGCGGGTTATTGATGGGGAGCTTTTGAAAATACGCATCTTGTTCACTGTCAATGGTGGTGATCAGCAGTAACGCGTTATTTTTTTCATTTAAAGAACCATCAATTAGTCGCGTTTTTTTCAATTGTTCTTTATGGCTTGTGTTGAGGAGGTGTTCCACTTTGGCCAGTTGATTATTCATAACATAAATGGATGTTATGCCGCTTTTGTTGTTCCCAATAATAAAAAAGTTGCCTTGTGTGTCGGTGATGATTTTTGCAGAGCTGAATAGTGTCGGAAGGACAATAGATTTTTGTAAGCTAAAGGTATTTGCGTTGAATAATATTAAGTGACTTTTTTTCTTGCTCGATAATTCTGGCGTGTAAAGTGCTAAAAATAGCTCTTCATTGATTCGAAGTGCATCTTGAAACTGCATTGAGTGATGAGTAGTTGGGAAATTTTTAGTGATGTTGCCTTGAGAGTTAACGGATAAAATATTGTGTGATGAGAATATCAGCGTGCTGGTTGTGTCATTTTTTTTAATTTCAAATAGTTTTCCGGCATATTCGTTCAGATTAGGGTTACCCCATGTCGTCCGATAGTTTATGTTAGGCACGGAGGCGGAGGCGAATGAAAGCAAAATAAATACGTTAGATGCAGCAAATAGAGCATATTGTAATGTGCATATCAGTATTTTTTTCATTGAATTATATTCGTAGTTAAGCCTTCATTAGATAAAATAAGTTGTCAATTAGTTCATTTTTTGGAGATTTGTTGGTTTGGTTTACAAGGTGGTGAATGTTATTTCATGACTATGGCTACCTCTAAAAGATTAAAAAAATTCATTTACTGATAACTTTTGCCTAATCTTAAGGTCAAAAGTGCCCAATAAGGTAGTTAAGAGCGTTTTATGGCTTTGTCAATTGGCGGAATTAATTTTTTGATCTTAAGTATTATCGCTATTTTTATTGGGGCGAGAATTAATCATTATTTCACTTTTCTTGAAAAAAGTAATATTCCTAAAGCTGTGACAGGTGGCCTAGTCTTTAGTGCGCTATTTGGAATTTTCGAGAGCTTTCATTGGCTGTCTTTAGATTTTAATATGGAGCTGCGTAATGTTTTATTGTTGGTGTTTTTTGCTTCTGTAGGATTAAGTGCAAAGATTAAAGTCCTAATGGCCGGAGGTAAGAGTTTGATTTTGTTGCTTATTCCTGCGGTAATTCTTTTAATTATTCAAAATGTCACAGGCGTGTCTATTTGTCATTTGTTTGGCGATGAGCCTGTACATGGCTTATTTGCAGGCTCGATTCCTTTAGCTGGAGGCCATGGTACAGCGATAGCCTGGGGCCAAGAGGCCACTAGGCAGGGCTTTATGTACGCTGAATCCATAGGGATTTCTTTCGCGACCTTTGGTTTGGTTTTAGGGGGCTTAGTCGGTTGCCCTTTGGCGACTTGGTTGATCCATCGTCATCAGCTACAGCCTAATCACCAGCCAACGGAAAAAGAATTAGCGGCCGTGCACATCCCTAATATGCAGTTACTGCCCTCGCTGGATGATATGCTTAAAGCATTACTCATGGTGTCCATTGCTGTCTCTTTGGGTGTCTATTTAAATGAGTATTTGGTGACGTCTGGTATTTTGTTGCCAAATTTTGTGGTGGTTATGCTGGTGGCCATT
>JAPOUS010000349.1 GCA_026708525.1 Cellvibrionales bacterium
ACCAGCAAGGACGGGCATCCTATCTTTAGGTTAATTTCTTAACCGGACAGCAGTGATAAAATTTAGTTTTTTATAACGTTTTAAATAAGTTTTTATTCGGAATTCTAGCCATTATACAAAGGATATTACTGATTAATGGCGTTTGTTATTGTTATAATGGAGAAAAATAAAAACCTGTACTGATCGCCAAAGGGATTGGGTTATGGAGCATTTTCACCTCTTTTATCATCTGCTATTTGAAGCCGAATCCATGCTCAAATACTTGTCGGGTCAGGGTAAAAATATACCGTCTGAAATTGGGGCGCACATTTACCGCATGCAAAATCAGCTGCGTTTGAATGAAAAGACAAGTGATATCAGTGACGATGAGCAAAAACGCAATGTCTTTAGCGAACAGGATGTAGAGCATTTAATGCAGCTGCATCATGAGCTTTCGCAAATGGTCGCGCCCGCAAAACCTAAGACCATAGCCTTGATGGCATATGAAAAACAAAATCCAAGCAAGCTCTATTGGTTGGGGCCGGTCAGGTTAATTCGAGGCTTATCACTGTTAGCGATTATTTCTTTATTGGTGATTGTGCTGGTATCAACGTCTTCGCATGTTAATCTTCAAAGTATTAATGATGGGCTTTTTCAATCCGAAGGCTGGATTCTTTTGCTAAATCAGGTCTTTTTATTAGGTTGTGCGAGTCTTGGTGCGTGTTTTGCCTGTTTAAATAAAGCCAGTCGCTATATAAAAGAAGATACCTTTGATCCTAAATTTGATTCAACCTATTGGATTTTAATTATTATGGGTTTGATGGGAGGGTTGATGATTGCTGAATTGATTCCTGTTCGTAATATAAGCAGTAGTGGCGAATCCAGTTTAACCGGATTTGAAAAACCTGTGGCTGCGTTACTTGGTGGCTTTTCTGCTGATTTGATTTATATGATTTTAGCGAAGTTTACAGAGACTATCTCGCAACTGTTTGGCATTCAAAATACTAGGCATCTGTCGAAAGAGACCCAATTGGACGGATTGCATGAGAAGTTGACTAAATTAGAGCAACGCATGCAAGCGACAGACAAAGACGCAGCCGAGCCCTTAGCAAGCATAGCCGCTAAGGAAGCTTCAGAAACATTGGCATCAAAAGTGGTAGAGATTAAAGAGCCGGTAGGGGAGGCAAAAGTTAAACAAAAGGCATCAATCGTGCCACCAGAAAACGTGTATTAATGCCATTGATGTCACTTTAGGTGCTCGCCAGAAAGCCCAATAATACGAATCTTTAGATTAATTTCATCCGTTAGAGATGCTATTCATCTTCCCCTAAGTTCTCATAAGTACCGGTCTTACTCCCATGCGCCTGCGTGGGAGTGCAAGGTCATTGACACTGCGATTTTTTCCCCAACGATCCATCATAATGATGGTGCAATCTTCAGCACTATAGGGGATACACGCATTTTTTAAACACCTTTTTGGGTGAATTCACCCCTTAGCCGAGGGTGAAAGCTCGATTGACTGATGTTAAGTTTGCTATATAATCGCGCAATTTTATTTCATTTTATTATATTTTTTGGTGCGATGGATATGGCAAGACTTTCGAATCCTTTTCTCGTCTTTGGATTTATCTATGCTATTCCTTTTCTTATCGGTGTCATTTTTGCCGAGTGGACCGATCGCGAATTTCATATTCATTTAGGCTGGGCTGCAATCTCCATTGCGTATTGTTATATTTTTCGCTTTAAGCCTTTGATCGTTCTTATCTCGCTTTTCTTTGTGCTTGCAGCCTGTATTGATATTCAGTACGCGATGATTTTTAAAGGGGTGTTTACGTCTTCTTCCGTTGAGGCAATGGAGCAAACCAATAAGCAAGAAGCTGTTGAGTTTATGGCCAGTTATTTTGATCCATGGGCCATAGTAACCACATTGATCTATTTAGTTGTCAGCCTTTGGCTTCTATATCGCTTGAAATGCCCGGGACTGCCAGAGAAGAGAGCTTATCAAGCGTTATCGTTGTTTTTCTTTATCGTTCTATGCGGGTTTATTGTTCAAGGCTTGATCATCAAAAAGCGTTACACCAAATTATTGCCGGGTATTGTGGGTGCTTATCCTGCCTATTTTAAAGGGAATATTTATTTGGCGGATGAAATCAATGAGCGTGCAGAGTTGGTTAGTGTCTATGAAGATTTTTTTTCAAATGCGGTCAGCAGTGATCAAACCTACGTCATTGTTATAGGCGAAGCGACCAGTCGGCATCATATGAGTCTATATGGTTATCCACGTAACACGTCTCCTAAGCTCAGTCAGCAGAAAGATTTAATCATTTTTGATAATGTGATTAGTAATTTTGTGCAAACCTTGCCTTCGCTTAGGTATACCTTAACATTGGCCGAGCCTAATGAAGTGCCCGCCTTTAATAAAGCGTTAAGTATTGTTGACGCTGCTAATATTTCTGGTTTTAAAACTTTTTGGATCAGTAATCAGCAGCCGCTTCGAGGGACTTATTCGGCGATTGGTGAGCAAGCCGATGTGACAACCTTTATCAGTAATATTTATCATGGGCGGGAAGTTGGGCGTTACGATGGGCTGATTCTCCCTGAGTATGAAAAAGCATTAAATGATAAAGCACCCAAAAAAGCGATTTTTATTCATTTGATGGGTAGCCATTTAAAATATACGAAACGTTACCCTAAGGCTTTCGATCAATTTTCAGGGCCACCTTATTACGCTTATCGAGAGAGCCCCAGTGCCAAAGAGCGGTTTTACATCGATAGCTATGACAACAGTATTCTTTATAATGATGCTGTCGTTAGTGAATTGCTAGTTAAGTTAGAGCAGGCCTCCAATGATATTATTGCGGGGTTTAATTACATGGCAGATCATGGCGAAGAAGTGTTTGATACGATGCCTTTTAAAGGTCATGGCCCAGATACATTGACGCCATCAAGCTTTGATATTCCATTTCTGGTTTGGGTATCAGAGGCTTACCGTCAGGCCTTTCCTTCTAAAATAAAGCAACTGAAAGAAAATGTTCATAAGCCCTATATGATGAATGATTATTTTTTCTTTGCCACTGATTTAATGAATGTCTCCACCACGGTACTTAGTCCTGAGTATCGCATGAAAAGCTTGTTTTCTAGCGACGTGAATGTAGGAGATCGTGAGATTTACGGCAACAATTACGATGAATTGTTTAACCGTAAAAGACAAGCGCCGCAGACTCAGGCAGTGATCACTGCTCAGTGAGGGCTAGCTCGGCCATTGATTGTCGGGTATGGCATAGTGAGTCTCGCTCCCATGCGTCTGTGTGGGAGTGCGTTTTACCATAAGCACATCGGTGTGCCTTGAACGATTAAGGGGCGAATACCCCCCTGTTAACACTTATCCATAATGTTTTCTTTGTACCAGTTCATCAGGTCAATTTTTGCTTGTGCATCTGTGTTGTCTTGCTCACCCTTGTACGCATCGCGGAACCCTACGATACATTCAGTAACGCCAATCTCTTCTAGGCGCTTAATGCCATCGACGGAGAAGCTATCTGCTGTGATGGCGTGAATTTCAAAGGGTTTATCTAAGGTGCCGAACGCTTCTCTGAAATGGTTAATTTTATCGATATAGCCTTTGAGGGTATCACTGTCGCCACCTGCATGAATCCAACCATCGCCGATTTTAGCGGCGCGTTTTAAGGCGAGATCGGCATGGCCACCAATGAGAATAGGGGTAGTCTTTTTGGGTACGGGGTTCATCTTGCAGGCTGGAATATTGAAAAATTCGCCTTCGTACGAGAAATACTCGCCCGAGTGAAAACCTCTAAGAATGGCAATCATCTCATCCATGCGTTTGCCACGCTTTTCCCATGGGACGCCACAAATCTCAAAATCTTCTTTCCAAGGGCTAATACCTACACCAAAGGCAAAGCGCTCTTTAATCAGATGATTCATCGACGTTAATTGTTTGGCAAGAATCACAGGGTTGCGAATCGGCAGCTTGGTGACACTGGTGGTAAAGCGGATTTTTTCGGTTGTTGCTGCAAGATAGGGGATGGCAACAAATGGCTCGATAAAAGGAGTGCCTTCTAAAAATTGGCGGCTGCCGTCAGCGTTATAAGGGTATTTGGTATCAGCAATTTCAGGGTAACAGATACTATCAGGCAAGGTGAATCCATCAAAGCCCAGTTTTTCGGCTGTTTGTGCCAGCGTTTGGTATTGGTCTGGTGGGCACATGCAGGCATGGTATGAAAATCTCATCAGTGATCCTTTCTTCTTATTGTTCATTGACTGCAAGCATTATCAGGAATTAATACGTGTGAAACAATCGTTAAACGGTTAACCGGCCTGGGTTTTTACCTTTTTTTAAGGTTTTGTCGACTTGTCTTCAGCGATGCCGGGCTAAAATAGAACTGAGTTGGCGCTCATTGACTATAAATTAGGGCAAGTTCTGAGTATAATGCCTGCCCATCAGAATAAATTCTTGCCGTTTTGGAGTCTCATGTCCATCAGTAGCCTTAATCTGGATACCGTCAATAAAACCTTGGCAAACAGTTCACCCAGCGAGATTATTGCTTGGGCGTTATCTTTGAATAAAAACACCATTATGACCACAAGTTTTGGTTTTTATTCGGCTGTATCATTGCATGCCCTGGTATCAACGGAAGGAGGTGAGGATATCCCTGTGGTATGGGTCGACAGCGGTTATAATGTTCGCGATGCTTACCAGACGGCCGATCAATTGACCCAGCGCTTAAAGCTTAATCTTAAGGTGTATAACCCTTTGATGTCATCCGAGCGCCGCAATGCCATTATGGGTGGAGCGCCTGCTCACGGTGAACCTTTGTTTGACGAGTTTGTTCGTCAAGTTAAGCTTGAGCCTTTTGAGCGTGCACTGAATGAGCTACAGCCTGAGATTTGGATTACAGGAATACGTAAAGAAGAAACTGAGCATCGACGCAATCTAGATATTGTCACCATTGATGATCGCGGCATTATTAAGGTAGCGCCTTTATTCCATCGAACGGAAGCAGACTTGGAAGCCTACCTCGAAAAATACAACTTACCTAACTGTGCGCATTATTTTGATCCTACTAAGGTGCAGGATCACTTAGAATGCGGGCTGCATACCTTTACATCCCTTAAACCGCAATAATTAGTTTACTCTATTATGGCTGAACACTTTTCTTTCCATTCGGACAGGGCAGGGATCAGCCTGATTGATTTTCTTGGTGAAGAAACCGCGCTTTCTAAATCTAAACTCAAAAAGGTCATTGGCATTGGCGGGCTTTGGGTCAAGCCTAGAGAAGGCGAGCTGGAACGCGTCTATCAATTCAATAAAAACATCAAGTTAGGCGATGATGTTCATCTGTTTTATGATGAACAGTTGCTTAAAATACCGAAAGCAAGCCTTGACCTTATCCAGGATGAGGGACGCTATGCAGTGTATTTTAAAAGTGACCGCTTTGCGCTTGAAGAAAGCCCTTATTGCGATCATTTGCACATGAGTCGTTCGATCGAGAGAGATTTGCCTGAAGATCGTGAGATTTTTTCCATCCTGTCCGATGAGCCAGTTGTTGCGGGCTTTACGCTCTTCACGTTTCATCCAACAATGGCAGATAAATTTGATAAAGCACTGAATAATCAACAGATAATAGGTGAGTTTTCATGTCATTTATCAAGTGATGAATGGCTAAAAGCAGAGTCCGTGTTGAGTGATTTAGCCGGTAATGCAACAGATAAGATACAACTTAGCTTCGATGCGCTACCTGAGCGGATTGACCGGTTGCTGGATGCAGGCCTTGAACCTAGCCAGCCTTTTTTAGTGTGTGAAAAAATCAGCTTTCCTTGTCCTTTTACAGGGCAGCTAATCACGATTAAATAAAGGCTGTTAGTTGAAGTATTTAGTATCTTAATTCAGTGAGCTAAACGCTAGCCTACAAGTTCTAAGTTGCCTGTAACCTCTTGATTCTTTATTTTCTGAGTGATTTTTGATCAAAATAATGTGGCGATAAATAGCTGTACCATTTTGAAAATTATCTGTGTATAATGCCGCGCTCTGTTGCAGGAGCCTGCGACAAATTCTTTGGTGAGGTGTCCGAGTGGTCGAAGGAGCACGCCTGGAAAGTGTGTATACGGCAACGTATCGAGGGTTCGAATCCCTCCCTCACCGCCAACTCTCTACAAATATTAGTCTTTCCATTTAATTGAGCAGCCAATGCTTGGATATTGATCCACAGGGGCTATGCCAGTTTCGGCAATTTGTTTCATGGCATTGAGCAATTCCGGTACTCTCTCTTTTGATCTCTCCATCTTTGCATCATCCAATCGTCCACGGTATTGCAATTCGCCGTTGCCGTTAATGCCAAAAAAGTCTGGGGTGCAAACTGCACCAAATGCTTTAGCGATGGATTGATCTTCATCAATAAGATAAGGGAATTCAAAACCGTAGTGTTGTGCAAATTCAAGCATCTTATCGGGAGCATCGTCAGGGTAGTTTTGATAATCGTTGGCCATGATAGCCAGTGTCGGAACGCCTAATGCATTGAGTGTTTTGGTGTCTTTTGAAAGTCGCTCCGCAATGGCTTGAACATAAGGGCAATGATTACAGATAAAGGCAATCAACAGTCCTTTATCGGTGATTGTTTCTTTTAATGAAACCGCAATGCCTTCCGGGGTATTGAGTGAAAATTCAGGTGCTTTCCAGCCAGTGTTGACTTTGGGTGTTTCTAATAACATCTGCGACGCCTATTTTCTTTTAAGGTAATGGATAAATAGCCTATCAAAAACCGGATAATACAATTTTTCCGACCATTTTGTGGGTCAAAAGCAGTTGATGGGCTTTTTCTAGATTGGCAGCATTGATTTGACCTAGGTTCTCTTGCAGAGTGGTTTGTATTTTTTTCTGATCAACCAATTTTGCGATGAGTGCGAGCCATTCGCCTTGTTGACTGCGATCTTTGGCATGAAACATTGCTCGTGCAAACATATATTCGTAATGGAGTGAAAGGCTTTTATTTTTAAGTTTCATCACATCAAGCCCATTACCACTATCAATAAAAGCGATGCTGCCGAAGGGGGTAATGAGATCAACATATTGATCAAAATACCCAGGAGTATTTTGGCAACTGGCAATATGGGTAATGGCCAAACCCAGTTTATCCAGTTGTGGTTTCATCGGTTGGGCATGATTAATGACAACATCTGCACCCAGTGACTCCACCCATGATTTGGATGAATGGCGAGAAGCAGTCGCTATGACAGTACAATCGGTGAGTGCTTTAGCCAGTTGAATAAGCATTGAGCCAACGCCACCTGCTGCACCGACAATGAGCAATTGTGCATTGTCACTTTTATCAATGCATAGGTGTTCAAAAAGCATTTCACAAGCCGTCAAACCTGTTAGGGGTAGCGCGGCTGCTTCAGTTTGAGAGAGGCTTTTGGGGGTATGGCTGACAATAGCTGCATCAACACATTGGTATTCGGCATTGCTGCCTGGCCGGGTGATGCTGCCGGCATAATAGACCTTATCACCAATAGTAAAGCCTTCTGCCGATTGCCCGGTTACAACTACTTCACCGGATGCATCAAAGCCCAAGATTTTTGGGCTAATGTCCTTGGATGTCATTATATTTCTGATTTTTGTATCGACAGGATTGACAGCAATACTTTCAACTTTTATCAATAAGTCATTGTCCTCACAGGTGGGTATGGCCATTTCTATATCTTTGAGGATAGGTTGAGATGTGGCGCTATCAATCATACACCCAATGGCTTTCATCTATAGACTCCGATCAAAATCAGCAGAATACTCGAACTAAGCATAAAAAGGCAGTGGTTTTTTAATGACAGATTAATGGAGAGGTAATTGGCACACAAGGGCATTCGCTTTGCGTGCAACTTTATACCAATCAGTCTTTTAAATGCGTTGGTGTTAACGCACTTTTGAGAGTAAATATAAGCCTATCAATGCAGTGATAATGGAGGGGATAGCCATGGCGAATACAGGGTTGATGTCAAACACCATACTAAATGGGCCAACCGCCGTTTGTAAAGTTTTTACCAAAACGCCTACCATGACGCCGCAAAATAACCTGAAACCCATGGTAACCTGACGTAATGGGCCAAAAATAAAGGCAATACCGACAAGAATAAGGCTGATAACCATAAAGGGGTAAAAGACTTTTTCCCAGAAGGCGAGTTGATACTCAATAGGATTCAGTGATTGGGATTCAAGGTATTGACTATATTTAAAGAGCTCACGCATAGGCAGGTCTCTAGGTTGAGCGATAGCGACTTTTAATAGTTCAGGTTTGATCGATGTATCCCAAATAACCTGATGGAGGTGTTCTTCTTTGATTGCGTCAGTGGTTTTGCCATCTCCTACAAAGTAAGTCGTTTGAACATCGGTCAAAAGCCAATGCTTTCCGGTAAATTCGGCCGTGTTAGCAATCTCAATTTTGGTCAGCTTTTGTTCGTTATTAAAACTAAAGAGGTGAACGCCAATTAAGGATTGGTGAGGGGTGAGCGAATTGACATAAACAAAACGATTGTCATCCCTTAGCCAGAAGCGTTTTTTCAAATCGATTTTATTACTGCCAGATTTTGCGAGTGTTTTGAGATTATCTGCCATCATTTCGGAACGCGGGGCGATAAATTCACCAATAAGCACCGCGCTGATAAGAAAAACGAAGGTCGGCTTCATGGCGATCCAGGTAAGTTTTGTGGTGGATAAACCTGTTGACCGTAGCACCACCAACTCGCTGGAGCTGGCCAGTGAGCCAAGGCCGACTAAGCAGCCAATCATGGCAATCAATGGCATGACACTGTAAAACTGCAATGGAGAGCCTAATAAAACATAGAATAGGGCTTTCGAGAGTGTATAGTTGCCCGCTTGTTGCTGAAGCTCATTAGCCAGGCGAAAGATAATATCCAAGCCAAAGACGACTAATAACACAACGGCCGTAGCACTTGCGACCTGTTTAAAAATATAACGACTAATGACTGTCATTGCGAATTAACCGTTTGATGTCATTATAATAAAAAAAGGCAAGCCCTAAGCCTAAAAATACTAAATGAATAGGCCATAGACCCAAGGCTGAAGGGAAGTTGCCAGATTCCATCTGATTATAAGCAAAGGTAATACAGCCAAAATAAACAAAGTATAAAATAATGCCGGGAATAAGTTTAATATAACGGCCTTTGCGGTGGTTGGTCTCACTAAATGCAAGGCCAATAATAGCGATGATGGGAATCATAAAGGGTAAGCCAAAGCGCCATTGTAGTTTGGCTTTTGCCTGGGTGGTTGACTGCTCAAATAGCTGGGTGGTCGGTAAGGCGTCTATTTGGGTAACCTCTTTAGATATGTGCTGTTCTTCTTCGACCAACCTACCTAGGGTGTTAAATTGCGATACTCGGTAATTCAAGCCGTTATCGCCACCAGAAACGCGAAAACCCTGGTGTAACTCCAAATACTGACCCCCTTCATCACCATAAGTTAATTGCGCAGACTCGGCTTTAAGAATATCAATACTCTCGGCGTTTTTTGTCGTCATGACGGTAAATACATCCGATATTTGTGATTTATCACTCTTGATATCACCGGCATAGAGCGTCATTTTACCGCCAAAGGTTTTGAAACTGCCGCTGACCAATGTACTAAAGCTCATCGTGTTTTCGGGTTTTTCCCACAGCTTTTGGTATTTGAATAGACCCAGCGGTGTGAGATAGAGGGTAATCACAGCAAAAGCAATCATTAATGGTAAACAGACAGACATACTCAAAAACAATAATCGCCGTTTTGAGATACCGCATGCTTGTAGAACGACCATTTCACTCTCAACATACAGCCTGCCGAATGCTAGCATCAAGCCTAAAAATAAAGACAGCGGCAATAAAATTTCCAAAAATTCAGGCAGTCGATAAAGCATGATAGAAAAAATAATATCGGCAGGAAATTGCCCGCTTGCTGCACTGGCAAGATGTTTAACAAAACGCCCGCTCAAAAAAATAAATAACAAAATAGTCAACACGCCGAAAAAGCCTGTAAAAACCTCTTTTGTTAGGTAGAAAAATAATCGCACAAAAAAACCTTAAGCCAATCTTAAGCAAAACGCGCCTAACTTAACGTTCCTAACTTGATGGTGACCAATAAAATTCTCATTGCTTTATGGCGCTTTTGAATTAACATAACCCTTTAACGCGATACATAAGCCCAATTAATTGATCAAACGCAATCAAAAAAACCTCATCGAAGGTAGGAGTCAGTATGGATTTTAGCTTGAAAACAGCCGCATCGGGAGTAAAAACGAAAGCCAATGTTTTTGTCTTACCAGCACATGAATCAACCACACTGCCTTCTATAGTAGATGAAATTGACAAAAGCTTAAATGGGCAGATAACAATTCGCCAAAAATCCAAACGTTTGCGGTTAAAAAATGGGCAGGTCAATGGCTTTACTGTCGTTGAAAAAGCGTCGTGGTCGGATGTTATTCTTGCTGGGTCAAAAAAAGGGGCGTCGCAGCGTGATTGGATTGCTTTTACAACAGCGGTTTTTAATGCGTTAAAGTTGGCTAAAGCTGGCTCTGTGGTTATTGATCTTACTCAGGTTGATGCTGCGCTTTCTGAAGCTTTGCTAATACAATTGCTTGCTAAAACCTTTGTTGAAGTCTCGTATCAATACGATACAACTCTGTCAGATAAAAAAGATAAGTTATTACTTAAAAAGGTGCATTTAATTGTCTCTTCTGCGAATGCTGCGAATAAACACGCAGCAGAATTAGGCCGTTCAATGGGGCTAGGCGCTAATGTAGCGAAGCAATTAGGTAATTTGCCGGGCAATGTCTGCACCCCCAGTTTTTTAGCGAAAGAAGCACAAGGGTTAGCCAAGTCTTACCAAAAAGTATCAACCGAGATTTTAACCGAAGCCCAACTGAAAAAATTGAAGATGGGGTCCTTATTGTCGGTGACTGCCGGTACGGATGAGCCTGCCAAAGTCATTGTCATGAAATATCAAGGTGATAAGGCCAGTCAAAAGCCTGTGGTGTTAGTGGGTAAGGGCGTAACATTCGACAGTGGCGGCATTTCATTAAAACCTGGCGCGCGCATGGATGAGATGAAATTTGATATGTGTGGGGCTGCTAGCGTCTTCGGCACCATGAAAGCGGTTGCCGAGCTTGGCCTTAAGGTGAATCTTATTGGTGTGGTTGGTGCGGTTGAAAATATGCCATCGGGCTGTGCAACTAAACCAGGCGACGTGGTCACTAGCATGTCCGGTAAAACCATTGAGGTATTAAATACGGATGCTGAAGGCCGATTAGTGTTGTGTGACCTCTTAACCTATGTAGAAAAATTTAAACCGAAAGCGGTAGTCGATATTGCCACATTAACAGGTGCCTGTGTTGTTGCTCTGGGTCATCATGCATCAGCTGTTTATTCTAATGATGATGATTTCCAAATGGCGCTCAAAAAAGCTGGTGATGTGGTTTATGACAGAGCGTGGCCAATGCCACTTTGGGATGAATATGATGAGCAGCTAAAGTCGGCTTTTGCTGATATGGGCAACATTGGTGGCCCGGATGGTGGCAGTGTCACCGCAGCCTGCTTTTTGTCGCGTTTTGCTAAAAATTATACCTGGGCACATATGGATATTGCCGGTAGTGCGTGGCAGAAGAAAAAAGCCTCAGGTCGACCTGTGGGCCTGTTAACGCAATATATCATTGATCAAATATAGGTCAGTAAGCAATCTTATGACCCGAATTGATTTTTATATTATTGCATCGCGCTCAGATGCAGAGCGCTTGCAGTTTGTTGCTAAGTTGGTTGGAAAAGCGTTTAATGCAGCCAATGCGATCTATGTCCATTGCGGATCAACAGAGCAACAGCAAGCATTAAGTGATTGTTTATGGCAAATGCCGAACCGTTTTATACCACACGGCGAGGCATCAGAAAGTGTGCATTTAGGTATTGACCTACCCAAAATGGACTTTCATGATGTTTATATTAACTTATCGAGCAGCCTACCTCCGCAATATTCACGCTTTAATCGGCTAATTGAAATTATTGATCAAGCCGATAGTCGATTGCACGCCGGAAGGGAGCGTTTTAAAGCGTATCAGCAAAAAGGCTATCCGCTGCATAAACATGATTTGAGAGCACCACAATCGACCTCTATGCCCCATTAGTCAATCAGTCGGCCACTGTGCATTGATGTGTTGGGGGTGTATAATCGCCTCTATTTTTATCTTTTAGTCAATTTTTTCCGAGTTGTTTTCAATGGATAGTACCTACAAGCCTCATGCGCTAGAAACCGCCCTTTATGAAAATTGGGAACGCAATAACTGGTTTGCGCCTAAAAAAGGCGGTGATGCTTATAGCATTATGATTCCGCCACCCAACGTCACCGGGTCTTTGCATATGGGGCATGCGTTTCAGCATACTATTCAAGATGCCTTAACCCGACTGGCAAGAATGCAGGGTAAAGAAACCCTCTGGCAAGTAGGGACAGACCATGCAGGTATTGCCACGCAAATGGTGGCCGAGCGAAATTTAGCCCGTGACAATCTACCCCCACGTATTGAGATGGGGCGCGACGCCTTTATCGAAAAAGTATGGGATTGGAAAAAAACCTCTGGCGGTACGATCACCCAACAAATGCGTCGGCTTGGGAATTCCGTCGATTGGGAAACTGAACGATTCACCATGGACGAAGGTTTTACGAAAGCCGTTCAAACAGCGTTTATTAAGTTATTTGATGAGGGCTTAATTTATCGTGGCAAACGCTTAGTTAACTGGGATGTGAAATTCCATACGGCGATTTCAGATCTTGAAGTTGAGAATCATGAAGAAAAAGGTTTTATGTGGGAATTTAAATACCCGCTTGCCGATGGTGAAAAAACCAGCGATGGCAGCGAGTTTTTAGTGGTTGCTACAACGCGCCCTGAAACCTTATTGGGTGATTCGGCTGTGGCGGTTCATCCGGATGATGAGCGTTATAAGCGCCTTGTGGGTAAGTCAGTGATTGTCCCCTTTGTTGGTCGAAAAATTCCAATTGTTGCCGATCATCATGTTGACCCTGAATTTGGTACGGGTTGTGTTAAAACTACCCCAGCGCATGATTTTAATGATTATCAAATTGGCCAACGTCATAAACTGCCAATGTTTAATATCTTCTCGAAAAGTGCTGAAGTCTTGGATAAGGCTGAAGCTTACGATGCCGATGGTCAATCAAATGAGGCGTTAGGTTTTGATTTACCAGAAGCCTTTGTTGGGCTTGATCGATATGCAGCGAGAAAGGCGATTGTTGCTGCACTTGATGAGCAAAATATACTGGTCAGTGTCAAGGATCATGTGCTACAGGTGCCTAAGGGAGATCGATCAGGCTTAGTTATCGAACCCATGCTAACGGATCAATGGTTTGTTGATGCGAAAACCCTAGCAAAACCTGCGATTGAAGCGGTTGAAAAGGGCGATATGGTCTTTGTTCCTAAGCAATATGAAAACATGTTTTTTGCCTGGATGCGGGATCTACAGGATTGGTGCATCTCACGCCAGTTGTGGTGGGGGCATCGAATCCCTGCATGGTATGACGACGAAGACAATCTTTATGTGGGTGATGATGAAGCCTCCGTACGGGCTAAATATGACTTGGGCGATAAACCCCTTAAGCAAGATGACGACGTACTGGATACCTGGTTTAGTTCGGCACTTTGGACTTTTGCAACGCTAGGCTGGCCTGAGCAAACCGAACGCCTAAAAACATTTCACCCAACCGATGTGTTGGTAACAGGCTTTGATATTATTTTCTTCTGGGTGGCACGCATGATGATGATGACGATGCACTTTATGAAGGATGACGACGGTAAGCCACAAGTGCCATTCAAAACCATTTATATCACAGGGTTAATTCGTGATGAGCATGGGCAAAAAATGTCAAAATCTAAAGGCAATGTGATTGACCCATTGGATATGATTGATGGCATTGGCTTGGAAGATTTGGTCGCTAAACGAACAGCCAATCTTATGCAGCCAAAGCTTGCACAAAAAATTGACAAGCAGACACGAAAAGAATTTCCACAAGGTATCGGTGAGCACGGTACTGATGCGCTGCGTTTTACCTTGACTTCTTTAGCGTCTACCGGTCGTGATATCAATTGGGATATGAAGCGCCTTGAGGGTAATCGAAACTTTTGTAATAAGCTTTGGAATGCTGCCCGTTATGTGTTGAGTCATACCGAAGGTCATGATTGCACCCAGCCATCAGGCGAGCCATTATCCTTAGTTGAGCAATGGATTATCAGTCGATTGAACCAATGCATTGTGGATGTCACCGATCAATTTGCTCGTTACCGTTTTGATTTGGCAAGCCAAACCTTGTATGAATTTATTAAAAACCAATATTGCGATTGGACGCTTGAGTTATCCAAGCCTGTGTTATTTGATGATAATGCAACCGAAGCACAGCGCCAAAATACACGCTATGTATTAAGTCATGTATTAGAGGCGGTTTTGCGTTTGGCGCATCCGATCATGCCATTTATCACCGAAGCTATTTGGCAAAAGGTTAAGGCGACTCAAAGCATCAGTGATGAGACACTCATGTTGATGGCATATCCAAAAGCGGATAACTCGTTGATTAATGCAGAAGCCGAAGCGTCGATCGAATGGCTTAAAGGGGTGATAGATGCTGTTAGAAATATTCGAGGCGAATTAAATATTTCACCCTCTACGTCTTTGCCCTTATTTTTTGTTGATGCAAAAGCACAAGATGAAAATTTTTTGCAGGCGAATAGAGCGATGATTGAGCGCCTGGCAAAAGTTGAATCCATTCAAGTGCTAGGTAAGGGTGATGAGGTGCCATTGGCAGCAACTCAGTTAGTTGGTGGTATGAAAGTGCTCGTGCCTATGGCCGGCTTTATCGACTTGGATAAAGAAAAAGCCCGTTTGCAAAAGCAGATTGATAAACTTGAGAAAGATATTCAACGTGTCAATGGCAAGCTTGGTAACGAAAAATTTGTTGCAAATGCACCCGCTGAGGTTATTGCTAAAGAAAAGGACAAATTAGCAGCGAGTGAATCTGCAAAAGCGGAGTTTTCACTCCAGCTTGCTAAAATTATTGCTGAAGCTGAAAGCTAACGCTTTTTGTTGGGTCGTTTGTTTCACTGTTTGTTTAAGGTAGAACGGCCTAGCTTCTTAATGTGTTTGCGAGGCAAAGGATTTTTGTTGGCGCTCAGAGAGCCTATCCACTTCTTCTCTTTCCATTTCTTTTAAGATTTCTTCAAGCGTTCGGCTAATTTTAGTGCAATTTCTGATCCACTCGATCTTAGGCCAGGTGGCACGTTCACCTGCAAGTACCAATTGAGTAATGTCGTCTTTTTGTGGGTTGGAAAATAACTTCCATGGATTTAATAAGTTAAAGTTTGGCGTGATGGTAATATCTGAGGTGTAATCCTGAGAGACCAGGGCATGGACTTGGGTTAAAAAATAACCCAGGGCTGGGGATTTTAAATTATCTCGGGTATGCTTCAGTACATTGGAGACGATGTTTTTTGTCGTTTTTGCGGATATTTCTGCCATCAAGCCTTTAACACCTTGCACTTGACCCTTTTCGGAGACAAAAGGCACGACATGGGGGTTTACTTGGCTGGCAATAAAATGGTTAACGCCATAAATGCGAGAAAGACGCTTGCCGGGCAGGTCATTCGATAAGGTGCCATCCACCCATTGCCTTGAAGGGTTGTAGGGTTGAGCTTTGCCTTGCGCATTTTTAGCCACCAAGGTAACAGGTGGAAATAAACCGGGGACGGCAGTCGAGGCTAAAACCCCTTTACGAACAAACACATTAGGTGCGCTAATAGCGCTTAACATACGAGATTCGTGGTTAAGTTTTGCAGGTGATATGGTAATGTTAATCGCTCGACTCGTTTTGGCGTAGGCTTCTTCAAAGGTGATTTCTGGAATGAATTTGGCCATGGTTTCTTCGAGGTGATCGCCATCAAGCAATGACTCCCCGCGAAATAGGCGTTTCCATCCCATAAATTTCATCGCTTCCGTTTTAATATCATCTAACGAAAAATATGAGGCTAATTCTTCATCTGTGCTGGTTCCTAGTATAGAGGCAACCACTGAGCCTGCGGATGAGCCAGAAATAACCGTGGGCAATAAGCGCTGTTCATGCAGACTTTTCGCAACACCAACATGGAACATACCAAAATTTGCACCACCACTTAACATTAATGCTGAACGCCCGAAGCAATGGCTGGCACGACGATAAAAATCCAATTTATCAGCAAAGCTTATAATGTTGTTATCGACAGATCGAATGTGTAGTAGGGCAGCAACCACTTCATCAATATATTCGACAATCAATTTTTTGGTGCCAAATTTGCTGTGATTGTATAAAGGTGATCGACCGATACCGCCCAGGTTGCCATGAATACCTTCATTAAGGCTATAGTAAAGCTGTAGGTCATCTTGTTTTTTTCGATACTCTTTCAGTTTGTTAAGTCGAGAGCGGATCAAATGATGATCA
>JAPOUS010000158.1 GCA_026708525.1 Cellvibrionales bacterium
CATTTCTGGCATTATCCGTCACGATAATACTATTTGTATCAGTGTAAGCCGCCATATGTCCCTGCTGGGGGATTAACGGACGAAGAACAGGAATTAGCTTTGACGCATTAACATTTTTAAGCGGAATAATCTGAGTGACATACTCAGGGTTAGCAATGGTTGCAGTGCCTTTCACCACAGGTAACGCGCTAGTCCTTGCATTTTTTTGAGGAATAATGCGAATAACGTCACTATCTTCAGTCTCAACCGCAGTAAAGCCATGTACTTCAAGGATATTTAAAAACACCGCGTACAATTCTTGCTCACCGACTTCCATTTTCGAGATGACTTCGATATTTCCCTTAACCTTAGGATCAATGATGACGATCTTGCCTGTGGTATCCGCCACAAACTTGATCAGCTCTTTAATATCGGCATCTTTAAAATTAAGCGTATAAGTGACTTCTTTTTCTTCTGGCATGTTAATCATGCCTTTAGCGTCACTTCCAATTGGTTCAGCCAATACCAGACTAGACAAAGTCACCAAGCCTAAAATAAATAATTTGTGCGTAAAGAAGGTTTTCAAGGTAATTGTCCGTAAGTTAAATAAACCCATGTTAATTCGATAAATTCACTAAAATGGATAAGTGGCTGTTGCCACGTTTTATATCAAAATTGGCTTCGGTTAAACTGCCCAAACTGCCATATAACTGCATGGCGCTTTGCTGATCCGACAAGCTGATACCATTAACAGCGGTAATAATGTCACCGCTTTTAAGGCCAAGTTCAGCAAATTCTTTTCGTGCCTTACCAGGACGTACGCGATAACCAATGGTATTGCCCTCCGCATCTGTCGCTAACGAAACACGAATCACATTCGCCATCGACATCGGATTACTTAATAACTGTTTACGGTAACCTGTCATTAATTGGGTCACTCGTTGGTCGTTGCGCTTATCGAGTGTCTTTAGAGCTTTTGCCGGGCCTTTGCGAATATTGCGTTTAACAGGCAATTTTTTATCCGACTCAAACAGTTTGAGCGATTCGAAATTCCCCCGGTTATTAATAATAACCCGGTCAACTAACACCTTAGCCAAACTAATATCGTTGCCCACAGGTATCGGATCACCGACTTTGTAGAGGTTAGCTTCGCTGCCGTGTTGAATAATGGCATAGCCTTCTTGCGGATCAGAGGCATTGATAATGCCGACCAAGCGTAAGTTGAGATTGGTTTCTCTTGCGTTTTCATCCACCTCTTCAGTGACTTGCGGTAAAATGGTCTCTGCTTCTTCTGTCGAGGCTTTGGGCTCCTCACCGAATAATTGCCAGGATTTTACATCCTCGTAATTGATAACTTGCTTATTGGTGTGGGAAGTTTTGGTTGGACGTGATGAAATTTCAGGCAGGGCAACTTCGTCATAAGCAAAGAAAAACCAAAAGTTATTGCCAAGAATGGTAATCACGATAAAGATAATGCCAACCATTAACGCAGTTCGGCATTTATCTTGAGGCAAACGGCTAACCTGCTCTGTGACCTGAACACTTAATGCGGATAATTTTGCAACCGTGGGGTGAGACACTTAGTTTTCCATAATGACAAAATAAAATAAAAAAACGCTTACTTAAGACAGTATATCTTCTAAGTTTACACGTTTTTTTCAAAATGTATCACCTCCATGTTGCATTTTAACCGGCGGGACGCACCTTTAAGTGCAAAATACCGGCAAGAAGTTACCTAATAAAAAGTAACTTCTCTATGTCTATGGAGAAACCAAGTTAATCATAACACCCGCCGCCACAGCTGACCCGATAACCCCTGCGACATTTGGACCCATCGCATGCATCATCAGGAAATTGTGTGGATTGGCATCAAGACCAACTTTGTTTGATACTCGAGCAGCCATTGGCACCGCAGACACACCCGCAGAACCAATGAGAGGATTGACTTTAGAAGTGGATAAAAAGTTCATTAATTTTGCCATTAAAACACCAGCGGCTGTACCAACACAGAAAGCCGCGATACCTAAAACGAGAATACCGAGCGTTTTAACGTCTAAGAATTTGTCGGCACTTAGCTTTGAGCCAACAGACAAACCTAAGAAAATCGTCGTGATGTTAATCAGCGCATTTTGCACCGTATCACTTAATCGATCGACCACACCAGATTCTTTTAGGAGGTTACCAAAGCAGAACATACCCAGTAATGGTGCCGCATCCGGTAAGAAAAGTGCGACTAGAACCAAAAGCGAAATGGGGAACAAAATACGCTCGAGCTTACTCACAGTACGCAATTGCACCATCTCGATTTGACGCTCTTTCTCTGTGGTTAATAGCTTCATGATAGGCGGCTGGATCAAGGGTACCAAGGCCATATAGGAATAGGCAGCAACCGCAATAGCACCAAGTAAGTGAGGCGATAACATGCTTGCAACATAAATCGCCGTTGGGCCATCAGCACCACCTATGATACCCACAGCGGCTGCATCCGCCAAAGTGAAGTCCATTAGACCTGCTGCACTTAATGCCACAGCACCCAACACAGTTGCAAAAATACCAAACTGCGCAGCTGCACCTAAGAACAGGGTTTTGGGATTCGCCAACAAAGGACCAAAATCCGTCATCGCCCCAACACCCATAAAGATGACCAAAGGCGCGACACCTGAGGCAATAGCGACACTATAAAAGTTATAGAGCATACCATTGCCAAAGCCGTGATCCTGTGCAATAGCTTCTGCTTGAGCATGAACGGAAAACGATGAGTTACCCAATGCCGTCAGCATCTCTTTGCCTGAATCAAAGGTTTGACCTAAGAGCGTAGAGACTGCCGCCATGACATCGGCGTTGCCCGCATAAATAGCATTTTCAACGGATGAAAAGGCTAAACCTGCGCCCGGAATATTGGCCAAAATACCGCCAAAACCAATAGGCAACAACAGCAATGGCTCAAAACCTTTGCGAATGGCCAAAAACAACAAGCCAAAGCAAACCAAAATCATAATGGCCTGACCTGAGGCTAGCTGTGCTAACCCTGAACTCAGCCAAAGGTTTGTTAAATGTTCCATGTGACCTCCTTACGCTAGCGCAACCAGTTGATCACCGACAGCTACCGCATCCCCTTCACGCACAGAGATGCTTTGCACCACACCTGTATGCTGAGAACGAACTTCGGTTTCCATCTTCATGGCTTCTAAAATTAAAATCACATCACCGGCTTGCACGGTATCGCCCGGCTTTACAACCACATTGAAGATATTACCCGCCAGAGGAGCGGTTACCCATTGCGCAGCCCCTGTAGGTGCTGCTACAGGCGCAGCTGCCTGAGACGCTGCCGCAACAGGCTGTCCGCCCACGGGTGTAACAGATTGAATATCACCGCCATCTTCCACTTGAACCACATACTTTTCCCCTTCAACCGTGACAGTATAAACGCCTGGCTCAGTTGAAACTGCTTCATCAGCAGCCACAGGTGCAGGTTCAAAAGCATCTGAATTGCCGCGGTTTTTCAAGAATTTCAAACCAACCTGAGGGAACAGTGCATACGTTAACACATCATCCACCTCGCGCTCACCAGATTCAAGTTTGATACCTTGCTCTGAAGCTTTAGCCTTGCATTCTTTAGTCATGGCATCAAGCTCATCGCTCAATAAATCGGCTGGACGACAAGTGATCGCCTCTTTGCCTTCCAAGACGCGTTCTTGCAAGTCCTTATTCACTGGCGCAGGCGTCGCACCGTACTCACCTTTTAATACGGCGGCAGTTTCTTTTGAAATCGATTTATACCGCTCACCGGTGACAACGTTAAGCACCGATTGCGTCCCAACAATTTGCGATGTCGGAGTAACCAAGGGAATAAAACCCAAATCTTCACGCACACGAGGAATTTCCTGTAAAACCTCATCGAACTTATCTATTGCGCCTTGCTCTTTTAGCTGGCTTTCCATATTCGTTAACATGCCACCTGGCACCTGTGCTAAAAGAATACGCGAATCCACCCCACGCAAGGAGCCCTCAAACTTCGCGTATTTTTTACGCACTATGCGGAAGTAGGCTGCGATTTCTTCTAATTTTTTAAGATCAAGGCCGGTATCGCGCTCAGTACCTTCTAAAATAGCCACCACAGACTCAGTCGGCGAATGGCCGTAAGTCATACTCATAGAAGAGATCGCGGTATCGATATTATCAATGCCAGCCTCAACCGCTTTGAGTGCAGTTGCAGTAGAAAGACCCGTTGTCGCATGACACTGCATATGAATCGGAATATTCACACGTTGTTTTAACTGGGTAACCAAATCGAAAGCCACATAAGGCTTTAACAGGCCTGCCATATCTTTAATCGCAATAGAATCAGCCCCCATCGACTCAAGCTCGGCAGCTAATTCAACCCAAGTTTCGAGTGTATGCACAGGGCTTACGGTATAAGAAATCGTACCTTGCGCGTGCTTACCGACCTTTTTAACCGCTTTGATAGCCGTTTCAAGATTGCGCATGTCATTCATAGCATCAAAAACACGGAACACATCGATACCATTAATGGCAGCACGCTCAACAAACTTTGCAACTAAATCATCAGCATAATGACGATAGCCTAAAATATTTTGACCGCGAAATAGCATTTGCTGCGGCGTATTTGGCATGGCCTCTTTTAAAAGACGTAATCTTTCCCACGGATCTTCACCGAGATAACGGATACAGGCATCAAAGGTTGCGCCACCCCAAGATTCAAGCGACCAGAAGCCCACTTGATCCAATTTCTCTGCGATAGGCAGCATATCATCGATACGTAAACGGGTTGCAAAGAGCGATTGATGCGCATCACGCAACACAACATCAGTAATACCTAATGGCTTTTTGGTTAAAGTCATAAAGATTTCCTATACAACGAAACAGCAGGGAAGCTTAGGTTAGCGACCTGTGGTTTCTCGGTGTTTTTTGATAGCAGCTGATATAACAGCGAGGCGCTTAGGGTCGACAGCTTGTGGCTGCGCGGCCGTGCCTGGGTTTATTGAATTTGTTGCAGGGGTTAGAGACTCGACTTCAGGAAAAAATCGCTTTACTATGGCCGACATACTGAAGGTAACCAATACCAGAATAGCCAAGAAAACAAATACCGTCCCCATGCCATAAAGCATGAGTGATATACCTTGTTGAATTAACTCATTCTGCATGAAACCGCCCTTCTTCTTTTTAACCGATGGCTCTAACAACAACGATGAACTTGAATAGATCATTCGTATGAGCATCAAATTAGTTTTTGCTATTCAAAAGGTCGCTAACGGAAAAACACTAACAACCTTAAGCAGCCTCTCCTTTTATTAACTTTCAATAAAGAGACGCTGCATCGAACATGCCAACTAACACAATGCCCTATTTAAGTGCAATCTATTATTATCCTAGCTATTTTGATCAACAAGTTGCGCTAACAAGGTGCACTCAAAAGAGTGGCGTACTCTAACAGAATTCCCTTGAATGCAAAAGCTAAAAACGGTTAAAAAAGATCCAAATAGTGACAAAAACGGCCAAAGCGAACAGATAGACTCTTTTTAAAAAAACTCATGGTAAATCAAATCACTCTCGCTCCGATGGAAGGGGTTCTCGATCACAGGTTAAGGCACTTATTATGCGCCATTGGTGGCATCGACCAATGCGTGACGGAATTTATTCGTGTCACCGATAAAACTTACCCCAAGCGCGTCTATGAAAAAATCTACCCTGAAATGCATCAAGACAGCAAAACGGCCAACAATACCCCGGTTAAACCGCAGCTTTTAGGCGACAACCCTAAGGCTATGGCAGCTAACGCCACCAAGCTGATCCAACTTGGTGCAAAAAGTATTGATATTAATTTTGGCTGCCCAGCCAAAACAGTGAACAGCTCAGGCGGTGGTTCAGTGCTTTTGCAGTACCCAAATAAACTCTATGCCATCGTTAGCGCGATACGAGATGCCTTACCACAAGACATTCCTGTGTCCGCCAAGATTCGCTTAGGATTTACAGATGATGCGTTATTTTTGGAAAACGTCAAAGCCATTGAAGCGGCTGGAGCAAGTGAACTCACTATTCATGCAAGAACCAAAGTCCAAGGGTACAAGCCACCTGCGCATTATCACAAGATTGCTGAAATAAAGGATGAACTGCAAATAAAAATCATCGCCAATGGCGAAATGTGGAGCGTACAAGATATCGAAAAATGCATCCGTACCACTGGCGTTAATGACATTATGCTTGGGCGTGGTGCGTTAGCCTGCCCCGAATTAGCGCTACGTGCAAAGGGCTTTCTCACAAACCCAATGACTTGGGGGCACATATGCTTACTACTGCTTTATTATGCAAAGATATTAGAAGCCGACTGCCCCGAAAAATACCAGCATGCGCTATTAAAGCAATGGCTGATTTATTTGCGATATCAATACGGTGAAGCGCATTTATTTTTTGAGAAAGTAAAAAAACTTTCTTCGGCCAACGCCATCCAAATGGCGCTCATTGACTCCATAAAAGAAAAAAAGCAACTGATTGAAAACCATTTATATATTGGGCAACTTGATCTTTCTACTTTTTATTCTGAGATAATTAGTAGCCCTGCGCACCGTATTTGTCGGCTATGAATAATAGAACTCGCTCCCATGCTCTGCGTGGGAACGAGAAATTAGCAGCATATAAAAACTGTCATGAAGTTCTACTTCATGACAGAAGCATCATAATTTTGAAAGATCTTAAGCCCTCCTTGCATATTTATTACGCTTTGTAACAAATATGAAATCCAACTGTTATAAAACCATCATGAAGTGTCTGTAAAGTGCTGCGAATTAGCTACCACTATCAGGACGAACGATGAAACCCACACACTTCATCTTTAGCAGCATGCTAACTAGCATCGCTGCGATGACCTCACAAAATCTCCTCGCTGAGACCAATGAAACCACGATCGAAGAAACCGAAATTTTAGGCACTTACAAAAAAAATAATTTTAATGATAAAGAACAACAGTCACTGAATGTTGTAGATACGCTCGATAGCGAAGCAATAGCGCGTTTCGGTGATTCATCCGCAGGCGATGCCATCAAGCGTGTTGTTGGTGTTTCGCTGGTTGATAGCAAATACGCTGTTATCAGAGGCCTAAAAGGTCGATTTGTTGCCAATCGTCTAAACGGTGCGAGCATGCCAAGCCTTAACCCCACTCGCCGCGAAATTGCTCTCGACATTTTCCCATCAAGTATTTTAGGTGGCATCGAAGTTGAGAAAAGTTACCGCCCAGAATTGCCAGGCAATACCACAGGCGGCATGATTAACATGGTGACCAAGGACCCAACCGGCGACCCAACCAACCAAATAAAGATAGGTTTAGGTTATACCACAGGCGTGACAGGAAAAGATGTCATTAGCTATCAAGGCAGTAAAACGGATTTTTTAGGTTACGATAGCGGCATGCGTAAACTGCCAAACAACATCGATAATGCGACAGATTTTGGCAGCACCGGTACAACAGACGAGGTGCAATATTTAGGTGGTAGCTTCAAAAATATTTATGATTTAGAAACGCGCAAAGCTACACCTGATATGGATATCTCTTATGCCTATGGCGACAGTTATGAGTTAGGCGATGGTAACCTCTATTTATATGGTGCCACAAGCTATCAATCTAGCTGGAATAACCGACAGGACGCCGTGATTCAAGAGATTGATAAAGCAGGTGACTACAAACGCTCTACCTATAATGCCGACTTATCGTTTTATTTAGCGAACGCTTATGAGGATAGTGATGCAAACAACCGCATAGACAGTAAAACCCTTTATTTACACCAAGCTTCAGATACCACGCGTCTCGAAAACATCACTGACTTAAGTGAAGACACAACAGATGAAAACTTCATCTACCAATGGACAGAGAACACCTACCTTGCGCAACAATTTTCTGGACAACATGGATTTCTTGATTCCAAACATCAAGTGAACTGGCAATTAGGCATTGGGCACACAACACGTTATGAGCCTGACCGCCGACAATTTTCATTTCGAGGTGGCGTGGCTGATATCTTCAGTGTTGAGCGACGCTTTGGTGAAATGACCGAATTAACCTATGACTTGGATGTCAATTACACAGGTGAATTCAACCCTGCTGACTTTTTAACTAGCACGCTAAAAACCGGCGTTTACATTCAACAAAAAGACCGTGACGCGCGACTTGCCCGATTTGCTTTCAATGAAAATGACGCACAACGTGGGGGTAAATCATTCGAAGAAATTTTTGACACCAACAATTTCGAGGATGAAAAAGTCACAACCAATGTCAAAACAGCCCGAAGCGATAACTACGAAGCTGAAGAATCTATCACGGCTCTCTATCTTTCAACAGAAAATACACTATTTGACGATTTGGACGTGACATTAGGTGTAAGAATGGAAGACTACGCACTGGATATGACTTATGTCGCTAACGCAAAAGCCGACAGCAACAGTGAAGAAAGCCATGTATTGCCTGCACTTAATTTAGGATACCACGTTAATGATGAGTGGAAGATTAAAGGTGGTGTCAGCCAAACCGTATCTCGCCCCGGCATTACCGAACGTGCTACCGCACAATTTTATGACCCAGAAACCGATGACCGCTTCGTTGGTAATTCAGAGCTTGTCTCCTCGGATATTCTCAATTTAGATATTCGCGCTGAATATTTTTATGACGATAAAAATAATGTCTCTGTTGCTCTATTCCATAAAACGATCGATCAACCGATTGAAGTGACGCAAAACCAAAACTCAGGAAATATTGAGGAATACACCTTCGCCAATCAAGATTCTGCCAGTATCAATGGCATCGAAATTGATTTTGCCGCAGGCTTGTTTGAGACAGATGACTTCATAATATTTACCCAGGGTAACCTGACACTCATCGACGCAAAAGTCACGCTAACGACAGAAAGCATGCTCAATGAATCAGGCAATGAATCCGAGCGTCAATTTCAAGGTCAATCCGATAAGTTAGCGAATCTGCAACTCGGCTTTGAGCACATCAATAGCCATCAAACCATCAGTTTGTCTAGCAATTATTTCAGCGATCGCATTTATGGCATCGGGAGCAACCGAGGCGATAAGATTGAAAATGGCCGCTTTATGCTCAATGCGGTTTATCAATGGGATGCATCGGATAGCCTTTCATTTAACGCAAAGGCCAACAATTTACTTAACACCAAAACTGAATACAGTATTGATGACCAAGTGGTTGAGTCATACAAGCAAGGCATGGCTTTCAAAGTTGGTGCAACCTTCAATTTCTAATCGGTAACAATTCATATAAGTGACATACAAGCGTCACTTATATGACATATCCATACGACATACTTAGCACCGAATTTACAGGCTAACTAATCTATTAAAGAGACCACTATGACATTCAACAAAACTTTACTGGCGTTTTCAATAACAGCATTCATGCTAGCTGCATGCGGTGGTAGCGATAATAATGGCGGCGGCGGTCAAGACTTAACGGGTTGCCCTGATGTCGATACGACCAAAAAAGTATTAAAAGGCGATCTTAACTGTGACTTGACCATCGAAGGTGAATGGAATCTTGAAGGCGTTGTCAACGTTGGCAACGGCGGTAAAAAATTAGCGAATACCAATGAAGTCGCTGACGTAAAAGACAATGGCTACACTCTAACTATCAAGCCTGGAACCCATATTAAAGCAGACAACGACGGAACCTTAATCGTTACTCGTGGTTCAAAATTGATGGCTGAAGGCACTAAAGAAGCCCCTATCACCTTTAGTAGTAAAGATGATAATTTTGATGGAACAGGTGAATGGGGTGGAGTCGTCATTCAAGGATTTGCGCCACAAAATGCAGCGGGCACTAACCAATTATGTAGCGGAACTGAAGAAAACCCGATTATTTGTAACGTAAAGGGTGAAGGTGGTGACGATGTTGCCTTTTTTGGCGGTACTGACCCTGCTGATAATAGCGGCAGCTTAAAATATGTCCGTATTACTGAAGGCGGTAAGGTGGCAGCGGCTAACAATGAAATCAACGGATTAACCCTTCAAGGTGTAGGCCACGGCACGCAACTTTCTTACATCCAAGTACACGGCAATCTAGACGATGGTATCGAATGGTTTGGTGGCACAGCGAATGCAACCAAGGTTGTTTTAACAAACAACGACGATGATGATTTGGATTTTGACGAAGGCTATCAAGGCCACATCCAGCATGCCTTAATCATCAAAAATCAAAATAAAGACTATCCATCGGGCAGCAACGACCCAAGAGCCATTGAAGCTAACAGCTCTGACGATGAAGCCGTAAAAGCGACTGATGCTAAATTGGCGAATATTACCATCATAGGTTCTGACATGGTTCGCACTGACAATGACTTCGACCCACAGCTAACAGGCGAAGCAAAGGATCTCCGTAAACAACCAGGCATGCGTTTACGTGGCGACTTAACCGTTGAAATATCTAATTCTGTGGTTGTTGATTACCATGACTGCTTACGTGTTGACCATGGTCAAGATGAAATGACGACTGTTACCTTTAACAACGTCATCACAGGTAGCTGTGAAGATGACACTATCGTTTATAAAGCAACTGAAGCGACGAAAATGTCCGATGGTTCAGCCACCACAGGCGCTATTCCTACCTCAACGAATAACAACCTTACCCATTTAGATGATGGTGATGTTGAGCCAATGTTAAATGCAGCTTTAGCCATGTCCAACGCCAATGCCTCCTTTACAGCAACTGACATTGCTGAACTTGATGACCGAACAGAATTCACATTCGAAAACACAGGTTATGCTGGTGCAATTGACCCCGCCATTGACGATGCAAAAGACGCTTGGTGGTATGGGTGGACTATCCCTGGCTCTACTGACATTAAATAAGCTAAATACCCCAAAAAAAACGCACCAAGAGTCGGTCTGAGAATTGACAGGCTCCCGGATAAGCTCTCGTTCCCACGCTCCTGCGTGGGAATGCATATCTAAAAAACCCCTTTAACTCTAGTCGTTCCCACGCAGAGCATGGGAACGAGGAAAACAAGCCTAACGCATCAGTAAAAAACCACACTCGTTGCGGTTTTTTTTCGTTTATCTTTTGTATAAAAAAACTGATCTGATCACAGACTTTGCTTCGTAAAATCGGTAAGCTAATCCAAAAATAATAACAAAAAATTGCTGCCTGATGAAAAAATACGATTACGTAAAAACACAACGAGAAGATGTCGCCGAAATCTCTGAGAAACACGTCCCTCTTGTGCGTAAAGTGATGAAGTTATACACCCGTCTTAATGTGTTCGTTTACAAAAAAACCAAAGGGCGTTTTATGAAGCATTTTCCTGGCGGCTTCCCAATTTGTATCGTCACTATGACGGGAAAAAAATCTGGCATTAAACGTGAAATCCCTTTGATCCACCTACCTCACGGCGTCGACAAATACATTGTTGCCTCGCAAGGTGGGATGAACAAAAACCCCGTTTGGTACTATAATATTGCCGCCAACCCAAACATTGAAATTATGGTCTACGGCAAGAATAATCGCTATATCGCCACGCAAATTACCTCGGATGAAAAAGCCGCCATATGGCCACATCTATTAAGTCTTTACCCGGATTTTGATGAGTACCAAGCCAGAACGGATAGAGACATTCCTGTGTTCAAGTGCTCACCTGAGTGATCATAATGTCATGATAGCCTCTTCAGTCAGTAACTATGCATTCCCACTCAGAACATAGAAACAAGGTAAAAATTTACTCTAGGGCATCTCTAATAATTGATTTTGAGGTTCTGCGCTAAATTTCAAGGTTTTCAGTAAGGCGAAGGTTGCAGTTAATGTTAGACACCTTAACAAAGCCTTTAACGCAGCTTAAGCCAAAGAAATTAGTGCCCGAAGGGTCTATCCAGAAAAGTTATTCAAATTCATTAGCCTGTGACTTTTTATGGTAAAAAACACGTTATTTAATTTCGTTACAGAGCCCGAAAGCAATTTTTAGAGGTGCCCTCTAACCCGACTGACCCTATTCTGACCCGACCCGCTTTTTTCAAGGATGAAAGCACAACAAAAACTCGGTATATTACTATTCATCGATCACAAAAGGCAGAACCCACTGCTGCCTTTGTGGTCTAAGCTTGCACCTTTCAAAAGAACCTAAGCATGAATAAAATATTCTTTATTATCATTGTTCTTGCCCTGCTCATTGCACTGTGGTTTTTATTCCCACAAAAAACTGATGATCCAGAATTTTCTGAGGCAATAAAGCCTGCAAAGATAGAGCGATACGAACCCACTGAAGAAACCACCCCCCAAACACTTATCGACATTGATCAGGTTGATATCTCTGAAATGGATAACACACAAACGCCCGCCATTGCATTAAATGATAGCGACACCTTAGTTAAAGACTTCCTTTCAAATGCAGGCGCTACCAGTATATTAGAAAACTTGCGAGATGAGGTTCTTCGACGATTTGTTATGGCAACCTATGCCATCTCTCAAGGTAGCATACCCAAACAAACGCCTTTTATCTCAACAACAATCCCCCCTTTTCAAGCAACACCGCTTTTCCCTGATAAAAAAACTTATAAGCCAAATAAAGCCAACGCGAGTCGCTTAACACCATTGATTAACCAAATAACTAAAATTCCACCAGAAAAATTTGCACACCTTTACCTAGAAAACCAAAGCCTTTTTCAACAAGCTTTTGACGAATTAGGCACTGACAAACTGTTTGATAAAAAACTCACAAAGGCACTCGACATAATTATCGAAGCACCTTTACCACCCGACCAACCAACACTTGTTCGTCAAACAGTAACCTACCAATATCAAAGAGCCAAGTATGAAAATACACCACCTATCATTAAAGCCCTTTGGCGTTTAGGCAAAGAGAATCAATTAAAAATTCAAAAATACTGCGATGTTTTAAAAGACGAGTTAAAAAATCGTTAGAGTATTGTTTTGCAGATATAAAAAAACCACCCGAAGGTGGTTTTTTTAAAGAAGGTAACCTTTATTTACGGCCAAGCTTACTCTTCACTTTTTCCCAAGCTGACTTGATATTAGCGCTAAGACTTGCAGAAAAATTCTTCAACCGCTCTACACGGCCAGCCCAGCTAGTTCGTACAGCAAGGTACTTATTATCAGGAACTAGCTTAATAACCTCAGCCAATTTCAATTTGGCAGGCGTTTTTTGACTTTTAATAATCGATGCTAATGTATTCACACGTGAAGACTCAGCTTCCATAGCGTTAACAATCTTTGTATTTTGTGAGTTATCACCGTCAAAGAAAACAATATTATTAATTTTGTCACTGCCCCCTTTAAGTGTGCCTGGGTTATCTTTATCTAAGGAAGCTAGGAGAAACTCTTGACCTTCGGGGTCATCTTTTTTGTGAACAAAAATGTCATTGCCTTGAATACGAATACCGCCTTTTTCAGCATCGGATAGATCAATTAGAACATTATCCTGAGTATCATTACCTTCAACTACAGGCTGATACGACAACTGTCTTACAAACACTTCAGTCCCACCCAAGGTTAATTTCACAAGGTTTTTTGATGAATCATTTGGATCGGTTACGAATTCCGCTTTATTTTTATGAGCGATGGCTTTGGTATAGTCACCAGATCCGACAACGACTTTAGATGTAAAGGTATCAGCCATAGACGGCGTATTCACATCAGCGAAGCGCACTTGAAGTGAGCCTGCTAAGTCAGCTTGGATTTTGGCTAAATGCTTTTCTGTAGTGGCCGGGTTACCTTCTCCACTGTTTTGAGTATTTAAAGCTGTCTGAAGATCCTCATCACTCGCCCCTTTCTTAGCCATAAAGAAAACTCTGTCGGCAGCCTTTCTATCTCCCTTTTCATCAACTTCATACATGTCGAAATTGCCATTGCCGTCAATCAAAATACGCTCACTGCCATTTTTCCATACCGTCCGTTTATTGCCGGTTGAGTTCTTAGGTAGTGGACCAATAATGTCTTCTACCTCTGATTCCCAAGTTGACAAATCCACTGGATTAAATGTTTTGTCCGAAGAATTTTGCACATAGAGTGCTTGCTCTTGACCATCTAAGAAGAAGACCGGAATATTAGCGTTGTTGTTATAACTGGCTGCGTATAGGTTTGAAGTAAACTTACCCGACATACCTTCAGCTACTTTTCCATCAAAATCTAGAATTTTCGTTCCGGGATCAGGATTAGTAATACTCTCACCGTCAATATTGACAGCCTTACCATCCTTTGAAAAGTTTGCCCAAACAGAACCATCTTCAAGAACTTTGACTCCACTTACGACAACACCATCAGCTGTAGGCGTGATTGACATACGACGCTCTACATTGTCTTTATCAAAGTATTTAATGAAATTACCGTCTGTACCTTCAGCAACTTTAATCGCTAAGTTTTTAACTTTATTAAAACTAACCAGTCGATCAATGACGTGACCTAAAAGCGCTGATATGGCTACACCGCCAACAATTGCACCTCCTGCAATTAAAGCTGCTTTAGTTTTCTTGCCGGCTAGCACAGCACCTTCACTTTCAAGTCCAGTCACGAAAGCATTGTCTTGATTATCAAAAATATCGCTAGGCTGCATAATGATGGCTTTGGCCATAGAACTTACTGCGAAAGCATCACCAGAAACGGCACCTGCAACCTGTAAAGAGGCTAATTTGTAGCCTTCACCTGCACGAGCTTTTAATGCGTCAAGAAATTCAGCCGCAGTAGCATAGTGAGTGACTTCATCAGCTAATAGTGCAAGATCCGTTTGGCTACCATTGGCGGTTGCTGTTGCCATACGCGTAGCGTGTAGTGTGTACATACCTGTAGCAGCATTAGTAAAGTCGATAGAAGTAAAGGTACCTGAGCAGTCTGATCCGTCTTTGTTCATGACGACATCCTTACAATCAACAGACTCAGCATTCGGTAACGTCATAACAGAACTGTCAGCCATCGAATTCACGCCAAGATAATCAGGGCCGGTATACGCCGTAGATTGCGCAAGTCGCATAACTGAATCGTGCATACCCATCATTGCTGCATGGGTCATCACCAAAGAAGGTGTCGTTCCGTCTGACCAAACAGTAACCATATCGCCTGTAGAAATACCGGCAGGTGCATCACCTGAAACTTCACCATTAAATGGCGCAGAACCTTCAACGGCAGTTAAACTGGTATCAAGTGCTTGCATGTAACCATTAATGCTTAAAGTCGTTCCCTCAACAGTTGCCATACCGTGATAAATGACGTTCGTGCTGTTTTCACTAACTGCGGCTAAATGCGCTTTAGCAATATCAAAGGTATAGTCAGAGCCAGTATTTTTGAAAGTACCCATCATGTCAATCATGTATAGGCCTTCAGTAGCATTTGTAGCATCTCCTAAAGCAGTCACTGAGCTACCGTTCATCCAAAGTTTATCTGTAGCAGATAAGGTATAAGCAGCGTTAAATGGCGTCGATTCTGCATCACCCATAACAAGATCTTTATCGGTAATATTAATAAGATCGAGCTGCTTGATGCTTAAGTTAAGGCTATCAACTGTTTTGTCTTCAACTTTGATAGATGGCGTAAATAACGCATACGTTTGACGTGGATCAGCGTGGTACATTGGATCCATGCCAGCTGTCAAGTTCATGTCAATGTTGATGTTTAAAACGGTTAATTCACTTTCTTTAATAGTAATGTTGCTTGCTGTTTTCACGTCAGCAGGGAACACACGTGATTGAAGACGGGATTCTGCACCCGTGTATGCTGCAAAGAATGCGTCAGTAAGGATTGGCTTGTCGCCATCAATTTTAACACTGGTACGCGAACCGCCTATATGGACTTCGACAGTTTCAACTGTACCGACCGGCAAACGCATAAATCCTTGATATAAATGACTATCTTTTTCAAGATCAGTTAGTTCAAGAGCAACCGTTTGAGAGTAATCATGTACTTGTTGAGGTTCAACATTAAAAAGAGAGACTCTATGAAGCTCACCGCCATCACGAACATGGGCAACCACATCATACAAGCCTAGCTTGAAGTGAGGGTATTTTTTCATTAAGTCATTGCTGGTGGAGAAAGTCACCATGACTTCACCAACTTTTATGGATTCTTCAGCAGTATTTCCGCCACCAGAACCGTTGCCGCCATCAGAACCGTTGCCGTTATCAGAACCGTTACCGCAAGCAGAAC
>JAPOUS010000291.1 GCA_026708525.1 Cellvibrionales bacterium
AAAGCCTTCCTTGTTAATAAAGCATTTTGGAATCCGGCTGATATCATTTGGACTTAATCAGAGGTTCCTTAAGGCAGTAAGCATTAACCTCAAAACCTTCCTTGCTATAATACATGTTGGACTTGCGCTGATACCATTTAGGCTTAATCAGAAGTTCACTAGGTTTCCTGACTTAAAACTGGACTGGCTGCATAATCCAACCCATCAAAATCGCCTATAAAACATAACCAACTAGTTAGATAGGCGAAAAGCTATTTTTATCCTAACCACTTATTAAAATGTTACCTTAAAGCTACCCACTAAGATAAGTTAGCAAAGCCTTTAAAAGTAACATCAATATCCCTATTCTTAGCTGACACTCTAAATCTATCCAACATCTCTTCAACATCAGGATGAATAAAATAACTTGATTCGGCATTTATTTCACAGCTTACGCCTTGCTCTAATTCATCCAGTATCTTCTGAATCGCAGCCTTATTGAGAAAACTGACATTTTGTGAGAGTGTAATTTTCGTACGCTTTTGTCTTAGCTCAACCTGGTGAGGAGCCAGCAAATTATCTTTCAATACCAACAATAGCGACACCGCAACACCTAATAAAATGCCTGTTAAAAAACCTAACAGAGCAATACCAATTATTGTGGCAAAGAAAGGGATGGATTGATTAATCCCCTGCTTGAAAACACTCATCATTTGAGGAATATTAATCAGCTTTATCCCAATAAAACATAAAATGACCGAAAGCGCCGCTAAAGGAATAAAATTTAGCAACGAGGGAATCCATAAGATGCTAAATAACAATAAAAATCCGTGAAAGATAGTTGATGATTTATTCGTTGCACCCGATTGGCAATTCGCAGAACTACGAATAATCACTTGTGTAATTGGCAAGCCACCAATTAAGCCACTGACCATATTACCTACACCCTGCGCTTTTAGCTCACGGTTTGGTGGCGTTTTTCGATTTAAAGGGTCAAGTTTATCAATAGCATCGGCACTTAATAAGGTTTCAATACTTGCCACCATCGCAATCAACAAACCACATAAATAAACCTGAGTATTCGCCAGTGCGGAGAAATCAGGAAAACTAAAATTCGCAACAAACCCACTAAAAGAATCTGCAATAGGTACATTGACTTTGTCTTCTACGGATAATGCAAGGTGTGGCAATTGATCAAGGTAGGCTGCAAAAAATGCAGCTGAGACAATAACAACAAGAGGTGCTGGAATGACCATCAATGTACTGTGGAGATTTTTAATCCAGCGCTCCCATAGAATATACACCATCAATGAAAATAGACTCACGATAAGAATACCCTGGTCAAATAATTCAAAAAATGACAACTCAATCGGTTGAAATAGCGCAAGCATCTCAACACTTTCTTTGTTAACGCCCAACATCAATGGAATTTGCTTAAGCAATAACATCACGCCTATCCCCGAAAGCATGCCTCTAACAACACACGAAGGGAAATAATTGGCACAATATCCTGCGGATAAAAAACCCAATAAGAGCTGGATAGCGCCAGCGATAACAATAGCCAGTAATAGCAATTCATAACTGCCAAGAATGGATAAACTATCCAGTACAACAAGACATAGCCCAACCGCCGGGCCACTCACCCCCAACGATGAGCCACTCAATGATCCAACCACAATACCGCCAACAATACCTGCAATAAGGCCTGCATACAAAGGCACACCAGAAGATAAAGAAATCCCCAAACACAGAGGCACTGCCACTAAAAAAACAACCATACTTGATGAGAGGTTTTGCAAAACCGAACGAAAATAGCCCTTGCTCATAGTCACCTTATTGAAATAGATTTACGAATATTAGACAGATAAATGCTGGTTAGTTTTCTAACGTTTATTATCAGTTTTATGGTTCAATATAGCCCAACAAAACCACTTCTCAAGTTAGATTAATAAAAATAATAAGCCTTGATAAATTCAGATAGTCGTCTACTTTGTGCTTTGCTTAATAAAGGCGTCTCTATTTATTGGTTTTGAGCTTCTGCGCTTGGTTAGACATGTCATAAAACTGCCCCCCTGCGTTGATTCTCTCTTTTCCATTCTGGCAATAAATATTTATAATAAGCGCCCTGTAGTAAATGATCAGGCAACGTCATGAATTTTAAACAAATGATCCAATCCATGGATCAGGAAACCTATATCAAGCTTAAAAGAGCCGTCGAAATCGGTAAATGGGAAGATGGCACTCAGTTAACAAGTGAGCAAAGAGAACTTAGCCTGCAAGCAGTCATTGCCTTCGAAATTGAACAAAATATGGATGACACCCAGCGAACCGGCTATGTAGATACCGAAAAATCCACTTGCCATTCAGGCGATACTCCTCTAGATAACCTTGAAAAAAATGACCCAAGCCCTATGAAATGGCATTCATAACCCGTATTCTTTAACTTTATTTTCAATCAGTTAGCAGGATTATTTTATGGAAAACGTCATCTATGCCAAAGATTATCAACCCCCGCATTTTCTGATTGAGAAGACGGATTTAACCTTTATTCTTCAGGATAATGTCACCCAGGTTCACTCCAAGCTTAGGATGCTACCCAATAATGATAGCCAGCAGTCATTGGTGCTTAATGGGCAAAACCTTAAACTACTTGAGGTCAAGCTAAACGGTCAAGCGCTCTCTGAAGCTGAATACCAGCTGACAGATGAGCTGCTAACCATTGCTAACCCACCAAGTGAGGCTTTTACGCTTGAATGCAGCACAGAAATTGAGCCTGAAAAAAACTTAGCACTCGAGGGCCTCTATCGCTCTCGGGGTATGTATTGCACCCAATGCGAAGCTGAGGGCTTTAGGCGTATCACCTATTTTCTTGATCGCCCGGATGTATTGAGCGAATACCAAACCACCATTATTGCACCCGAGGGCAAATTCCCTGTGATGTTATCTAATGGCAACTGCCTCTCTGATACCGTCGAAGCGGGATTACGTAAAGTCACCTGGCATGACCCCTTTAAAAAACCCAGCTACTTATTTGCTTTAGTTGCAGGTGACTTAACCCCTGTCGAAGATCAATTTACCACCTTAAGTGGCCGCCAGATCAAGCTCCAAATTTTTGTCGAGGAAAAAGACTTAGATAAATGCGAACACGCTATGAATTCCCTAAAAGCAGCAATGCGCTGGGATGAGGAAGTGTATGGGCGAGAGTACGATTTAGATATCTTTATGATTGTGGCTGTTGATGACTTTAATATGGGGGCGATGGAGAATAAAGGCCTGAATATTTTCAACACCTCTTGCGTGTTGGCCAACCCAAAAACAACGACAGACGCTGGGTTTCAACGTGTTGAGGCCGTGGTCGCACACGAATACTTCCATAACTGGTCAGGTAACCGTGTGACATGCCGTGACTGGTTTCAATTAAGCCTTAAAGAAGGCTTTACCGTGTATCGTGATTCAGAATTTTCTGCGGATCAAAACAGCCGCGTCGTTAAGCGGATTGAAGACGCGACCTTGATGCGCCAATCTCAGTTTGTTGAAGACTCAGGCCCTATATCTCACCCAATCAGGCCCGAAAGCTTTGTTGAAATTTCCAATTTCTACACACTCACCGTTTATGAAAAAGGCGCAGAAGTGGTTCGCATGCTAGCCAACCTACTGGGTAAAGAGACATTTCGCACTGCAACAGACCTCTACTTTGATCGCTTTGATGGACAAGCCGTGACGTGCGAAGATTTTGTGCAATGCATGGAAGAAGCAGGCAAGATAGATTTAACACAATTTAGGTACTGGTATTCGCAAGCGGGTACGCCTGAGGTGCATATCGACACACATTACGATGAGAATGCCCAGCAATTCCAATTGACCTTTGAACAAAAGATACCCGACACAGCAGGTCAAAAAGATAAACAGCCTATGGTGATCCCCATCGATATGGCGCTTATCGACAACAAGGGTCTCATTGATATCGACGGCAAACCCGCTAAAACCATTACCCTCACCGACAAAACTACCACCATCACATTTGATGGGATCACAACGAAACCAACGCCCAGCTTTTTGCGTAATTTCTCAGCCCCAATAAAGTACCATGTTGAGTATACCGATGCAGACTTAGCGTTAATTATCCAAAAAGAAACCGATGGATTTAGTCAGTTTGATGCCATGCAACAACTGTCGATTCGCGCCATTCAGCAGTCGCTTAAAGGTGAAACTCTTGATGCATCCGCACTTATTGAAAGCCTAACCGCGCTTATAAATAATTCAACGATTGACCCTGCTATGATGGCTAAGATGCTCGTATTGCCAGCCGAGAGTTACTTAATAGAACTATCAACACAACCTGATCCTCTCGACGTTTATCAACAGCGAAAAGCCCTTCAAATACAGATAGCCAAATCACTTGAGAACTTATTGCTAGAGACCTACGAGAAACATGCTGATGCTAAAGGCTTATCAGGAAACGCGATGGCCGCTCGAGCACTGAAAAACCAAGCGCTATATTTATGCTTATTGGCAAACCCTGAGGCATATCGCCAGCTTGCTCATAAACAGTTTAACCAAGCCTGTAATATGACTGACGAATCAGCAGCCCTTATGGCCATGACACATCTTGATAGCGATCATACTCAAACTCAACAAGCGCTTCAGGATTTTTATCAGCGTTACCAGGATGAATCACTGGTCGTCAATAGTTGGTTGCAGATTCAATCGACCGCGCCGAGAGCTGAGACACTAAAGCATATCCAGCAATTACAATCTCACCCTGCCTATGATCCCAACAACCCGAATAAAATTCGAGCGCTCATTGGAGGATTCTGTAGCAATACCCAAGCTTTTCACCAAACAACCGGTTTGGGGTATCAGTTTTTAGCAGAAGAAATTTTCCGCATTGACCAGATTAACCCACAAATTGCCTCAAGACTCGTTGCACCATTAACCCGGTATAAAAAGTTAGCCGCAAACCCGGCAGAAAAGATGCAAAAGCAAATTGAATGGCTCTCAATGCAAACCTTATCTAAGGATTTGACTGAAGTAATCACGAAATCACTCACATAGAACCCAAACAAAAAGAAATAAAAACGTATTTATTTCTTACCACATAAAATAACAAAACACGATTGAACGAGTAGACTTAATGCATTGATCGACATGCTTGGGTCTACTATGTTCGGAAACCACACGCTTTATGTTTTAGTTGCACTTACCTTCTTGCCATGGCTTGCTATGGCTGAGAATTCAGTCATTGATCCACAGCAAAATAGTCCAAATAAGGCTTTATCGAGTGAGCTAAGTCATGAACTTGATAACATCGATGCCGAATTTTTACCTGTTCAGTCATCAACTCAGTCACCAAGCCAATCATCAATTCAGCCCATAACTCCGTCATCAACCCAATCATCAGCTCGCCCAACTGCCCAGTCAACGACGCAGCCACTACCTCCAGAAGGCATCCCACCCCTACAAACAGAGCCTGTTAATCAGGATGCAGCAGAAGTTATTGAGCCTTTGGTGGTGACACCTGTTGATCTTTCAGAGAGCCGAATTAAAAAAAAGGCTATCCTTATCGGCATTGATGGTGTGCAGTTTGAAAAAATTAAAGAACATGAAACACCAAATTTTGATCGCTTAATGATTCGTAAAGCCTACACTGGCGGTATCAATCATTTTGCTAGTGAACAATCAACGAATAGCGGGCCAGGCTGGGCAACGACATTAACCGGTGTTTGGTCTAATAAACATAAAATAAAAAGCAACAACGCCAATAGAGCAAACGACGAATTCCCGAGTATCTTTAAACGGATACATCAATTAAATGATACGCTCACCATGGCATCCATCATGCATTGGAACCTGCCAAGCGAGGTGTTTTTCAAACGCGACATGATCCATGTTAATCGCGTTGAAAGCAATCTCACTGATGCAATCGCAACAAAAACCGCGATTGAAGAAATACAAAAAGGTACAGAATTTATTCTTGTTCAGCTGAATAATGTCGATTATGCCGGCCAGCAATATGGTTACGGTGAAAACTACAAAAAACAGCTGCGTAATGCCGACCAGCAACTTGGAAAAATCCTTGATGCAATAGAACAATCTAGCCAAACATCCTCATCAGAATGGCTCGCCATCATCACTACTGATCATGGCAGAGACAAAAGTGGGGCTAGCCACAGCAAACAAACGGCCATGGAGAAAACAGTATTTATCGGCGTCAACCGTCCATTAAACGAAGAGTTTACCAAGCCCTTACTGACGGCGAATTCAGATTTCGACAATATGTATTCCCACCCTGCACAAACCGCTATCACCCCGACCTTGCTCGCTTGGCTAGGCCTGCCCATTGACCCTTTTTGGCTGTTTGAAAGCCCTCCTCTCATTGGGGAGCTAACCATTCGAAAGTTAATGCCTGATACACATATGACACTCAGATGGCAAAGTGAATATGAAGGCAAAGCAGAAATTTATAAGAATAAAACATTGGTCGCAACCATCAAGGCAACAGAAGGCCAATGGCAAGATCCAAACCCGCCTGAAAATGACCCTGTCGATTACATAGTGGTTATCGGTGAGCAAGGGTTAGCCTACCGTACCAAAGACTATCGAGGTATCCGCAAACTATTAAAATGGCAGGCATTAGAACGGCTACGCAAGGCCTTAAACATTCCGCTGTAATAGGTGGCGACCACAGGAACCAATGATTTGAATCACAGAATCTAGCAAGCCATTTGAATATTAGATATTTCTAATTTAGAATTTACTAATATTACCCCCCACATCAATAAAGCATTTGATCACAACAATGAATCATTCAGCAATTTCACAATTAGCCGATAATGCCAACCAAGCTGCCAGTCTCCTTAAAGCCATAAGCAACCCTCACCGCTTGCTCATCTTATGCCTATTGCTAGAAAAACCTTTATCGGTCAATGACATTAATGCCTTTGTTTCGTTATCTCAATCGGCACTGTCTCAGCATTTAGCGGCATTAAGAAAAGCAGATTTAGTCAGTACAGAACGATCAGCACAAACCATTTATTACCAAGTCAAAGGGGATGCTCCCAAAGCAATTATTCACACACTAAAAACTATTTATTGCCCGGATTTATAAAATGATTTTTTCAACACATCAAAAAAGGATCGCGCGTTGAGTTTATTCATTGGTTTACTGATTGGTTTGGTTCTTGGCCTAACAGGTGCAGGAGGGTCGGTTTTTGCTGTACCATTACTATTGCTTTTAGATGTGCCCTTACATCAAGCTATTGGCCTCTCATTAGGCGCTGTCGCGATAAGCGCCATTATCGGCACACTTAATAAACTGCGCTCAAATGATATTCAATGGTTACCGGCCATGATCTTTTTGATAATAGGTGCTGTGGCTGCACCTTTTGGCAATCACCTCAATCAATTTATCCATGAGACAACGCTTTTAACGAGCTTTGTCATTCTTGTATTGGTGATCGCGACAAAGTTGTGGCTACAAGCAAATAAAACACCAGCTCATGCTCAATCGGTTCGTGCAGCTAAAAATAGCCCTGAATCCAATGTTACGCCTAACTGTCGGTATGCTACTCAAGACATGGCAAACCGCTCATCAATCAATATAAGCCCCAAATGTCTTATCTCTCTTGGCGCAGGAGCCATGGTGACAGGCACTTTATCTGGGCTTTTTGGCGTCGGCGGAGGGTTTATAATCGTCCCCGTACTGTTATATCTGACAGGGATTAGCATCCAAAAAGCTGTGGCGACATCTTTAGCTATCATAGCTGCCATCAGTTTATCCGGGTTCACAAGTTTTATCGCTACCAACCCCTTGCCAAACCTACAAATACTAGCCTATTTAAGCATTGGAGGCTCGATTGGCATGTTGGCAGGAACACACATCAGTCACTCTATCGCAGGCCCTAAATTACAAAAAACCTTTGCCCTGCTGATGATTATTATCGCCTTAGTGACGTTAATAAGAGAGCTGTAACAGCAAGAGAGAAACCCATGATCATTAAACAGTATTTTCATACCCCAACATCAACCTACACTTACCTTCTTGCAGATGAAACAACCCATGAAGCAATGCTTATTGACCCGGTTAACGATGAAGTTACCCACTATATTAAAGCGCTTCACGCATTAGAGCTTAAGCTTATCGCAGCGGTAGATACGCATATTCACGCAGACCACGTGACGGCCTTAGGGCTTTTACGCAAAAAAACAGGGGCGAAAACCTACTTAGGGCTTCCTCATCAAGTTAGCTGTGCAGATGCTGCCTTAAAAGACAACCTTATCATTCGCCTAGGAAATAGTGACATCAAAGCAATACATACACCGGGCCATACCGAGGAATCGTTTTGCTTTTATATCCGCAAAGACAATATCTTATTCTCGGGTGATACCCTGCTAATCAATAGCACAGGGCGTACCGACTTCCAAAATGGGGATGCCGAGCAGTTGTTCGATAGCCTCCACAACACGCTCTTAAAACTACCCGATGAGACGGTAATCTACCCCGGCCATGATTACCACGGGAAAAAACGCTCGACAATAGGAAATGAAAGACGCGAAAACCCTCACCTAACAATAAAAGATAAAGCAGCATTCAAAATAATGATGCATCAACGCCAGTTACCTGATCCAAAATTTATGCACATCGCCGTTCCCTCAAACCTTAATTGTGGTGAAAAACCACAACAACAATCAAAAGGGTAAAAAAATGAATACACTAACCATACCCCTAATAGGCGGCTTACTGATTGGATTTTCAGTCGTTTTGGCCTATGCCGTATTTGGGAAAATCGCAGGGATTAGCGGCATCACTTGGCAAGCTACTGTTCAACTTAGGCGCTTTCGCCTGTCTAGTACATGGCCCTGGTTATTTTTAATCGGCCTACCCCTGGGGGGGCTCTTAAGCCATACGTTTTTTGACCTTCCCAACCCCTCTCAACCATCCACATCACTATGGCTCATCATAGTTTCAGGCTTTTTAGTCGGCTTTGGCAGCAAACTAGGCAACGGCTGCACCAGTGGTCATGGTATTTGCGGGGTGAGTCGGTTTTCTAGACGCTCGTTCGTTGCAACCATCATTTTTATCTTAACTGGCATGATAACAACAGAAACCATGCAATATGTAGGCACGTTATGATAGCAGCATTTCAGCTTCTTATAGGCATCCTGTTTGGCGCAGGCCTAACCTTATCAGGCATGACTGATACCGAAAACATTCGAGGGTTTCTAGCCCCACTATCAGGATGGAACCCTCAGCTATTGGTCGTCATGGCTAGCGCTTTAACGGTTGCAATCCCCGGTTTTCTAATCACCCAACGCAGGCAATGCCCTTTGCTCGATGGCCAATTTCCATCAAACACAGCACCGGTTATCAATAAGCAACTAATTGTGGGAGCAACGCTGTTTGGTTTAGGTTGGGGGCTTTATGGGCTTTGCCCAGGGCCTGCCATCACAAGCATCATTTATGGTTCTAGCGACACGATCATTTTCATTCTGGCCATGGTATTTGGAATGTTTGTTTCTGTGCAAACTATAATAAAAACGTCTTGATTATGGCGCTTTATAAGAACCTGTTCCTCGGAAATTAAAAGCGCTTAACTTAACTTCATTATGGGATTAAGGTATACTCCGCGGCACAAAAAGAACAAAACGCATTACCCAAGGAGATTTACCATGAGTGATTTTAAAAAATACGAATGTGTCATCTGTGGTTTTATTTATGATGAAGCAGAAGGCTGGCCAGATGATGGCATTGAGCCAGGCACCAAGTGGGAAGATGTTCCTGAAGATTGGGAATGCCCTGACTGCAACATCAGTAAATATGATTTTGAGATGGTCGAAATATAAGTCGACAACTTACCTTTCTTTATAAAAAAACCGCCTACTGGCGGTTTTTTTATGCCTATTCATCTTGCCTTTTATTTTCTACAAGCCAAAAAAAACCGCCAATTGGCGGTTTCATTCTGATGCTTGATCAATAAGCCGATTTATCGGTCTTCAACCTTAACAAAGTCACGTTGAGGAGCACCAGTGTATAACTGGCGAGGACGGCCAATACGGTAGTCACCGCTGATCATTTCATTCCAGTGAGAGATCCATCCAACAGTACGGCCCACCGCAAAAATAACAGTGAACATAGACGTTGGAATACCCAAGGCCTTAAGGATGATTCCTGAATAGAAATCAACATTTGGATAAAGTTTCTTTTCAATAAAATAAGGATCTTCAAGAGCAATTTGCTCAAGACGTTTAGCAATCTTAAGCAACGGATCATCTTCAAGACCTAACTCTTTAAGAACCTCATCAGCTGTTTCTTTCATAACCTTAGCACGTGGGTCAAAGTTTTTATAAACACGATGACCAAAGCCCATTAAGCGGAAAGGATCGGCTTTATCTTTTGCCTTGGCAACGAATTCATCAATACGGGATTCATCGCCAATCTCTTCAAGCATCTCAAGTACCGCTTCATTGGCACCACCGTGTGATGGCCCCCATAATGCTGCGATACCTGCTGCGATACAAGCATAAGGGTTAGCACCTGTCGAGCCGGTTAAACGCACAGTAGAGGTTGATGCATTTTGCTCATGATCAGCATGCAATAAGAAAATGCGATCCATTGCCTTAGCAAGCACAGGGCTGATATTGCTCTTCTCACAAGGCGTGCCGAACATCATGTGCAAGAAGTTAGCTGAGTAATCGAGTTCGTTATCAGGATAGATAAAGGGCTGGCCAATAGAATATTTGTAGCTCATGGCGGCAAGCGTTGGAATTTTAGCAATCAAGCGCATAGCGGAAATTTCACGCTGACGCTCATCGGTAATATCTAAGGTATCGTGATAAAAAGCTGATAATGCACCAACCACACCACACATAATCGCCATAGGGTGCGCATCACGTCGGAAACCTTTAAATAGATTATTGATTTGATCGTGAACCATGGTGTGATAACGAATAGTCTCTACAAACTCTTCTTTTTGCGCTTTGTTGGGCAATTCACCTTTTAATAATAGATAACAAGTTTCGAGATAATCTGACTCTGACGCCAACTGATCTATCGGGTAACCTCGATGAAGTAAAATGCCTTGGTTGCCATCGATATAAGTGATTTTAGATTCGCAAGCGGCAGTTGAAACAAAGCCAGGATCATAGGTGAAAAAGCCTTTGCTCGTTAAGCTTCTTACATCGATAACATCAGGCCCAATCGTGCCTTCGTAAATGGGGAAATCGACATTGTCATGCCCCTCAATAAGCAGTGAGGCTTTCTTATCTGTCATACTTGCTCCTAATTATCTTTAGGTTAGGCTTCCTGATAGCTGTTATTGTCATCACTCATCATTACTTATGAGCCAGGAAAACTAATCCTTTGTATTTCAACATCTCCCTTTCGCTAGGGTACCCCTGCTTGATTGTTTACAGGAGCTATAGCAGTGTGCAACATCTTGCATGGCTAATGATGGGCCAAGCAGTCGATATTTGCTGAAATAATGGCATCAAAACTCTGATTTTTTTGAAGCCTGACAACAAAATATCTCGCACAAAAAAGGTTGACTTATCATAGTGTGAAAAACGTAATTGTCAAACAAAGCGCACAAAAACACCGGGAAAAGTCGTAAAAAAACCACTTCTTGATGCTTTCTTAATCAACTTAACCCTGATCAATCGACTTAGCCATTATCAATTAATAGTCCATCAACCGTACACAGAGGTAGAGAGGGGCAACCAGCGCATAGAAATGCCAACTACCTAGAGGGTAAATGTCCGCATCGCTTCCCTTCAAAATGGTTTGCTACTTATGCCACACCAACGATCCAGAAGAAAACCCGACAACCTCTACGAAAATACAAATGATTCTCAATTACAAAAAACCCAATAACTTCAAGGCCTAAGCATATAAATCAGCACTATCAAACATTGTTTTTTTAGTACTCGATCATTATAATGCGCCCGGAAAAGCTGTCATCCAATGACGGCTTGGATTCGAATAACCATAACATGTCGCCAATTAAATGAAAGGCCTGCTATTGGTCACCAAATCAGCCACAAGAGTAAAGCCGTGAAAGACAACAGACCCGTGAATCTCGACTTGACAACTATAAGGTTGCCAGTCACTGCCCTAACCTCCATCCTGCATCGTGTGTCAGGTGTTGCCGTATTTGTTGGCCTTGCCTTGATCATCTACCTATTTGATCAAGCCTCTGCCTCAGAAGATAGCTTCATTGCCATCAAAGAGTGCATTGAAGGGAGCTTTCTAACACGCATAGCGCTTTGGACTGTAGTTAGCGCACTGTTATTTCATATCGTTATGGGTGTTAAACATTTAATCGCAGACTTAGGTTTTGGTGAAACATTAGAAAGCGGCAAGCGCGCATCCACCATCGCCCTAGCTGTCGCGGTAGTCGTTATTCTTTTAGCAGGGGTATGGATATGGTAACGCAAGTCACTAACTTTGGCCGTAATGGCGTATCGAACTGGTTAATCCAGCGATTTACTTCCGTTGTCATGTTGGCATATTTTTTATGTGTCGCTTGCTTCTTCGTATGCAATGACAACATTAGCTACGAGCTATTTAACGCATACTTTTCATCAACCCCGATGACCATTTTCAGCACTGCTGCTTTGTTAGCGATCATTGCACACGCATGGATCGGACTCTGGGCAGTATCGACCGATTACTTAACAACACGAATGATGGGCAACAAAGGCACCGTGCTTCGCTTGCTTTTCCAAACGGCCTATTCATCCGTCTTGTTCATATACCTCGTTTGGGGTCTTAAGATTTTGTGGGGCTAGACTATGACAATAAGAACGATTGAATTTGATGGCGTCATTGTTGGCGGCGGTGGCGCGGGCATGCGCGCAGCTTTGCAACTGGCACAATCCGGTTACAAAACCGCAGTAATTTCTAAAGTATTCCCTACCCGTTCACATACGGTTTCAGCGCAAGGTGGCATTACCTGTGCGATAGCATCTGCTGATCCAAACGATGATTGGCGCTGGCACATGTACGACACCGTTAAAGGTTCGGACTATATCGGCGACCAAGACGCGATCGAATACATGTGCTCAGTAGGCCCTCAAGCCGTATTTGAGCTTGAGCACATGGGCTTACCTTTTTCGCGTACTGACGAAGGCCGTATTTATCAACGTCCTTTCGGCGGTCAATCTAAAAACTTCGGCGAAGGTGGCCAAGCGGCAAGAACCTGTGCTGCGGCTGACCGTACTGGCCACGCCCTATTGCACACGCTTTATCAAAGCAACATGAAAAACAACACGGTATTCATGAACGAATGGTATGCCGTTGATCTTGTTAAAAACGTTGACGACGTCGTCGTAGGTGTTATCGCGATTTGCATGGAAACCGGCGAAACGGTTTTTGTTAAATCCAAAGCGACCGTATTTGCAACAGGCGGTGCTGGCCGTATTTATTCCTCTACCACTAACGCTCACATCAATACCGGTGACGGTATTGGTATGGCGCTGCGTGCTGGCTTCCCAGTCCAAGACATCGAAATGTGGCAGTTCCACCCAACCGGTATTCACGGTGCAGGTGTACTAGTGACCGAAGGTTGTCGTGGTGAAGGTGGCTACCTTGTCAATAAAGACGGCGAACGTTTCATGGAACGTTATGCCCCTAACGCTAAAGACCTGGCCGGCCGTGACGTTGTTGCACGCTCTATGGTTATGGAAATTCTTGAAGGCCGTGGCTGCGGGCCAAACGGCGACCACGTACACCTTAAACTCGACCACTTAGGTGAAGAAACTCTGATGGCTCGCTTGCCTGGTGTTTGTGAATTATCAGAAACCTTTGCACACGTTCATCCTAAAGATGCACCGATTCCTGTCGTGCCGACCTGTCACTACATGATGGGTGGTATTCCAACGAATGTTGACGGCCAAGCCTTAATGGTGGATGAAAACGGTAACGATAAAGTGATCGAAGGTCTATTCGCTTGTGGAGAAGCCGCTTGTGTATCCGTACATGGCGCTAACCGCTTAGGTGGCAACTCACTACTTGACTTAGTCGTTTTCGGCCGTGCAGCAGGACTTTACATTGAAAAAGCTTTGCGTGAAGGCATTGAGCACACCGAAGCAAACCAAGATGATATTGATCGTGCGATGGCACGCTTGAACAAGCTTAACAACTCACAATCCGGTGAAACCACTGCGCAACTTCGCACAGAGTTACAAACTATCATGCAAAACCACTTCGGTGTATTCCGCCGAGGCGATTACATGCAAGAAGGCATCAAGAAGTTGGCCGATCTTCGTACACGTATTGAAAACGTTTACCTTGATGATAAGAGTGATGCTTTCAATACTTCACGTATTGAAGCACTTGAGCTACAAAACTTACTAGAAGTTGCAGAAGCAACCGCGATTGCCGCTGAAGAGCGTAAAGAAAGCCGAGGCGCACATGCTAGGGATGACTTCCAAGATCGTGATGACGAAAACTGGTTGTGTCACTCCATGTATAATCCTGTCAACAAAACCGTTGGCAAACGTGCGGTGAACTTTGAGCCAAAAACCGTCGATGCTTTCGAACCAAAAGCACGTACATACTAATTAGGGGGACTATTGATGTTAACCGTCAGCATATATCGCTACAATCCAGAAATCGATAAAGAACCCTACATGAAGGACTACGAAGTCGATACCCAAGGTAAAGACTTGATGGTACTTGATGTGCTTGAGATGCTTAAAGCTCGCGATTCAGGTCTTGTGTATCGCCGCTCTTGTCGTGAAGGCGTTTGTGGCTCCGATGGCATGAACATGAACGGTAAAAACGGTTTAGCCTGCATTACCCCATTGTCTGAAGCCTTGGGTAAATCCAAGAAATTAATCATTCGTCCACTGCCTGGCCTACCTGTTATCCGTGACCTTATCGTTGATATGGGTATGTTCTACAAGCAGTATGAAAAGATTAAGCCATTCTTAATTAATGACACCCCAGCACCGGCTATTGAGCGTTTGCAATCACCTGAAGAGCGCGCGCACCTTGATGGTTTGTATGAGTGTATTCTTTGTGCTTGTTGTTCAACCGCTTGCCCATCGTTTTGGTGGAACCCAGACCGCTTTATCGGCCCATCCGGCTTATTACAAGCTTATCGCTTCTTAATCGACAGCCGTGACACTGCAACCGAAGAGCGTTTGTCAGATTTAGATGATCCGTTTAGCGTATTCCGCTGCCATGGCATCCAAAACTGTGTACAGGTTTGCCCTAAAGGCTTGAACCCAACGAAAGCCATTGGTCATATCCGTAATATGCTGATCTCTCAATCAGTATAAGTTGATATATCATTGTGCAACTATATGAAGGTTGCACAATGTTTGTTATTAATCTGCTCTATTATTCAATCCATCTCTTCTTTTGAAGCCATTTCAATTTTGATTCTGACAGAAATTATGCACATCAAAAATTCTTTGACTACTTTCGTAATCATTCAAAGCATCACTATCACTACTTGGATCAAATAGCCTAAACTTAAAATTATCGCTACTTGCATCTATCACAACATATTTCAGTTCAACGTATTTACTATCAAAACTCTCTTGCTGGCCGTACAAAAATTGCTTAGTCCCTTGCTTAAATTTTGCATTTTGAAAAACCACTCCCATTTCATTAAATTCACTTATGGAATATGGGTACATATAAAACCCACACTCTTGATCATTGTATTTGCAGATAAACCGACTATCATTTATATCACTCCAAGACCAATGCCCTATTATCGGTTTATCCCTAGACAATTCTAAGTTAATTTCTGAGTCATGATTCACACCTGATTGAACAAATTCATAAAAATCACCTTGATTCCTACTATGGTCTGGTGATTTAACGCTACCTGATAAAAACACTAAAAATGTGCTTAATTTTGTTTTTTCATCATACCAAACACATAATTCACTAATTATCTTATTAGAATAAATTAACTGCGATAGACAAAAGATGAACAAAAAAGAAAATAATTGAAGCATGGCCATATCAAGATTAAAGAATACATCCTTAAGACAACAGCAGGAAGAAATCGTC
>JAPOUS010000020.1 GCA_026708525.1 Cellvibrionales bacterium
CTACCTTCTTTTTGGGTGCTGCTTTTTTAGCGGCTACCTTCTTCTTAGGTGCTGCTTTTTTAGCGGCTACCTTCTTTTTGGGTGCTGCTTTTTTAGCGGCTACCTTCTTCTTAGGTGCTGCCTTTTTCGCTGCGGCCTTTTTCTTAGGTGCTGCTTTTTTCGCTGCGGCCTTTTTCTTAGGCGCTGCTTTTTTCGCTACGACCTTTTTCTTAGTTGCTGCTTTGGTTTTCTTAGCTGGCTTCATATCAGCATCAGGCATAGCTGCCAATATTTGCTTGTAAAGCTTGGAGCCTTTGCGAATATTTTTGTGCTCACAAAATGCAGCAACCGCTTTTTCCCATGCCCCTTTTAGGCCATGTGCATTTACCGAAAAGCTTGTACAAACAATTTTGTTCTCAAGTTCTGACGCAATACCGACTTGAAAAATTGGCGTTAAATTGCCACTTTTTTCTTTCTTCTTTAAAAAAGAAATGCCCTTAACGGAACCATCGGTATGAAAACAACGCTCTGACTTTTTACGCTCTTTAGCTTTACGTTGAGCTTCTTCTAACTCAAGATCTCTTGCCTTAGCTTGACTAAGCACTTTCTTTTGCGCGGTTGCTCCCATTCGTTTTCCGCCTTTTTTCAAAGACAGGTATTCTTGGAAGAGTTTACCATCCACAGTTCGACGTACTCGATAGCCATAAAAAGCATCGTTATCGATCAATTTAACGCTCAAAGTATCACCTCTGTATTCATTAATTAAATCTCAAACGCTCTGACATCACTTTCCATCCGTATATTGCTTAGTCTAAGCGCAGTCCCTTGGCAATCAGTATAATTTACATAAGGGAACTCGCAATAAATTCGTCAATTTTTAACCACTTAAACAAATAATGATTAAAAATAACGGATTTTATTGCTTTTTAATAAAAAACAATTATACCTATTGATTTAGATATAAGGAATTAGAATAACAATTTTTTTCATTCTTTTATTTAAAAAACATCCCTCTAAAATAAAAGCTGACCAAATAAATATTCTTTTTGACATTCATTCTGTAGAGATATTTGTTTAAAAAAAGTTGCATAAAATATTAGATTTAATAATTTTTTTAAAATTTATTTCAGAGAAAATAAGTGGCACGGTAAAAGCCGTTAAAAAAACTCTTAAAAAACAAGAAGTAACCTTGCCTTTAGTTTTTTAATAACTCTGTAAATAATACAATTCAAATGGTTTTTTTCGGATAACAGATCAACAACTGCCCTGAATACTTTCAATACCGCTTAAACGGTTTATTTTTATTATTTACCTTCACGCTATTAAAGTGCCAAAAAATAACTGGTTTATACCAACCCCTCAAACGTTAACTGTCGAGCCGCCTCATAACTGACAATTGCAACAGCATTTGCCAAATTGATGCTTCGGCTACCCGCCTTCATCGGTATCCGTACCCGGTGCTCTGCTGCAACATCGTCAAAAACATCTTGGTCTAGCCCATGTGTTTCTGCACCAAACAACAATACATCTTTTTCATTAAAGTTTAGCTGGGTATATAACACCTCACCTTTTGTCGTGCAGGCGATGATTCGATGCCCAGTCAGCGTGGACTTAAAAGCCCAATAATCTCGATGAATCTTAACCTCAGCAAATTCATGATAATCCAAACCGGCTCGCCTTAATCGCTTCTCATCCATCGAAAAACCCAAAGGCTCTATCAAATGTAATTTACACCCCATATTCGCCGCTAAACGAATAATGTTTCCTGTATTTGGCGCGATGCAAGGCTCAAACAAGGCTATTTGAAACATGTCGTATCTACTCAATATGTACAAGTTATCGATATCCAAAATAAGCTTCTGCGCATTGGAGCCTCAACTGAGACAACGGCATTACTCCGCTTATTGAATATTTCCAGGGTGTTACCTCACCATTTATTTTTATAGCAACCCTCTTTTATTCTAAGGCTGCCATTCACGCTCTCCCAAAAGCCAAACGACGAATACATTTAGCCCATCTAACCTTTTCAATATCATCCGTGATTATCGTCAGAGCTTTCCTTGCTCAAAATAACACTGGCAAAGAATTTCGACGGAAAGAAAATAAAACCGTATAATACAGCCTAATTGAACATTTGGCGTAAGGGTTCTGTAAAGAAGCTAGCCAAGAACTGACTGTTAGGCCATAAACCTGCCTTTATTCGCCAGAATTCTCGTAAAATCCTGTGGGTCATCACCAATTTAAAGAAATTTTACGAAAATTCTGGATGATTTTAAGGGATTTATGATCAAACGCAATTCACAGCTACCTTCCGCAGCGAAAAAAGCAAACGTATTATTCAACGTTTTGACCTTTAAAGCAGGAAACTCAAGACAATAAACGTCGCAAACACCATCAATTATTATTTTTATTATTTAGTGGGCCAACACATGAGTCAATTCTGGCAACCGTTAATTCATGAATTAACGCCTTACACACCTGGTGAACAACCAGATGACTGGCAATCAATTAAAGCCAAGCTTAACACAAATGAAAATCCTTACCCAGCATCTCCAAAAGCGCTTGCTGCAATTCGTGAAGCCACTAACGAAGATTTAAAAAGATACCCAGACAGTGACTCAAAGAATCTATGCCAAGCAGCCGCAAAGGCATACAACCTTCAGCCTGAAAATGTTTTTGTGGGTAATGGCTCTGACGAAGTGCTTGCACATATTTTTCAGGGGCTTTTCTCAAAAAAAGCACCCATTTTATTTCCTGACATTTCATACAGCTTTTACCCTGTGTATGCCAACCTCTATCAACTTGCCACCAACCCTATACCACTAACAGAAGATTTCTCAATAAAAACAGCGGATTACCCAGCAGTTAATGGTGGCATTATTTTCCCAAACCCAAACGCACCTACAGGCAAATACTTACCTCTGCCAGAAATAGAAAAACTCCTCAAAGTAAATACCGACTCAGTTGTTGTCATTGATGAGGCCTATATCGACTTTGGCGGCGAATCAGCGACTTCTCTTATTAACACCTACCCTCAGCTCGTTGTAACGCAAACCTTATCAAAATCTCGAAGCCTAGCAGGGCTCAGAGTTGGGTTTGCATTTGCACAACCTGAGATTATTGAAGGCCTTAATCGGGTCAAAAATAGCTTTAACTCTTATCCCATTGACAGGCTTGCGCAGGCAGGCGGGGCTGCGGCTCTTCAGGATCACGCGTATTTTACACAAACCACCCAAAAAGTGATTGCATCCAGAGAAGCGCTCTGCAACGAATTACAACGACTCGACTTTGAAATCATCCCATCAAAAACCAATTTTGTTATGGCCAAGCCAACCAAATGCGAAGCAAAATGGTTATTTGAACAACTCAAAACAAAAGGAATATTAGTGAGGTACTTTAACCAACAGCGTATCTCTGATTATCTTCGTATAAGCATCGGAACCGAAGACGAAAATCAATGGTTAATCGACGAAATAAAAGCGTTACTTACTGCTAAATAACGCGTGTTGACTCTTCAGACTTCTTTGCAACCCCACGTCAACCATGGGGTCTAAAAAGGCAGATAGCAAAACCAACCCAACCCTCAGAAGAGGTTAATGTGTCGCTTCTTGTGTATCTTGCTCTTGAAGCGCCTGTTGGTACAATGCATCAAAATTAATAGGTGCCAACATTAAAGGAGGAAAGCTGGCTTTAGTCACCAACGAATCCACAGCTTCACGCGCGTAAGGGAACAACACATTCGGTGCTACTGTCGATAAAACATGCCTTAACTCATCACCTTCAATACCTTTACAGGTAAAAATGCCCGCCTGATGAACTTCAACCAAGAAACCGGTTTTATCACCTTCATCCACTTTTGCAGTAATAGTTAGGGTTAATACCACTTCGTATATCTCTTTTTCTAGTGCATTATTTTTGGTGTTGACATCCAAGTGCACTTTTGGCTTCCACTGCTGCTTAAATACTTCTGGCCCCATTGGGGTTTCTAACGATAAATCTTTCAAATACAAACGTTGAATCGCAAATTCTTTTTCCGGTTGAGACATTTTTCTTCCAACTCCTAACGGGCGTTCTTAATAAAATGGTGTTGCTGCATTTACTTCTTTAGTAAGTTAGCTAATTGCCCTGACCGTTCAAGTGCATAAAGATCATCACAGCCTCCAATATGTTGTTCGCCAATCCAGATTTGCGGCACTGAGGTGCGCTTGGCTTTTTGGATCATTTGTTGACGCAACTCAGGGTTACGGTCGACAGCAATTTCGTTAAACGCTGCGCCTTTACTCTCTAATAACTGTTTAGCCCTAATGCAATATGGGCAATATTTCGTCGTATAAATTGTAACGTTTTGCATCATTACCTCGGATGCTTTGTCATTATTCTTTTTTGCCACTGAAACGGCTTCTCGACTATTAGCGTTCAAGCTTAGACTAAAAAGCCCTATAAAAAAGTAAAAACCGACCGTTTTTCGACTCATCATTTAAACAACATAGGTTTCAACAACATGGGTTTCAACAACATGGGTTTCAACAACATGGGTTTCAACAACACAATAGCGCCAACCAACTTAAGATTTAACCAGCGGCAGATTCGCAGCTGTCCACTCGGTCATACCGCCTGACAACTTATATACTTGAGAAAACCCATCGGCTTTCAACTTTTTAGTGACGCCAGAAGCACTTTGCCCTAACTTACAAACAACAACAATGGGTTTATCTTTCGATTTAGCCAGCTCAACGACTCGGGTTTCAATCTCTCGCTGGGGAATATTTTTGGCATTGATAATATGCCCTTGCTTAAATTCATTCGCATCCCTGATGTCCAAAATGACCGCCTGCTCTCTATTCACCAAATCAGATAAGCCTTGAACCCCCACTGATTTACCGGCTTTCATGGATTCGTAGACATACAATGCCAACACCAAAGCACCCCAGGCTAAGGCTAACATCCAGTTTTTTTCAATAAATTCTATAAAAAGTTGCATCTTTCGCTCAAACCAAACACTCAGGCCAGCATTATACACACGCATGCGAAACACTTAATAGCAGATAGCGAGGTTTTTCGTTAAAATGATTTATTTATTGTAACAATCACTGACAGTCAACCGCATAGCTCAAATAACCGCATGACCACTACCAATAATTCGGCCAATAAAACAGCGCTTTTACTCATTCTCGACGGTTTCGGAAGTCGAGAAGCCTCTGAACAAAATGCCATCAAAAATGCCCAAACCCGCAACATTGATCGGTTAATGGCAACGGTTCCCCACACTGAAGTTGCCACCTCCGGCATGAGTGTTGGCTTGCCCGAAGGCCAGATGGGCAACTCAGAAGTAGGCCACATGACTCTAGGCACAGGGCGAATTGTTTATCAAAACATTAGTCGCATCAACAAAGCCATTAGCGATGACACCTTAATAGATAACGAAGCTTATTTATCTGCGGTGAAAAAAGCCAAAACCAACAATAGCGCTGTTCATATTATCGGGCTACTTAGCCCTGGTGGCGTTCACAGCCATCAAGACCATATATTCGCCATGATCGAAATGGCCAAACGGCTAGGCGCACCCTCCATTGTTGTTCATCCCATTTTAGATGGCAGAGATACCCCGCCTCGTAGCGCAAAAAACTACCTTGAAGCCCTAGAATCCGTTTGCAGCAAAAATGGTGCAGTCGTCGCTTCATTGATTGGTCGTTTTTACGCCATGGATAGAGATCAACGCTTTGATCGTGTTGAAAAAGCCTATCGTTTGTTTACTCAAGGCGTTGGCGAAACGGCAACCGATTCTCTAAAAGCTTTGGATGCCGCCTACCTTCGAGATGAAAACGATGAGTTTGTCAGCGCAACAAAAATTGAAGGTACACCCAACATTCAAGATAACGATGCTGTTATTTTTATGAATTTTCGTGCCGATCGCGCGCGTGAATTAACCCAAAGCTTCGTTGATGATAACTTTGATAGCTTCGACCGCGGCCCTAAATTATCACTCGCGTCATTTGTGATGACCACAGAATATGCAGACACCTTAGCTGCTGAATGTGCATTTAAACCGATATCGCTCACCAATGGTCTGGGCGAAACTTTGGCAAAAGCCAATAAAACGCAATTGCGTATTGCTGAAACAGAAAAATACGCCCATGTCACTTTCTTTTTTTCCGGCGGGCAAGAAGATACGTTTCAAGGTGAAGAGCGAACATTAATCCCTTCGCCCGATGTTGAAACCTATGATCTAAAACCAGAAATGAGTGCATTCGAAGTCACTGAACAATTGGTTGATGCAATCAACCAAGGCAAATATGACTGTATCATCTGCAATCTCGCCAACGGTGACATGGTTGGCCATACCGGCAGTTACGATGCGGCCGTCAAAGCGGTTGAAGCTTTAGACACCTGTGTTGGCAAAATTACTCAAGCCATAACCGCCAATGAGGGTGAATGCCTGATCACCGCAGATCATGGCAATTGCGAGCTAATGTTTGACGAAGAAAACCAACAGCCGCATACGCAACATACCACAGGCCCGGTGCCCCTTATTTATGTTGGCGGACGACAAGCCCACTTTAAAAAGACCGGGCGATTATCTGATATCGCGCCTACACTATTATCACTTATGCAAATGGATATTCCGGAGGAGATGACAGGTGAAACGCTCTTAGCTTTCGATTAAATCGAAAGCTTGTGTCATTCTCTGTAAATACAAGGTGCTAATGCAATCCTCCCACCAACACAAAGATTTGATCAAAGACAACCTCATTAGGTGTCGAACGTTATTGGTGTTTTTGGTTCTAAGTATTTCTTCTTTGACCATCAGCACCTCAGCCAACGAACCGCCAACCCGCGCTGATTTAAAAAAAATTCAAGAACGCATCGAAGCGCAGATCAAACACCTTGAAAAACATCAATCAAAAAAACAGCGTATTCAAGAAGAGTTAAAACAACTCGAAAACAAACAATCGAATCTGAATAAAAATATCAATGCCCATCGCTCCACTGTTCAACGGCTGGAAAAAAAAATTGCTGCATTAAAAGCAAAACAGGAAAGTCTTTCGAAACAAAAACTACAACAACAAACCGAACTAGAAACACTACTTTATTCTGCTTTTCGTTTGAGTCGAGAAAGTAAAATAAAATTATTTTTAAACCAAGAAGATCCCAAAAAAATCACCCGCTCGCTTATTTTTGCCAACTACATTCATGACTCACATCAATATAAATTGACTCAATTTCGAGAAACACTCGACAAACTTGCAAGCGTTCAAAACGACATACAAAAACAAAAAAAAGACAAACAATATGCATTAACAACACTTGATACAGAAACCAAAAAACTGAAACTTACCCTGAATGAACGCGCAAAGCTTCTGACCTCAGTTAATCAGATCATTGTCTCTTCAACCGAAAAAATTCAATCACTTAAAGCCGACCAAGAGCGATTGAAAAAGCTCATTGAAAAAGTTGAGCAATCCATTGCTAACATTCAAGTGCCAAGCGATATGCGCGCCTTTGCTCAAATGAAACGCAAACTACCAAGCCCCGTTTCCCAAATGCATAACAATCAATTCGGCAAAAAAATCGATGATTCTGATTTACGCTGGCAGGGGGTCAGCTTCAAAGCAAAAGAAGGGGAAGCTGTTAAAGCGGTGCATTTTGGTCGAGTCGTTTTTTCTGGTTGGTTTCGAGGCAAGGGGCTATTGTTAATTTTGGATCATGGCGATGGCTACATGACACTTTATGCACACAACCAAACCCTACTGAATGAAACCGGAGACTGGGTTAAACAAGGTGATACCATCGCCTCTGTTGGCAATAGTGGTGGCTTAAATAAACCGCAACTGTACTTTGAGATCAGACATCAAGGCGAACCACTCAACCCCAAACATTGGTTAAAAAAATGATCGCCACTATAAACACTACATAGTCGTTTCTAACACAGATTAGCGCCTAACCAAGCAAGGTTAAAAATAGCTTCTATACTTCAAAAACCTACAAAATTAGAAGAAGCATTAGCATGGCGCGAATAACAACCGTTTTACTATTTTCTTTATGCCCTCTATTCATTATCAACCCAAGCCTTGGAAAATCTACTGACAACAACAAAGCAAGCTCCGAGAGCCACTTATCACTTCAACAAATACAACAGTTTGTTGAGGTATATCACCAAGTCAGGGAGCGCTATGTAGAAGAACTTTCTGATGATCAACTCATCCAATTTGCCATTGCAGGGCTACTTCAAAACCTTGATCCACATTCCAGCTATCTTGATCAAGAAGATTTTCAAACCCTTCAGGACAGCACATCAGGGGAGTTTGCCGGGCTTGGTGTAGAAGTAACTGTTGAAAATAATGTTATCAAAGTCATCTCTGCCATTGACGGCAGCCCGGCACAAGATGCTGGCATTAAAAGCGGTGATTTAGTTATTAAAGTCGATGAGCACGCAGTACATGAATATAACAGCGATGCTGCGCTTGATCTGTTAAGTGGAAAAAAAGGAACCCGCGTCAAACTCACCATTATCAGAGAAAATGTAAGCGACCCCGTCGTTATCTCCGTCACTAGAGACATCATCAAACTCAAAAGTGTACAAAGCCAACTACTCACCCAGGATTATGGTTATCTCAAGATAAAACAATTCCAACGAAAAACGGCCTCTGATGCAAAAAAACAACTCAAGCGTTTAACGAAAATGAATCGTGCACCTCTAAAAGGGCTAATCATTGATCTTAGAAACAACCCCGGGGGGTTGCTAACACCCGCTATCGCGTTTTCTGATTTTTTCTTAACAACTGGATTAATAACTTTTACCAAAGGTCGAGAAGTACCTTCTGAAAAATTTTATGCTACACCCAAAGAAAAACTGCCTAACGCACAGCTTGTCGTTTTGGTGAATGGCGGCTCTGCTTCCTCATCTGAAATTGTCTCAGGTGCGCTACAAGATCATGGCAGGGCATTAATTCTCGGCACAAAAACCTTTGGCAAAGGCTCTGTACAGTCGATTATTCCTATCGGCGAAAAAACTGCATTAAAACTCACAACCGCAAGGTACTTCACCCCGAAAGGGCGATCCATTCAAGCCAAAGGCATCAGGCCTGATATCACAATAAAACCAGCCGAAATTGTAGAAACCTCTGACGAGCCTTTATTTCAAGAGCGACACCTTAAAGGGCATTTAACAAAAAAAGAAGATACGCAAAACCAATCAATCGAGGCTATCGCAAAATTAAAAACAGAAGACTTTCAACTCTACGAAGCATTAAATATTCTTAAGTCGATGGTGTTAATGAACAAACGACAAAACGCTATCGATCCCATCCCTGTTATTTCTGCTATCGAATGATTCAAGGGCACCGAAGGATGCCTCTATTATAACAAGCCAATTTAATGAGTCGATCGATTCACAGCAATTGTCTAGTTACAAAACTCACTCCCAAGCAGGAGCGTGATAACGAATTAATAGCTCACCCAACAATCGCGGTGCATTGAACGACTAGGAGAGTGACCTTAACACGAATTTCTTGATGCCACTGAATCCTCTTTAATTGTTTTTTTAAATCATTGAGCGAACAATTAACAAGGTATCAACACAGCCGTTGTTTATGGAGGTGCTCAACATTTATCTAATGACCTGTAAAAAGCTTAACACTAATGCTTCGAATTCAAGCTTACGCTCAATCATTGCCCAATGGCCACATTTTGGAAATATATGAAGTTCAGCATTGGGGATCAATCGCATAGGGATTAAACAGCTATCCATTGGGCTAACTCGATCATCTCTTCCCCAAGTAATTAGCGTTGGAGCTTGGATTGAGGAAAGATGCTCTATCGTTTTAGTCGCATTAGCGCCTTGCCTGAAATCAGTTATATTATCCATTGCGTTGCGTGAATAAAGTTCTTTTGTGGTTGCTAGAGTCTTAGGATCTGTTGCTTGATGAAAACGAGATGCTATCAATTGCTCTGTGATAATATTTTTGTCATAAACCATGGACTCCAACCAAACTTTGATATTTTCTATTGTTGGATTATCAACAAATTCAGTAAGTAAATTTAAGCCTTCGCTAGGAAAAGTTGAGAAAATATTTATTCCTATACCGCCAATAGTAATAAAACTAGAAACCAAATGATGTTGAGTAGCAGCTATATGTGAGCCAACAATGCCACCAAGAGAATTACCAATGATATGTGTTTTTTTGATATCTAAATGCTCAAGCAATGCTATACAAGCCTCAACACAGACACCAATAGGGTCTCCACTGACTGGATCACTCTTTCCGTAACCAGGGAGATCTATAATAATGCACCTAAAGTGTTTAGAGAAAGCCTCCAAATTACCTTGAAAATTAGCCCAACCCATAACACCAGGGCCTGATCCATGTATAAACAAAATGCAGGGCCCATGACCAATGTCATGATAGTGAATAACACCTTGTTTTAGTTTAGCGGTGCAACTGGTACTTTCATACGTTATATCCATAGATACTCCTTGAATTGTAAAGTGACTTGATACAGTAGAGCATTGTTATTTGATACATACCAAGCCTATAGTATTAATCTTCCTGTCACTTATCGCCGTTACGGCCTCGCTCTCATGCGCTTGTGTAGGAGTGCAAAGTCGTGAACGCTGCGATACTTAGGCAACGATTAATAATAATATTTAGGATGGTCAGATTGTTGATTCAAGGCTTGCTCTATAACTTTTTCTTTGCTGCAATTTTCTGGCTGCATAAGTAGATTGATGAGGATCAATGCTGTTAATTTCTAAGCCAGCACTTTGCGTTTTAACCTAACCTTTGTCTATTGTATTGGGTCAGAAGTTCGCAGGCTAAGTCGGTTGCCATATGATAACACGCAGTGAACTTAACCCTGCCTATGTCAGACTTACTGAAATAGGCGTAATCAACGGACGTCTGACTCAGGCTCTTAGGTTTTAAAATAAAAAGAATCCAAACTTCCAAACTTCAATCTCAATGATCTCCACATGGGAGTAAATGGCGCGGGCAGTGAAAAATCGCCATGTTTATCCCTATAATAACTGTTAGATTTAATACAGTTTTCTGACTGGAAAACAGAATGTGAAGATTTTTTTTGCATGAGCTCGAAGTACTTGTCATTAGAAATAGATTTTACTTCAATATAAGTAGCGTTGCGTTTTTTAACTTCTTTAACGCATCGAATGATATACTTAACGTGAGTATCAAGCATAGTAAACCAATTATAACCACCTGAATAGGGCCCAGACGTTAAAAAGAAATTCGGAAAATCAGGAACCGAAACACCATTAAATGCCTGAAACCTATTTTTATCCCAAAATGTACCTAACTCCTTGCCATTTAATCCATGTACACTGAAACTCGGTGAACTGCCCGGCTCTTGAGTAACAAAGCCAGTGCTTAGGATTAGTAAATCAATTTTATGCTCTTCACCATCATCACACATGACGCCATCTTGCGTTATGGACTTTATAGGGCTTGTCACAAGAGAAACATTTTTTTGATTAAATGCTTTTAAATATTGATCAGAAAAGGTGGGCCTTTTACACCCTAAACCGTAATTGGGTGTCAATTTTTCTACATCTTCTGGGTTATCTACTTGTCTGGCGATATGACGCTTGAGCCGACTACTCTGTTCTTGTTTTTTTTGAATTCCGCCTTCCGTACTAAAAGATGGCATTTTTAATCGTTGATGATTAACCGAATAGAGCGTACTTAACTCCATTAATAACTCTAAAAATGATCTAGATATTTTTTGTAAAAAAGGAAATTTATTGAATGCTCTACGTATTTTCGGCGTGAATTCTATGTGACTTCTCGGTATCACCCATGAGGGTGTTCTTTGAAATACTGTTAAATGCGAAACATCATGACAAATAGAGGGAACAACTTGAACGGATGACGCCCCAGTACCAATAATGGCTACTCGCTTATTTTTAATATCGTAATTTTTATCCCAACGCGCGGTATGCATTATTTTACCATTGAAAGAATCCAGCCCTTCTATATTGGGATATTTAGGATCACCGAAAACACCCGTTGCCGATATCACAAAACGAGAGATATATTCTGTTCCATCTTTTAACGTGGTTATCCAGGTATTATCTTTCGCATCAAACTGAATACTGTCAACATTTTTACTGTATTTTATATGTTGAGAAATATTGTATTTAGTTGCACAGTGACGAATATATTCAAGTATCTCACTTCCAGGAGGGTTCATAGAAGACCAGTTTGGATTAAGCTCGAAAGAAAATGAGTAGGCTATCGAAGGAATGTCGCAGGCTATTCCAGGATAAATATTATCTCGCCATGTGCCACCTAAATCTTCCCCCCTCTCCAGGATAAGAAAAGAATTCATATTATTTTTTCTTAACTCTATACCTGCTCCTATTCCACTGATACCTGCGCCAATTATGATAAATTCATAATCAATATTTTTTTCTTTTTGATTACTTGAGTTCATCCTTCTTACTTATCCTTTTATTGTCTTTGTTATATCTATTCCTTGAATCAATTTGTTATCCATGTTCACCATTAAATGAAATGATCTAACTTATTAGACAGCAATAAGTTATTCAAAATAATCCTAATAAGGTGATTTTTAATTTTCAAGTGACATATAGTAATAAAATGATTTTAAACAATAGAACGTAAAAATGAGAATATATATAACGTAGGGTATACAGGTGATTGCCTTGCATTAAACAACAGACCTAATTCAATAAACGAATAAGGAAATATGTTTTTACTTCAAACTTAACTATTAAGGGAAGTCAATATTCTATTTTTTCAGTTTTTTTTATCTTTATATTTAAAAAATATATGATGCGCCTTGAAACGTAAAAACTTGCAACGTACAATCGCCAGAATAGCCATATAAATATAACGCGCATTAATTACTATTAATGGATCTGTATCATTTCCATGCAGCAAGAACGGACTGATAATGATAAATATAAAAAACCACGTTAATTTCAATTTTTTTCAATGGTTAATTAACTATAAATACTCCGTTTTTATCATCACAGCATTCGTATGCTTCGGCCTGGCAAGTGGACAAAGTAAAATAGGTTTCAACACTGACTATAGATACTTTTTTGGAGAAGAAACTAAGCAAACAAAAGCCATGGAAGAGCTCGACAATATTTATTCAAAAAATGATAATATTTACATTTCCATAACGCCTAACGACCAAGGTTCAATATTTCGCCCCGAAATTCTTCGCGCCATATTAGAAACAACTGAAAAAGCATGGACCTTACCTTTTTCAACCCGAGTTGACTCACTAAGCAACTTTCAACACACAAGCGCTAAAAATGAAGAATTAATTGTCGAAGATCTTATCAGTTATCATGATCTAGAAAATTCAAAAAAAATTGAATCGATAAAAGATATTGCCGTTAATAACGTACTTTTGGCTAATCGATTAATCTCTCCTAACGGACTACATACAGGTATCAATGTAACTTTATTTATGCCAGGCGAATCTATGTTCGAAGTGCCTCAAGCGGTTATTGAAGCTAGAAAATTAAAAAAAGACATTGAGAGCAAATACCCTGTCACCATTAGACTGAGCGGCATTACCTTTTTAAACAATGCATTTGGTGAAGTTGGAGCATCTGACCATGCAAACTTAACACCCATTATGTATGGCATTATGCTGATCATACTTTTAGTACTTTTCAGGTCAGTTTTATGCTTGATTGCAGCGCTGGCTGTAGTCTTTTTATCGACAAGCGCCACCATGGGAATCGTTGGTTATTCAGGAATTCTTCTAACCCCTCCATCTTCAATCGCTGCGACCGCTATATTAACCATGGCCGTTGCTGATTCCGTTCATATTCTTATGGGAATGAATCAGTATATGCAAGCAGGAAACGATAAATACACATCGATTAAATTAAGCCTTTTGAAGAATATAAAACCCATATTCTTTTCTAGCTTAACAACGATTATTGGCTTCTTGTCATTAAACTTCTGTGATGCGCCACCTTATCACGATTTAGGTAATATCACGGCTATTGGTGTTGCAATTGCATTTTTGCTATCTATTACCTTTTTACCTGCACTTCTTGCGATCCTACCATTCAAAGCAAAAAGCCGAACCAGCATCCCAGCAAAATCACAATTATTCTTAGCGCTCGAGAGGTTCTTGAGTCAATGGTATTATGCTGTTTTTATTGCGTTTATTGGTTTTACCTCTGCTGCTTTATGGGTCATTCCTTCTTTATCTTTAGATGATCGATTTGTTGAATATTTTTCTGAAGAGATTGAATTCCGCAGAGATTCTGATTACATCTCAAATAACCTCACAGGTCTGTATTCTATTGATTTCAATGTCAATTCAGCAGGCCCTAACGGCATTTCAGACCCTACTTTTATGAATAAGGTTGATGAATTTTCAAAATTCTATCGAGAACAAAGCAATGTATATAACGTCAATGTTTACACAGACACAGTAAAGCGAATCAATCGAAGTCTCCACAACGATAATGATGAATATTACCGCCTGCCTTCAACGAAAGAAGAAGCAGCGCAATACATCTTATTGTACGAAATGTCACTCCCTTTTGGCTTAGACCTAACCAATCAGATTAGCCTTGATAAATCTTCTACAAAAATATCAATTATAATGAAAGATGTATCCACCGCAGAACTTCGTAATGCAGCAAAACTAGGCGAAGAGTGGCTTACACAAAATGCCCCCGAATACATGAAATCCACAGGGTCTGGAGCCACTGTTGTTTTTGCTCATGTTTCAAAAGCAAATATAGAAGGGATGATAAGTGGTACAGCACTTTCTTTTATCTTAATCACCTTACTCATGATTCTATCTCTTGCTAGCTTTAGATATGGGTTAGTCAGTATTTTTGCTAACGTCAGCCCAGCAATAATAGCCATAGGCATTTGGACAGTCATCCATGGTAAAGCTGGCATGGAAATCTCGATCGTTATATCAGCAACTTTAGGTATTATCGTTGATGACTGTGTACATTTCCTAATAGCCTATGTCAAACATAAGAAACAAGGACATACCGTAAGTGAAGCAATCAGCCAATCATTTTCAGATGTTGGAAACGCCCTTATTTATACCTCCACAATACTTATTGGTGGCTTCATCGTTTTAACGATGTCTGATTTTTCAATTAACAGTGCTCTCGGCATGATGTCTGCTTTAACAATATTGTTTGGGTTGTTAATCAATTTACTCTTTATGCCTTCTATTTTATTAATGATTGACAAAATTTTTCAGAAAAAAACAACCAACAACCGTAAAGCCCTAGCTTAAAAGGTGAGAAGAATTCGTATTGCACCACAAAACAATAAAAGATAAAAATTATGGAAGTTATTCGTGGTTTAGACAAAATAACAGACAATCATAAAGGATGTGTTGCCACTATAGGTGCTTTTGATGGCGTTCATCTTGGTCATCAAAGCGTATTAAAACGATTGACAGATATATCCTACGATTTAGGCCTGCCCTCATTAGTTATTACATTAGAGCCTCTACCACGGGAGTTCTTTTCACCGCAATGCGCGCCTCCACGCTTAATGAGTTTTGATGAAAAAGCGCTAATCATGGGAAACTTGGGCATTGATCGAATCTTACGAATTGACTTTAATAAGAATTTAAGTCGTGTATCAGCTGAAAATTTTATCAAGGATATTTTCTATAAATCCTTAGGTATACAGTACATAATCATTGGTGACGATCTTAGATTTGGCCATCTACGTAAAGGCGATTTCCAATTACTAAAAACAATGGGAAAAAATCTTGGCTTTCAAGTGGAGGCGACAAAAACACTAGAAGTTTCTGGATCAAGGGTTAGCAGTACTCGTATTCGGAATGCTGTTGCCTCTTCAGATTTCCTGTTATCTGAAACCCTTTTGGGACGTCCTTACTTTATTCATGGAAAAG
>JAPOUS010000084.1 GCA_026708525.1 Cellvibrionales bacterium
TCGTCAGGAGAAAAAGCTTTTTCTTTGCATCTACTTCAATTGAAATGCTGTAATGATCATTCATCATTGCCCCAGCCACATATTTAACTATTGGCTCACCTTGCATTCCTGAGGATCTTAAGCGCCCGCCCCATCAGGCCGCCAATGTCTGAATAAATAACTCCTTGAGTAGGGCTCCAAAAATAATTATAACCTGTAGCATAGACTGAGGTATAATTATTGAGGATTTTATCCAACCCACCTGCTGAACCATATAAACCGCCGATATATGAACCAGGATTATTACAATTCATCTGAGTTTTGTTTTCTTCAGTGGTGTGGGCTCTAACTGCATTCCCCGCTATTCCTCCGCAATAAAGACCAGCTCCCCAACTTCAGAGTCTATTAATGGGTCTGAACCTGCTAGAATTTCTAGCTCATCGGAATAGCCATCATTATTATCATCATCAGGATCTTCATTGTTGCCAATGCGATCTTCATCGCTATCAAACTGCTCATCAGGATTTAGTGGAAATGCATCCGAGCTATCTGGATAGTTATCATTATCGTCATCAGTATCTGCGTTATCGCCTATACCGTCTTTATCAAAATCAACAGATTCGGTCGCATCATTTGGGAATACATCTACATCATCAGTAACGCTGTCGTTATCGCTATCTAACTCAGATAAAGGTACTGGCTCAGGCTCAGGTGTGGAGTTACTTCCGCCTCTACCACGACCACAGGCAACCAAAAAGAGATTAAATAATTAAACGGGCAATAGATGTATCGATACTTTTCGTTATTGTTATTTTTTGTACTTTTCTGCTTTTCAGTGTGTTTTTTACTTTGAAGTAGTTTGCATTTGTATTCTCTGTAGATATCGAAAGAATTTCAAGTGGAAGTTGGCATTCTCCATTGACGCTATCAATTGAAACTTATCGCGTAGAGATGAAATATTCGAGTCAAAGAAAACAAGATTAGTGCCACCTTTACGCTTCAGACTGTTATAGGCAACAGTGATAGATTTGTGAGATTTTGGTGTTTATTTGCCAAGCAAAAAGATGACAATTTGAAAAGCTCGCTTGACAATGACTAATAAAGAACAATAATGATCTGCAACACGGCCTCTTTCGGTTATGCTTTAAGGCTTCTGCTTTTGAGTGTAAACGCTTAGAGGTTTTTTATTGCCTGTGTATTTGCCAATCCCAGTGTTCAAAGCCTTGAATCACGCCCATACTGTTCAAATCCAAGCCTAAACCTTGCAAGTCGGGTAATTCATTCATCAAGTGATGTGTTAAGCGATCCCACCAGCTTGATTGCGGGTTAATGACGGTCATCAGGTGTTGAATCATACAAAAGAGTAAAAAGGGTCTGGCTTGAATATGCCTGTGCTGCCAAGCGGCTTCAAACAAAGGAGCATCGCCTTTGCTGGGCGATTTAGGCTGATTATCCATATTGCGATTCCACAGCCTGCTATGGTGCGCGCAGAGGTTCTAAGTTAATTCAAACAGCGTAACCAAGATTCAAACACGAGCGGTTTGCTGATGCTCTTTGAATAGGCCCTCAATTACTTTTTGAAACGATAGCCAAAAGAGTGAATTTAATCAATATAGAATGGCTTGGTTAGGCGAGATTTTGCACTACACTCAGGAGTGCGATCATTGGTGCGAGAATTGGGTTAAAAATTGCTTATAGAAAGCGATTAAAATATCAGTGAAAAACAAAAGAAAAATAAGCGCGGTCAGAGATGCAAGGAACAGCTGAGAAGAGTCTTTCTTTGGGGTTAATAAGTCTTCCTAGCGGAGAGATCCGATTTATGCACCCAGAATTGGCAAGGGCGCAACCAGATAGTGCATTTGCACCAAAACACATCAAAGAGATTTTTTGTGACCAGGCGCTTAATCAAGTCCATGAATCGCTGTTACAACAAAAAACAGCAGACGCAATAACCGGTGAATTTTTTATCACCAGTGAAGCTTTACAACAGGAGTTTTGTGTACACCCTGTCTTTCAAGGGGATGCGCTTTGTGCGCTAACCTGGTTCCTTATACTGGATAATCCCCGCTATCAGCGTTCAAAAAATGAATTATTTCATCGATCACAAATTCCCCATTGGGTGATCGATGGTGAAGATTTAATGCACTACCTAGATAGCTTGGATTGCCTTGATAGTTCACGTTTGCATCAATACTTTTATGCGCATCAAGATTTTGTTCCAACGGTTAAACAAATTATTTATGTCAGCATGATAAATGACGCAGCCAGCCAGTTGTTTGGATTAAATCCCACTGTGCAACTGTTGTCTGAGCAATTCATCGCCTGTCTTTCTGACGATGATGTTTATCATCTTTGTCAAATGATGGTCAGTGTGCAACAAGGCATACCCAGATATGCGTATTTTTCAGATTTTGCTCGTATAAAAGGCGATGAAAAATCGTATTTGGTTAATGCAGAATTACCCAGTAAAACCAATATATCGCACGGTTTGCTAATGAACTGTGTCGATATGACACCCATTAATTTGTCGGATCGACTATTAAACGATAGGAAGCAGTTAGCAACACGGGTGTTAGAAAAAATGGCTGACGACTTATTGATTTTTGATGTTAATCAAGGAGCCTTTCTTGAAGATGTAGAACATGAATCGTTATTGGCTTTTGAGTTAAATGAAATCAATCAATTAAATAAAAACTTTATTTTCCGTTTGGTTGATAAAAGTCAGTTAGATACGTTATTTGAAATAGATCAATTAACACAAGAATTGGATAAACAGGGTCAATGCACGGTAAAACGCATGATACGGCTAGCGGAAGGGCAGGAAGTCTTTTATTCGTTTACCGCGTTCCCTTTATCAAGCGATGTTTTTGGTCGGTTACTGTCAGTTATTGTGATTGTTCGAGAAGATGTTGATATGCAAGGGGTTGAAGATCAAAGACAGCTTGCCCTTCAAGTATTTGATAACACAATGGATGGCATGTTTGTAACTAGTACCGAAGGGCGAATCATTCAAGCCAATAAAGCCTTTGAAGTTATTACGGGGTTTGAAACGCAGGCTGTGCTTAATGAAAAGCCATCCATTTTAAATTCGGGTTGGCGAGATACGAGTTTTAGTAAGGATATTTACCCAAAAGTTAAAGAAGATGGGTATTGGCAAGGTGAAATTATGAGTCGAAGGCTTGATGGCGAAGCTTTTCAGGCCCAGGTTCGTATTTCAAGTTTATTTGATAATAAAGGTCATTCACTTGGTTTGATGACAACCTTTCGTGATATTACTAAAACAAAAGATAATAACGAAAATATAAAAAAATTAGCCTACTTTGATCCGCTCACCAAGCTGCCGAATCGCACCTTGTTTTATGATCGCCTGGAGCAAGCAATTAAACGCGGAAATCGTTCCCGCCTTTATGTGGCTATTTTATTTATTGATCTCGATGGGTTTAAGGCCATTAATGATAGCCTTGGCCATGCCAATGGCGATAGATTGCTAACCGAAGTGGGGAAACGCATAAAAAATACCATTCGCAGCGATGATACCGTTGCGCGATTAGGAGGCGATGAATTCACTATTATTCTCAATGGGTTAGCAAACAAAGAGGTGGCTGAATCTGCTACCGCATTGATCGCGCAAAAAGTGGTAAAATCCTTAGCCCAACCCTTCAGTTTACAAAATACGAGAATTTCTATTGGCTGTAGTATCGGTATTTCTATTTATCCTGACGATAGTATTCACCCGGATGAATTAATTAAACACGCCGATACAGCGATGTATCATGTCAAGCAACAGGGAAAAAATGGCTATGAGTTTTATCGTGAGGATTTAAGTCAATCAAAGGAAATTAAAAACAAATTAGAAAGTGATTTGCTTGCCATTGATTTTGATGAAGAGATGTCGTTTATTGTAAAGCCCGGGTTTAATGCAGAGAAAAAACTTACCCATCTAGATATGCAATTACAGTGGCACCATAGTGATCGAGGGGTGATTAATCAAAAAGCCTTTATTTCACAAGCTGAGGAGTTAGGCTTAACGACGGCGCTTGGCGATTGGGTTATTTTGTCTGCCTGTCAAAAAATTAGCGAAACGAAATTACCAAAACCTATACGTTTAACTGTGCCGGTATTTGAGAGGCACTATCGAGAAGGGTATTTGACGAAGCTATTCAAAAAGCAATTAGGCGATTCGAAAAAAGCCTGTAAGCAGCTCACGTTAGAGATGCCACTCTCCTTATTAATGCAAGATGTTGGTTATGCGTTTGCGACCTTGTCAGATATCAAAGCGTTAGGAGTAAGAATTGCTGTGACAGGCTTTGGTAATGCCACTTTTTCGCTGATGTCGGTGAATCGATTGCCAATTGATGAGGTAAGAATTGAAAGTCAATTAATTCGGCATATGAATAAGAGTAAGGATGACCAAAAATTAATTAAAGGCATTATTCATTTATCTGATTATCTCGCCGTAGATATCGTCTCAACAGGCGTTGAGCGCAGAGTGCAATTAACAAAACTCAAATCATTATTTGAAGGCTTTTCGGGTAACCATGGTTTTTCACAAAACACGACATCAGCCTTTGATGAGTTGATTTTGGACAAAATAAAACCGGTTTTCACTTCTTGAAGCGCATTCCTTTGTTAAGCATGCTTTAGATTACGAGATCGTAGGTTTCTAAACATATTACTCACTTCAACTATACTTTGGTGATGAACCCAAAAAAAGGGAAATGTTCTTTTGATGGTGTTCATTGGTACGGCTTTTTAGATCTATCAGAATCCAGCCAAAAAAGAATAATAAACTCTGGAGTGATGATGAAACCCGAACAAGATAACGCTCAAGGCGCTTATTCTAGCAGCGGTTTTAGTTTTAAATTATCCAATAAACAACCAGCTTCTGAAATGAATGCTAACCCAATGTCAGATGAAATGCCTGACAAAACGAAGCCTGCAAATTCGTCTACCTCCGAGCTAACTTCAGAAAAAGAGCCTCAGGCGGCCTATGAGCAGTTAACCGAGAGAGAAATTGTCGAACGGTTGCATTCTCTGGCAGATGAAGAAAGGCTTGAAAAAGCTCCAGTTATTGAAGCATCGCTAGATGACGAAGAAGATGTTACTCACCAAGGTGTAGACGATGAAAATACCGTTGATGCCGAGCCTCTGGAAAAAAATCAACCCGTCATGTCATCACAGCGTGAAACATATAAAACGGATGCACCGTCAGTGGAGGAATACGAGTCGACGACGTCTTCCTCTCCACCAGCTTCAGATTCTCTTGAATTACCTATAACCCAACCTGAGTTACAAAATACAGATGCGTTAGTAGCAGAAAGCGAAGAAAAGCCTGAGGCATCACAAGCGTTGGATGAAAGGTATCTCGAATTACAATCGCAGATGTTGGAATTACTCAAAAGCATCAAAGACGCACAACAAAATGAAACCTTGCAAGAAGTCGAAGCGGTTGATGCGTCTGGGATAAGAGAGATGGATCCAGTGGAATTCGAGCAGCCATCAGCGCACCCAGTAGAGATGGATTATGAAGTGACAAAAACCGCGCCATTAAAGGAAGAAGAAAGTTTTAATTGGTCAGGTTGGATAACCGGTACGCTGGCTGTGATTGGATTAGGGTTAGGGCTTGGAGTACTTTGGTGGGTAGTATCCAGCGTAATGAAACAAAAAGAGACAGTCGAAGCAGATACTCATGAAAGTTTGGATACGGATAAAACGGACGAGCTTGAACCACAAACAGAAGATCCGCAGGTTGTTGCAGAAGAGCCTAAACAACCAATAACAGAGACGCCGACAGATAACGGTGAAGAAACACCTAAGGTAGAAGAAAATGCAAAACCGACATCAAAGCATATTGAAATGGCCTTAGAAGGTGAAGGCGAATCGCCTTATTCTATCGGTAAAGAGGGTTTTTATTTCCATGATAAGGATGATGACCCGTTGCGTGGTTTTGTGATCAAATCTGTACCCGATGAAGGGGTGTTTTCTGCCAATGGTGAAGTCATCACCGAAGAAACATTCTTTAAAATAGACAGCCTTGATGATCTCTCAGAGCTTGATATGACCTATACATTAATGTCAGGTGACTCACCTGGTGTACTTGAGTTTGCCTTTGTCAGTGGTGAAAACGTCATTGAGCAGCAGTTTAGTGATAACTATCAACTCATCTTTGAGCGGGTCGAAGCTTCTGCGCAAGCAGGGCCGGCTTATGCATTCATTGTAGAGGTCAATGATACCGATACCCCCCCTATCCCCTATCAGGTTATTTAAGGAACACTTGATTAATTCAAGATGTTCCTTGCCGTAGTATCAGAAAAGCACTAGCGTTTTTGTAGGTTTTCTTGGGCTTTTTTAGCTTGAAAAACGACTTGCTTAGGTGCGGTTCCACCCAAATGATCACGTGCTTGAACTGAGCCTTCGAGGGTTAATATTTCAAACACATCCTGCTCAATGGCATCAGAAAATTGGCGTAGCTCATCCAAGCTTAATTCTGATAAGTCTTTCTGTTGTTCTATGGCATAAACCACCGAAGAGCCGACAATTTCGTGTGCATCACGGAAGGGAATGTTTTTAACCACTAAGTAATCTGCAAGGTCGGTGGCAGTCGCAAACCCTTTTTTAGCAGCAGCGAGCATGTTTTCAGCTTTTGGTGTAATAGCAGGCATCATATCAGCAAAGGCGAGTAAGCAATTTTTGATGGTATCAATACAATCAAATAATGGCTCTTTATCTTCCTGATTATCTTTGTTGTAAGCGAGGGGTTGGCTTTTCATTAACACTAACAGAGAAGTTAAATGGCCAAACACTCGCCCGCTTTTACCTCGGATCAATTCAGGTACGTCGGGATTTTTCTTTTGTGGCATGATGGAGGAGCCAGTACAAAAACGGTCTGGTAGGTCAATAAAGTCAAATTGCGCAGAAGTCCATAGAATGAGTTCTTCGGAAAAACGCGATAAATGCATCATTAATATGCTGGCAAAGGCATTAAATTCGATGGCAAAGTCTCTATCGCTGACAGAATCTAGCGAATTATTGGTGGGTTTTTCAAAGCCGAGTAATTTGGCGGTCAGCTCTCGATCAATCGGGTAAGTGGTTCCGGCAAGGGCAGCAGCTCCGAGTGGTGACTGATTGAGTCGGGTGCGGCAGTCTTGTAACCTGCCAAAATCCCGCTCAATCATTTCATACCAGGCTAATAAGTGATGACCAAAGGTCACAGGTTGCGCAGTTTGTAGATGCGTAAACCCAGGCATGATGACGTCAGCGTGTTTTTCGGCTTGTTCGGCCAGCGCTTTTTGTAGGCGTGTGATAAGGGTTGCGATTTCATCAATTTCATCGCGGACATACAATCTGATATCCGTCGCTACCTGATCATTGCGTGAGCGGCCGGTATGGAGTTTTTTACCGGTGATGCCGATTTTATCCGTTAAACGTTTTTCGATATTCATATGAATATCTTCCAGTTCGATTGACCACTCGGCATGACCACTGAGCACTTCTTCTTTGATCTCACCTAATCCTTTTTGGATTTGCGAGAGTTCATCCTGAGTTAATACCTTAGCTTTCGTCAGCATCTCTGCATGGGCTAGAGAGCCTTGAATATCTTGTAAGGCTAAACGTTGATCAAATTGAATCGATGAGGTGAATTCAGCAACAAAAGCGTCAGTGGCTTCTTTAAAACGGCCACCCCACATACTGGACTCTTTTTTATCGCTCATGGGTTTTCCTCGGGGTCTTTTCTAATTGCTTCACAAATTTATTAAGGTAGCCGCAGGTGGTGCGGTGGTTTTCGCAAAATTATTGAATAATTGCCAGTTTATCTGGGCATTATCCTTTATTCTGCGTCACTATGCTATTCAGCCGTCAAAAAGCCATCAAATTAAAAGGCGCCGATATTTTACCTGACCTATCAACGCATCAGGCGTTGATGGTATTGATGGCGCTTGCGCAAATTGTGGTTGTGATGGATCGACTCTTATCCGACGGCCCAATAATCGATTGGGAAGCGTTGGGGTTAACCACACTTTATGTGCAATGGCAGGCCTTGAGCTCTGCTTTAGTGTTATCGCTGATTCGTCCAATCCTTGCGAAATTTAATGAGTTTTTAGCGCTCTGGGTGGCGTTTGGTTTTTTAGTCGCCTGGGCGTTACTTATCAGTGTGGTTGTGCAGTTTTTAAGTATTTGGTGGCTGGTTTCTGATAATTCCGTGATGGATTGGCAGTTCGTACAAAAAAATACATTACTCAGTGCAATTTTGATCGGCATTGCATTGCATTACATGTATCTGCAACGCCGGTTAATTATTCAACATAAAGCGGAAGTGGACGCCAGGCTTTTGGCATTGCAATCTAAGATGAAGCCGCATTTTTTATTTAATAGTTTAAATTCAGTCGCCCAGCTCATCTATCAAAAGCCCCAGCAGGCAGAAGATATGTTAGTGGATTTATCGCAATTACTTAGAGCAAGCCTTGGTAATGATTCTGCTGACTCCAGTATCGAAGAAGAATGGGCGCTATGTGAGCATTATTTATCGATTGAAAAGCACCGATTAGAAAAACGCCTTGATTGGTCGTTTGATTTTAGCAACTGTAATTTGGCTTTACCTATGTTAAGGCTGTCATTGCAACCATTGATTGAGAATGCGGTTTATCATGGTATTCAAATGCTGGCCGAGGGCGGTGAAATTAAGGTGAAAGGTGTAAGTTTTGGCACTAAGGTAACTATAGTGGTTGAAAATTCCGTGAAAGCCTCTCAAGAAAAAACACACAAAGGGCAGCAGATGGCGCTAAAAAACCTACAGCAACGTTTAGCGCGTCGATTTGGGGGCTATTCTTCATTGTCAGAAGCGCATTTGGGTCGCTGGTATCAAGTGACTCTTGTGTATGATGCGAAAGGAGTTGAGGGATGACAGAGGCAATAGCACTTTTAGTTGTCGATGATGAACCACTGGCACGTAGCCGTTTAATCCGTTTGCTGCAAGGCTTGGGCTATACAGCAATTGCTGAGGCAAGTTCCGCTAAGGAAGCAAGAAGCCTTTGCCAGGCATCATCTTACGCTGTGTTGTTTTTGGATGTCCGCATGCCGGAAGAAGATGGCTTGAGTTTAGCTAAAAGCTTACAAACGATTACGAATCCACCTAAAATAATATTTACTACCGCCTACGATGAATATGCTCTGCCCGCCTTTGATGTTTTTGCGGCAGGTTTTTTACTTAAACCAATCGATAAGCATCGTTTAGCCAAAGTGCTTGAGCGCACCCTGGAAACTTTAGATACCACGCTACCCATCAAAGAAAAGCCCCGTTTGCGCTGTCAAATGAAAGGGGCAACCGTGTTTTTACCTGTTGATGCAGTGCGTGTACTGCAAGCAGAAGATAAATATGTTGTCGTTCACTCGACACAGGGTGTGGGCTTAACCGAGAAAAGTCTTAAGCAGCTTGATGAAGGCTTTACAGAGGATTTGATCCGCATTCACCGCAATGCTTTGGTGAATAAAGCCAAGATCTCAGGATTAAAAAAAGTGGGGAATGAAACCCAGGCTTTAATCACAGATTGTAACCTGACGCCGACCATTAGCCGGCGGTTTTTGCCCGTGGTCAAGAAGCTGTTGCAAGCGGTCTAGTACAGCATGTCAAATCGATTGTTGGGTGAGATATTTTTTTAAAGCACCCTCTCCTCGTTCCCACGCTCTTGGAGGAAGCGAGCCGCACTATTTTATACTCAACCCATGCGGGGGCATGGAGCTTTTAGCTTTTCAATTAGACACCTACCGCCTGAAATACTGGGAACCTAGCCTGTTTAGGGGTATCATTTGCCTCAAGAGAGACAGAGCATCACCTTCACATAATGACAACCCTAACGATTGCAACGCGAAAAAGTCCCTTAGCCCTTTGGCAAGCTGAATTTGTTAAAGCGCAAATAAAAGAAAAACATGCCGATCTCACGGTAGAACTACTTCCTTTATCAACAAAGGGCGATAAATTACTGGATTCACCGCTTGCGAAAATTGGCGGAAAAGGCTTATTCGTTAAGGAGTTAGAGCAGGCTTTGATGGATGGGCGTGCCGATATTGCGGTTCATTCGATGAAAGATGTGCCTATGCAATTACCTGAAGGGCTGGTGCTTGGGCCGATCCTTGAGCGGCATGACCCAAGGGATGCTTTTGTTTCCAATAACTACAAAAACCTAATGGACTTGCCACCCAATGCCCTAGTGGGTAGCTCAAGTCTTAGGCGTATTTGCCAGATTAAAAAAATTCGACCAGATATTCGTATCGAAAGCTTAAGAGGCAATATTCATACCCGTTTAAATAAACTGGATGAAGGACAGTTTGATGCCATTATCTTAGCTGCGGCTGGGCTTTTGCGTATGGATCTTGATGACCGCGTGGCCAGTTTTCTTTCTATCGAAGAAAGCTTACCTGCATGTGGGCAAGGTGCGTTAAGCATTGAGCTAAGGGATAATGATTCGGTGATAGCAGACCGTATAGCATTTTTAAATCATAAAGAAACCGCGGCTTGCGTTAATGCAGAACGGGCACTTAATACCCGTTTAAATGGCGGTTGTCAGGTGCCTATTGCCGGTTTTGCTACGCTTGCAAATGACGAAATCCACTTGCGATCCATGGTTGCCTCAGTCGATGGTGCCGAAGTGTTAGTTGAGCAACAGTTAGGCAAAGCAATCGATGCCGTTTCCATAGGCGAATCGGTTGCGGATAAATTATTAGCACAAGGTGCAAAAAGGCTGATTGATACGGCCTATGTCTAGGAATATTCTTGTTACACGGCCTGCTCGGCAAGCGCCTCCCTTAATCAAAGCGCTGAATGAAGCAGGCTTTACCTCGATTGCTTTGCCTTTGTTATTGATAGAACCTATTGACTTAGGGGCAACAAAGGCAGATACGCAGCTTATCGCATCCACTCTTGATAGACTGGATAGCCTCAAGGGGCTTATTTTTATTAGTACCAATGCGGTTGATGGCTTTTTTTATTGGTTGAATCTGTTAAAAAAAGAACTCCCTGAGAACCTAAGCGTCTTAGCTATAGGTGAAGCTACAGGCAAGCATCTTAAACAGCATGGAGTCGCTGCAAGCTTTTCTCAAGAAACGGCGAGTAATAGCGAGGCTTTATTGGCATTGCCGGAATGTCAGTCCGTTAACGGCCAACACTGGATGATTGTTAAAGGCGTTGGCGGGCGAGAGCATCTTAAGGATGTATTAACGCAACGAGGTGCTCATGTTGATAACCTGCCCGTTTATCGGCGTAATGTGATCAATTATGCCAATAAAGAATTGACTCAAGCAGTTGATCAGAATTTGGCTTTTATTATACTAACCAGTGGAGAGTCGCTAAATCAGCTGATTGTTCAAGCAGAAACTGAAGCCGTAAGCAAACAAGTGTTAGCGATTCCGACAATCATTCCTGGCAAAAGGCTTTACCAGTTAGCAGTAACAAAGGGCTTTAAATCGGTCGTTAGAGCGGAGAACGCCAGTGTCCCAGCCATACTTAACGTCATTACCCATAAAGGATGAAAAGGTGAAAAAGAATAACAAGAAAGCACCGAGACAGGCGTCGCGACTCATACATTCGACTTCCATAATAAGTGAAGGTGCTATGCAAAGCCATCAAGCCTCAGGGGTTTATTCCATCGATGCCATGCCTGTGTTTAGGCGAAAACAAGCAGGTGTTGCCACTTGGCTGATCTTTCTTTTGATCTTAGTGATTGTCGGTGCTCTGAGTGGCGGCTTCTATCTTTATCAAAAGATGCAAAAAGAACTTCATCTTTTGGATCAATATGTTACTAAGATAGAAAAAGACGCGCAGCAGCGGACAGAATCGGTGAATACCTTTCAGCGAAAACTCTCGCAGATTTCGGCTGAAACCAAAAGCCAAGATATGGTATTAAATGATCACCTTAAAGAATTGCAAAGCCAGCTTAATAAAATGAATGGCGACTTTGAGCGTATCTCAGATGCCACCGTCTCAAATCAAAGCTGGCTGCTATCAGAAGCGGAATATTTATTAAAAACGGCCGACCATCGTATCTTGATGAAAGAAGATGTGGCGGGAGCTATCAAAATTTTACAATCAGCCGATAATCTCTTAAAGCAAATGCCCTTAGGTGATCAAGGTTTATTAAACGTGCGGGTGGCAATCGCTAAGGATATTGCCTCCCTTCAAGCGCTTAAAAGCGTTGATGTGTTAGGTACTTATGCCCAGTTAACGGCACTTGGCGATCAAATTGAGCGTTTGCCATTAGTGCCGACTGAGATGCCAGAATCAAAAAGTGACGATGATCAAGGCAAAAAATCAACACAGCCTAAAATGTTAGCTAAAATCAATGAGACTTTAGGTGGCTACTTATCGATTAAACGCCATGATACCCAAGCGCTGTCGGCCTTGTTATCTGAAGAAAGCGGCCAAGCACTGAAAGCAAGTTTTCGTTTGATTATTGAGCAAGCGCAAACTGCATTGCTTCAAGGTAATCAGATTATTTATGATGAAAGCCTGGCTAAATTGCGTTCTCGCGTGCACCAATACTTTGTTGCCGGCAATTTTAAAGTGAATCTGGTTATTAAAAAGATTGATGAACTATTAAAGATTAAGGTAAAAAACGATTTACCCGATATCTCAGGTTCTCAACAGGCACTTAAGCGCTATTTAAGTGAGCGTTCAACGAACCAATAACTTTTTTAGCCTTTGATGTGAAGATCAAAGGTTGCCCTCAAGCATTTGGGGGTAGGTTTTATTGAGTTTGACCCATTAATAGACGTACTGAACAGTAAGGTCGCAACATGATAAGAGCACTATTGCTCATAATTGCCTTTGGGGCGGGTAGTGTTTTCTTAGCACAGTGGTTGAAAAGTAAAGGCGCAGGCTATGTGCTGATTTATTTCGACCACTACTCTATTGAGACCAGTGTGTGGTTTTTGTTTTTGGGGATTATCGGTCTCCTTTTTGGGCTTTTTGTTCTTTACCATCTCTTAAGCTTAATTTTTGGGCTGATTTTTGATACTGGGCGGTATGCTAAAAATCTACGTAAAAAGCGCCAACGTGAAAAAAACGCGCAAGGGTTATTAGCGTATCAAAGTGAACATTGGCAACAGGCGGGTAAGCTTTTGTATAGCACGGCCGCATCCACCGAAAAACCCTTTATTAGCTATTTATTAAGCGCAAAATCTTATCTAAAACTTAAAGATACCAGCTGTGCAAAAGAAGCACTCGAAAAAGCCGGTAAATGCGAGAACATCGATCGAGTCAGTTTAAGGCTTACCACCATTGATTTGGCCATGGTTGAGGGTGACGTCAAAAAAGCGGAAGCACAATTGAATCAAGCGCTTGAAGATTACCCGAAAGAACCTAGGGTCTTACTTAAAGCGGCGGATATTTACCACCATTTGCCTAAAAACACATCCGAAAATATTCTAACGCCTATCCGTAAGCAAGGGTTAATGTCCAAGGCATCGATTGACCAATTGGCGCTTGCGCAAATCAAACGCGAATTTAGAAATACGCAAGATACCGGTAACGCGGCAGCCTTAGATAAAATTTATAAAAAAGCCAAGGGGTTGCAGCAGAACCCGGAATGTTACATGGCTTATTTTTCTGCCTTAAAAAATCAGCATGATATGCCGCACTTGCTTGATGTGGTTGAAAAGCAATTACGACACAATGCCAGTAACCCTGCCTTAGCTTTTTATGCGGGGATTAGTCATGATAAGCAGCGGCAAGCAGACTTTTTAGCGTCTGTCGAACAATCGCAAGGAAAAACAGCGGAGCTTATCATGGCACAGGCCCGGGTGGCTTTTGCTCTTGGAGATCGAGCGAAAGCGCTTGATTTGGTTAAGACATCCATTCAAATGGATAATGAAACGATTTTACCGAATGACTTGCTTGGCTTGTTAGAATAACCCTTATTCACAAAGAATATTGTTGGTCATATCGGTAGGCAGTTCTGGGAAGCTTTGCATGAAACGGCAGGTCTTTCCCGCTGGTTGAGAGACAAACACAATGTTTTGGGTATCAGCTTTCAACATATTGACATCAAAATGTGTTTCATTACTCATCTCAAATTCTTGGCCTGCAAAATTGACCGTAACGCTATCTTGGTGATGATCAATCCCTGTCACCTGCCCTTTTAGGTTAAATACATTATCCTCCGTTTGCGCTAAGTGCTCAGGTAAATCAATCCATCTGAGCTTAGAATTATGACTGAGATCAATGGTGTTTAAATTATCATTACCGCGCAAATCTAAGTATTCCAGTGCTAAGTTTTGGCTAAGATCAATGGCTTTGATATCGTTATATTGAAGCGACAATGTTTTTAGGTAGTGATTTTTAGTGAGATCAACTGCCGTCAAACCATTGTGTTGAAGCGCCAATATTTCTACGTTATGAAAATAATGTAAGTCAGGTGCGCTGCTAATGCTTGCATCTGAGTAACATTCAATACGCTTAATATTAAAGGCATATTCAGAGTAATTGTATTGGCTGGTAATGCATTGGCTTAGAGAACCATAATTCCATGTTTGATAAAGTCCTGTGGTGATTTTATCAAAACAACTAAGTGAAAAGTTAAGGTTATCAGAGGTGGTTTGATATGCCGCTTTATCACTCACACAAAATTTATCTTCTGGAAGGTTGGTTGCATTAATAGCAAAGGGCTCGCCTTTTTTTAAGGTAAATTCAAAGACGGAATTGGCGGAGGTAGTTTGCGCGTGCTCGCCTGCTTGGATAGTAATGACTTGATTCTCAAGCCCCGTTACAGAGCCTGTTGCTTGTATGCGATTGTCCTGCTGGCTTGCCAAGTGATGGGGTAAATCAATGTGGGAAAGATCCCTATGTCTGGATAGATCGACACTCGCTAACGCTGCGTTTTCTCGTAAATCCAAATAATAAAGAGAAAGGTTGTTAGATAGATCTAACAAGGTTAGCGCATTGTTATGCAAATCAAGATGCTCGAGTTTGGTTGTTTGTGATAAATCGAGCGTTGCGAGAGCATTGCCAGAAAAATCGATAAAGGTTAACCCGGTAAACAGTGAGAATTCGTCAATGTTTTGAATGTTGTTGTTCTGGCAAGTGAGCTTATCGATCGATTCAAGCAATATTGCATTGGAAAACATGGCTTTTAAACAAGTCGAAAAAAGGCCTGGGTATTTAGCCGTGTATTCACCAACACTCATCTTGATCTGACAGTTGATGATGACATTATCAACATTTTGGGTAGGGATGATCATGCTAGGTGTAGGGAGACATTCGTAAGCCGGTAAATGGTTTGAAACCGATAGAAACACAGGCTTGTTTGCACCTACGGTTAATGCGAACGTGTATGGGGCATTAAGATTGATTGATGTTTCATTCAACGAAAGGGTAATGCGTCCTTGTAGGCCCACGACAGAGCCTGAAATTATATAGGTTAGCCCTTCACCTGGTTGTTTTTCTCGATCAGGGTCAACTTTCGGTTTTGGTGGAATAACAACCTTTGGGCGGGAGGGTTCTTTGTTAGCCGTCTCTTCGATGGAGGGTGAATTTTCTTGTGGAGAAACGTGATCGCTATGAGTTAGTGTCTTCTTTGTTAGGTCAACAATTTGGTAGCCAGAAGCATTTTCTTTTTCTGACGGCAAGCGTTCTATTGTTTGATTATCTTTCGCGTCTGATTCCGATGATGGGTTTGAGCAGCTGATGAGGTTCCCAATAATAAAGACAGCCAATAAAAGAGAAATAAAACCTTGCTTCATAAAAAAACTTTTTTTACGCAATAAAGCAAAGTG
>JAPOUS010000107.1 GCA_026708525.1 Cellvibrionales bacterium
AAATAAACTTTTACGAAGAGTTTCAGAAAGCTCTTCACTAGCAATTTTAAAAAAACCTTTAGAAGACCCTTTAAAAGAACCTTTACAAAAATTGTTCAAGGTTAATGGGGTTGTTTGCTCAAAATTTATGCATATACTAAAGGCTTATTCTAATGGTAAAGATTCAAAGAAAAGAAAATTTTCAAAGAATGTAAAATTCCTTTCTAATTTCGATTTCTGTACTGCCTTAGTGTCACCTGATGTTGTAAATGTTAAAAAATACAGTCCCTTTAAAAACAGTCTCTTTAAGTGCAGCCCCCTTAAAAACAGCCCCCTTAGGTTGATCTGGACCTCTTCAGAAGTTGATTTAGAAAAATTAAAAGATTTTCCTCAAGGTGTTTACTATCGGCTATCTAATGATAATAAATCATCGACAGCAAAAGTTGTTGACCATGCATTTTATCATCTAGGCGGTGGCATAATATTGCAAAGCTGGGATTCTGGCATGATAAAGTTTAGTAAAATTGAAAATAGCGAAAATTCTACGCTTGTTCATCTAGACTATGATCAAAGATTTACATCGTTTGGAGATCTTTTCAAAAATAAACAAACTGAAGAAAAAATAAGAAACGGCAAATACGAACCTTTTAAGAGTCAAGATATTTAATTAACGACTAGAGGCCTTTGGGATAATCAATAGCATCGTCTATTTATGAGCGAATCAGGTGTTGCTGAACAAAGACTAAGGATATGCCTGAAAGTAGTGATCCAATGTAGGCTGTAATTAACGGTGGTGACTGCCAAAGATCCATGGTCAATATAAGAAAAATAAAGAGGGTTATCCTAGAAGGCAATTGATATGGCTTAGACTTCGGGTAGGTTCTGCTGCAAACAATATAGGTAAACAAGCCAAAATTCACACAGGATATACCGCTAATCATGAGATGCGAAGCCAAATAGAAATGGCAGATATGAGAGAGGCAGCTTAGAAAGAGTACACAGGTTAAAAAGAAGAGTTTCCCTTCGTTGTTTTCGATTTGACTGCCAAGATATAAAAACGGAATTAATCCAATACAGATTTCGAACCAGTCGAAATGAATAAATATCGGTGTAAAGAGTCGCCAAAGATGCCCATCAACAAAAATATTGAGAATCGTATCGAATGTATTAGGCAGACTGGATTCTGATGGTATGCGAACGTCTTGAAAAGTAAGCTGAGAAATGAAATGCCAGCCATAAGAAAATGAATAATAAAAGCACAGCAAACAAATGGCAGAGAGTATTAAGCAGAGTAATCGATCATAAATAAAGCTTATTGATCGTTTTGTCCATAGCCAAGAGGATTGTGTATTATCGAGCTTTTGGGATGCGCGCCATGTTTGAATAAACTGAGAAGCCTCAACAAAGTGGCTTTGTTGGTAGAGTTGAATGGATGCTGTGATATCTTCTGAATCAAGTCGGTAAGGCAGGTCAACCTGATTAAAATAGTTGACTAAATTGATGAGGAGTTGCTCATCTTTATCAATGTGAAATTTACCTAATAGAATGCTGGGTTTCATGATTTATCCCAACAGGTCATTAGCGGCCCTGGCGGGGTTTTATGCCAATGCCTACCTAGTAAAAAGCGGTCAGAGCGAAGGTAGCTCCGTTGCAACCAAGCGATTGGCATCAAGTCCTTGATCTCCCAAGTGGTAGCGATAGGCGACCAGTTTGCCCCCAGTGACAGCAGAGTAATCTAGGCAGGCAATATTCTTACTGACTAAAGCTAAATCGCCTTGAAGCCAGTAGTGGCCGACAAATAATGGTTTCTCCTTTGAAGAATAATAGATCAATTTTGTAGAGTCGGAAGCAGAAATTGGCATTTTCGCTAACTCAGCAGGTAGCGGTGTGGGTTGAAAAGCAATGTCTTGGTAGGTTTTAGGCTGGGTTTCACTCCAAAATTTGACGCGAAAACTGTTACGAATAACACCATCAACGCCTTGAATGCTAATGCCTTCCGGGCAGGGCAAATTAAGCCCTCGGGTTAATCGGTTAATGACAGTGGATGCAGTAGTATCGCCACTCAACCAGTCCCTGATAAATGCGGGGTTAAGTTTATTGGTTTGATATTTTGTTGCAAACCAGTCGATGAGTTGAGGATCCCACAGAGCATGCACAATACGAAACTCTCCTAAATCAACAAATAATGGTAGCTGCTGAAACCAATCAATAATTGCCTGTTGGCGTTTTGTTGAATGCGCTAATGCTTCTGCGGTCAGTTTAACCTGTTTTTGAATACTCTTATGCATAAAAGGTTTAGGCAGTGTTTTGGGATTAAGAAAATAAAGTAGGGCGCTTAATTCGTGATTACCTGCAATGGCGATGGCATCAGCGTACTTGACAGCGTTATGAACAATATCGAGGGTTTCACTGATTTCGGCGCCGCGATCAATGAAATCGCCTAGAAATATCAGTCGTCTCCGGTGCCCTGGATAGAGGTACGTGTGTGACGATGCCTTATACCCCAAGGTAGCCAGTAAGGTTTTAAGCGCACTAGCACAACCATGAATATCACCAATGATATCGTAGCCTTCTATTGCTTGAGCACTGGCTTGACTATCCGACAAGTTTTTTACCCCAGTTGAGTTTTGAGCGGCATACACCATAAAAACTGTAATCCAAGGGGTGGAGCATGGTTAATTTTAACGGTTTTTTGAAAATATAAATAGCGTCTTTGGGTCGTGTTTTTAAGGTGATGTGACCATCGCAAGAGACGATAGGTGAAACCTCGCCTGACGAGACAATAACAATTTTTATTTCACTATTGCCATCAATGACAATAGGGCGGCTTGAGAGACTATGTGGAAACATAGGCACAAGTGCTAGTGCATCGAGCTTAGGATGCATAATGGGGCCCCCTCCCGATAGCGAGTAAGCTGTAGAACCTGTAGGTGTGGATACAATAATGCCATCAGAGCGTTCAGAATAAACGAATTGACCTTCGATATAGGTTTCGAATTCAATCATTCGTGCGACTTCACCAGAGCTTACAACCACGTCATTAAAGGCACTGCCTTGACCGATCGGCTCTCCGTCTCTTTTGATGACAACATCTAATAAAAAGCGTTTTTCGACGACAAATTTGCCTGCTAGGACTTCATCTATTTTTTTTGCGATTTCATTGGGGGAGATATCCGTTAAAAAGCCTAATCCGCCTCGGTTAACACCAATCACAGGTACATCATGCCGAGCTAAATCTCGTGCAGCGCCTAACATTGAGCCATCACCACCGACGACAATAACAAGATCGCAAATTTCTCCAATCAGTTTCCTTGTTGAGACTTGAAGCCCATGGTTGGGTAAAATATGTGCAATTTCTTTTTCTAATATAACCGTGAGATTTCGCTCAATCAGAATGTCTTTAAGCGCTTTGACTGAATCAATGACAAATTGATTACCGACACGGCCAATAATGCCGATATTACGAAATTGACTGTCCATCAATTATCCTTTGTGTTTGCAAGCCTTAGAATCTTTTTAATGAGTGGAGGCCTGCCTTGTAAACCGCCAGTATGGAGGCATAGAATTCGACTCGTTTGCTTAATAACGCCTTGGGTCACTAAGTTTTGAATGGCATAAAACATTTTGGCCGTATACACAGGGTCGAGTAATAAAGCATTTTGCTCTTCAAATTCTATCATAAACTTTGCTAATGCGGGCTTTACTTTGGCGAATCCTCCAAACGTATAATCATCATAGAGGGTTATTCTTTTTACCAGGGAAGAGGGCAGCCAGTCGTGGCAGCGCTTCATGATGCTAGGCCTATCCTTTACGGCAGCAATACCAATAAATTGGGTATTTTGGAATGCCGTTAAGGCTTTCGATGCATAAATGCAACCCGCCAGAGTTGTGCCAGTACCCACAGGGGTGACAAAGTAATCAATCGGTGTGTGAAGTGTTGGTGCTATTTGATTGAATAAATGGCTAAATCCAGCCATAGCTGAATATTCAGCTCCGCCTTCTGGAATGATTAGGGCATCAGGAAATGCTTGGTGTAACCGATTGCGCGTTTCATTGGTATGTTTTGATTGATATCGCTCGGGGTGCCATTTGATAATCGCCATCCCCATGCGTTGAATGTCTTTTACTGTCTGAGATTCTGGCTGGTGATTATAACAACGGACAATACCTATGGTCGGGATATCAAGTGTCTGGCCTGCATATGCTAAGGCATGCAAGTGATTCGAATGCATGCCGCCAAAACTTAATAGCGCTTGCTTATTTTTTGCAATAGCTTCTTCGACAAAGGGAAGTAACTTGTATATTTTGTTGCCTGATAAGGTAGGATGAATGCTATCTAAACGCGCACAGAGAAGCTGGGTTGCTTGAGCCCCTGGAAGTGTTAAGCGGTCGATATCAATGTTCGAATGGATTAGCGATGCTAGTGGATTAATAGCTTTACTCCCAGTAAAAATGGTTATTTTACCAGAGCTTTACGCCGAAAAAAAAAGCCTCGATTGAGGCTTTTTGAAGAGTCATTTACTCGATAATGTTTATTCCAGATGGGTCATTAGGGTAAATAATTGGATTATTGATTTGGAAGTTATCATCAATATATAAGGTGCGTAAATTATTGTTATTTGATAGATCCAATGTATCTAATCGACTATTACCAATATCAATGGTTTCAAGTGCCGTTAATGCGCTGAAATTATATTCTATGTAATGGGTTAACTTAAGCCTCAGGTATTTCAATTTAGGGTTGCTGCTAAAGTCAATCGTATGAATACCCGAGCTAGAAGAGTTAACCATTGGTGAATAACTGATATCTAATCGTTCAAGATTTGTATACAACCTAGAGTCAAAATTCTCAATGCTTGATCCGTAAAGAAGAAGTTCAGTCAATTTTTCAGGATGAGCAAATTTGAAAACATCCGGGTTGTTGATAGGGTGATAAGGGATTTTGCCATTGTTATTTGTTAACGCAAAATAGGTTAAATTAGGGGTTTCCGACAAGTCGACTTTTAGTAAGCGGGCTTGATCTAGATGGATATACCAAAGATTTTTTAATCCTGACATATCAAGCTCATCTAAATAGATTAGACCCGTCGTAAACTTTTCTAGTAAAAGATTCTTAGAAAAGTTAATGCTTGTAATATTGTGAATTTGAATTAAGTTGATTTCTTTAAGGTTGACGTTAGCCGATAAATCAAGCTCAGTGATACCATGATGCATGTAACCACCTGGGGTAGTAGGGTCTGGTTTTGTTGCCTGGCTAAAGCTAATTTCCCTAACATTGACAAAATGTTGTAAGCCTTCAGCTGAATCAAAAGTATCTGCATTACAGACCAGTCTTGAAATTGAACTTGCCCTTTTTGATAAACTGTGGGGGTAATAGAAGATCTTCAAACAATCTATTAGCGCATTGTCGTACATGCTGAATAAATCATTCATGGTCAAATCATCGATACATTTTACTTTTAACCCATCAACGGTTTTGTCTTCAAGGTAGGTAGGGTTTTCTATGTAACAGATTTTATGGCTGTCGATGGCATTAACAACCAAGTTGGCCGGCAGATTTTTATCAAGGATAGCCTTGAAGGTGTCGTGACCACTGTCGGGTCCTAAAATAAATTCTTGACCACCTACGGTAACCTTGACGTTTGTTGTTGGGTCGGTAATCGCACCCGAAATACGTTTTTTACCTACAGGAACGAGGGTTTCGCTTTCATCTGTTTCATCTGAGTCGTCAGATCCACCGTCAGTGCCTCCATCTTCATCATCATTGTTTCCTGTTTCTGGGGTATCTGTGCCGTCACCTGATTCGCCGTTAGTTGATTCGCCATCAGTATTCTCATCAGACTCAATGGGGGTTTTAGAACCGCCGAAGTTTTCTCCAGATTTATTGCCTTCTGAATCAAGATCGTCGCTTTCGTCATCATCAGATTGATCGTCCTCTTTCTCATCAATAGTTTCAGAGTTTTCATCCGTGTTGGGGTCTGATGAACGACCGCAGCTTATGGTGGTAACCGATAAGGTGAATACTAGGAGCATTAATAACAATTTATTTAACATAACGGCCTCAGTTTTTTCGCCTTTTGTTGAGTTTACTAGTGGTTTCTCGCGTTTTGATTAAACTTCACTCATTATTACGGCGTTGAAATGAAGCGCATGAAACGTTTATCAGGGCCCGTTGATACTCATTTAAAACAGGCTCTAATAACTATAGTATTCGCTTTTGGCTCTATGGTATTTTTTAAAAAAAATGCGGCGATGGGAGGGATATATCAAGCGCAAAAAAGCGTTGATCTATAAAGAAAGCGTGTGGCAGAGGTTAAATAAAGCGGTAGAAGATGAGAAAACCTCAGTGGTCTGAGGTTTCTCGATAGGTACAAGCTGTAAAAGTCACTGATCATTTAAAAATCATTGACATCCCACGCCATAATGGAGGCTTTGCCGGCTTGTATGTCGGTGGCATGCATTTGTATTTGTGGGTAAAAATAGCGGAAAAAATGTTCACAGGCTTTGTGTTTCGACTGATAAAAATTTGTCGAATATACCGGGTTATTGGCTTGTGCGTCCTTGGCCACATGATCCAATTTTACCCAGAAAACACTGAGTGTGGTCAGGGCAAAGAGTTTTAATAAAGGTGTTGCGCCTTGGGTGGCTTCTTCTGGATCTTGAATCGCATTGTTGCCAATCCAAGTGAGCGTGTCCTCAAGTGTTTTCAGTGCTTCACGGGCTTTTTTGATATATTCTGCATCGCCTCCTTCATTCAGCATGTCTTCCATTGCGCTAAGGTAGGTTTGTGGTAGTCGCCCACCTTTGATGAGTAATTTTCTACCAGCAAGGTCGAGCGATTGTATGCCGTTAGTGCCTTCGTAGATGCGAGAGATACGACAATCACGGGCAAGTTGCTCAATACCCCATTCTCGAGTAAAGCCAGCGCCTCCCATTAATTGAAGCCCTTGATCAATGGAGAGATAGCCTTCATCCGTCAAGTAGGCTTTAACAATGGGGGTCATTAATTGTACGAGATCATCAGCCAGGTCTCGCTTTTGTTGATCAGGATCTTTAAGGCTAATGTCTAATTGTTTGCCAACCCAGTAGGCCATGGCCCTTGAGCCAATAATAAATGTTTTTTGGTAAGCAAGCATGCGCCTTACATCGGCATGAACAATGATAGGGTCAGCTTTTTGATCGGGATTTTTAGCCCCTGTAATGGCTCGGCTTTGGATACGTTCTTTCGCAAACCCAAGGCTGATTTGATAGGCTGCTTCTGCTGATCCTAACCCTTGAAGCCCCACCATTAGGCGTGCGGCATTCATCATGGTGAACATGCATTTTAGCCCTTCGTTTTCTTTGCCAATCAAAAAGCCCTTGGCATTTTCGAAATTCATCACGCAGGTAGAAGAACCCTTGATGCCCATTTTATGTTCAATGCCTCCGCAAAAAGCTGTATTTCGGGTATTGTCATCGAGAAATTTGGGCACAAGAAAAAGTGAGATGCCTTTAGAGGTGTCTGGTGCATCGGGTAATTTAGCTAAGACCAAATGGAGAATGTTGTCGGTTAAATCATGTTCGCCGCCGGTGATCCAAATTTTCGTGCCAGTAATCTGATAAGAATCATCACTTTGCGGCACGGCTTTGGTAGAGATCATGGATAAATCTGTGCCACATTGTGGTTCAGTTAAACACATAGTACCGCTCCATTCACCACTGATTAACTTGGGTAAATATTTTTCTTGAAGCTCAGGTGTTGCATGCTCAGTAATCGCATCAATGGATCCATGGCTCAAGCCTGGGTACATCGCCAGCGAGGTGTTAGAGCCTGTAGCGAGTTCATCCGTACAGAGTTTAAGTAATTGTGGCAACCCCTGACCACCAAAATCCGTTGGAGCGGTTAAGCCTACCCAGCCGCCTTCAGCAAAAGCTTTATAGCTTTCTTTAAAGCCCTTTGGGGTAGAGACTGATTTTGTTGAAGGGTCGTATTGGCATTCTTCTAAATCACCCGAATAATTAATAGGTGCAAAGCTACCTTCCGTTATTTTTGCCGCTTCTTCAAGGATGGCACTGATCAGTTCTTCACTGGCTTCAGCGTATTCATCAATTTGTTGTAAATCCTGAACGTTTAACACATCAAAAAGTAAGAATTTGATTTCATCAATGGGGGCTTTGTAGGCTTGCATGCGAGTCTCCGAAGATTCGTTCCAACCAAAGGGAGATTAGTATTGATTAATTAAAATACCAAGTACAAAAAGTGTAACGGATTTTTTTTTGATGTCACGCACTATTCGGTGATGAATGCAGTAATTGATAATTGAAAGTGGGGGGGTTAACCCGCTTCAAGCAGCGGGAGGTAGGATAGGGTAGATGGGTTCCTTAAAAAGATTGCCAGTCTAATGGTTTATTTTGTGCCAAAATATGTGCATGCTGTTCGACGGGTAAAAAATATTTAATATTGAGTTTGCCTTGCAGACATCGTGAACAGTGGAGCAAAAGTTGCTGGTAGTCTTTTAGTGACTCGGTCGTTTGCAAAAACGTCGAAAGCTCAAGTGACTGCTTAAGCACTAATATATCAAAGTCTTTATGAATGGTAAGCAGGCTTGGCTTATCTCCCTCGGTTGTAAAAATCTCCGTTAGAGGGGGCGATATCTTATGGTCATAATATGCGCCTAGTGGTTTGCAAGGATCAAATTTTTCACTGAGTTGATAATCGGAAAAATGCCCTTTAACGGCAAAGAGCTCGTAACCTTCAGGGGCAAGGTAAGAAAATGCAGGCATGTCCGCTGCAAGAGGCACAGGCTCGCCTCTCGAATCACTATTAATTTCTGCCCGGCAGAAGATTATCAAGGTTTTACAAGTAACATCGACATCTGCTGGATGATAGATTGATACTTGAGGGTTATCCTCTATGAGCCGATAAGCCGTATCTTGTAATTTCTTTAAAGGCATGCCGAATATCCGTTTGTCTTAGCACTTTAAAGAAAAATACAAAAGATTCAGTAAAAAGCAATTTACTGTAATGTTCGGCGTTGCTTAACGGCCTGTGCAAGTTTTTCAATGCTGTTGATCGTGCTGTCAAAATCAATGCAGGCATCGGTAATACTTTGGCCGTAGGTGAGTTCTACCCCGGCTTTGTAATCTTGACGGCCAGCTTTGATATGACTTTCGATCATAACACCAAAGATGGCATGATTGCCTTTAGCAATTTGCCTGGCAATATCGTCAATCACCTCCATTTGGCGCTCTGGCCGTTTACGGCTATTGGCATGGCTGGCATCAATCATGATCTTATTTTTAACGTTATTTTTGATTAAGGCCATGGATGTATCTTCAACCGCGAACATATCGTAGTTAGGTTGTTTGCCTCCACGTAAGATAACATGGCAATCTTCGTTGCCGCTGGTGGAAAAAATCGCTGAGTAGCCTTTTTTGGTTACTGATAAAAAGTGATGAGGCTTGTTAGCTGCATTGATCGCATCTATCGCCACCTGGGTTTCGCCATTGGTAGCATTTTTGAAGCCTACAGGGCATGAAAGGCCAGAAGCTAACTCTCGATGACTCTGGCTTTCTGTGGTGCGTGCACCAATTGCGCCCCAGGATACAAGGTCGGCAATATATTGAGGGCTAATTAAATCTAGAAATTCGGTGCCAGCTGGCATGCCCATGTTATTGACGTCCAATAGCAGCTGTCTGGCTAGATGAAGTCCTTTAGTAATATCGAAGCTGCCATCCAGATTGGGGTCGTTAATTAAACCTTTCCAGCCAACAGTCGTTCGGGGTTTTTCAAAGTAGACACGCATAACAATTTGTAGGTCGTCTTTGTATGTTTGGCGAAGTGTTAGCAAACGTTCAGCGTAATCCATGGCGGCTTTTGTGTCATGAATGGAGCAGGGGCCAACGACAACCAGTAATCTGTCATCCTTATCGTACAAAAGGTTATGGATGCTTTGCCGTGTTTCATCCACTATGCTGGCGGCTTGCTCTGAAATTTGTATGTCTTCAGTCAAGGATTGAGGGGAAATCAGTTCTTTCAAAGCGGTAATTCTTAAATCGTCGGTGTCTTTCATGGCCTCTATTCTAAATTTGAGCATAAAGTTATAAGGGTGTTCTATCTTAGTAGAACTTGCGATTAATGTGAAGGGCAAAGGGAGGCAATTACTTGAAAGAATCGCACTTTCTTCGAGTAGTCGGGCATTCTGACTTGCAGTTTCTTGAAGAGATTTTTACACTAGCGGCCCTTTTTACCGAATTATTCTAATAACAGATCAGAATTAACCCTGAAAGGATCAATATGGCTACGTCAAGTGAGTATTTAACGGTTCCCAGTTTACTTGAATCTCTGGTAGCGCGTTTCAAGGATAAAGTGGCTATCCGTGAAGGGGAGTTATCGCTGAGTTATATTGAGTTGTCTCAAGAAGTTAATAAAGCGGCTAAATCTTTTGTTCAGTTAGGTCTTACTAAAGGCGATAAGGCTGCGATTTGGGCACCCAATATCAGCGAGTGGATTATTGCTGCATTGGGTTTAGAGGTTATTGGCGCTGTGCTTGTTCCTTTAAATACCCGAATGAAAGGTTCTGAAGCGGCTGATATTATCAATCGTAGTCAGTCCAAGGTCGTACTCTCTGTCGCTGAATTTCAAACGGGGCCTGAAACCACCATTAAGTATTTTGATATGTTAGAGGGTCAGGACTTACCCGCTGTGATAGAAAAAATATCATTTAAAGGTGAGAAATCTGGCGTAGTTAATTGGCAGCATTTCCTGCAATTGGGAATCGACGTATCTGATGATGTGGTACACGAGCGCATGCAGTCTGTCTCAGCGAATGACACCATGGATATGCTGTTTACCTCAGGCACCACAGGTAAGCCGAAAGGCGTTATGTGTGCTCATGAGCAAAATATCCGTACCGTGACGGCTTGGGCTGATATCAATGGTCTCAATGAAAATGATAATTACCTGATTATCAATCCTTTCTTTCATAGTTTTGGTTACAAGGCCGGCTGGTTAGCAGCACTGATTAAAGGGGCAACGATTTATCCCGTATTGATCTTTGATTTGGATGCTGTTTTACAGCAAATTCAAGACGATAAAATCTCTATGTTGCCCGGGCCGCCGACCATTTACCAATCCATCTTAGCCCACCCTGATCGTGAGAAATACGACTTATCCAGTTTGCGTTTAGCCGTGACAGGTGCTGCGCCTGTACCAGTATCCTTGATTGATCGAATGCGTAATGAATTAAATTTTGAATCGGTAGTAACGGCATACGGCTTAACCGAGACTTGTGGATTTGTTTCGATTTGTCGCCCAGATGACCCTGCTGAGGTGATCTCAGGCTCTTCTGGCCGAGCAATGGATGGGATTGACATTAAATGTGTGGATTCAGATGGTCTTGAAGTCCCTAGAGGCGAGCCTGGTGAAATTTGGGTGCGTGGTTATAACGTCATGCAGGGGTATTTTGAAAATGAACAAGCGACTCAAGATACCATTACTGAAGATGGCTGGTTGAAAACCGGCGATATCGGCGTCATGGATGCCAATGGTTATATTGATATCACTGATCGAATGAAGGATATGTATATCTCCGGTGGTTTTAATGTGTACCCTGCTGAGATTGAAAATTGCTTATCTGCCATCGAAGGTATTGTTCAGTTGGCGGTGATTGGTGTAGCTGATGAGCGCATGGGTGAAGTGGGTAAGGTGTTTTGTGTCAAGCAATCTGATGCAGGATTAACCGAAGCAGATGTAATTGGCTTTGCCAAGCAGCATTTGGCAAATTATAAAGTCCCGAGATCAGTGGTGTTTTTAGATGCTATGCCTATGAATGCTTCGGGTAAGATTCTCAAAAATGAGTTGAGAGAGGCCTAGCTCTCTTGTGTTTGGGGGGCTGTAACGTATTCCATTGACATTCCATAGCCGTCCTAATTAAGCTTGTTTTCATGGAGAGAAGTTTGCTTTTTATAGCTCTAATTCTGGTTGTTTCAATTTGTTTTTGGTAGCGGGTATTTATGCATTCAGTCAGTTCATGAAAAAAACCTGGGCTTGTTATATAGTTTATTACTGTGAAATTAGCTTGTTGGGCATCTTTTATTCCTTCAGCTGAAGTGTGGGAGTTGCATTGATCAACGACTTCTGTTAGCTCTACGGCGTAAGTAAGAATCTCTTCGAAAATAGTCGTTGTAGACTCGCTTAATACTCTTTTAAGTTTCTCGTTAAGAGTTTCAAAGAACTTGGTATTTTGCTCTGTAATCATAGTGCCTTGGATACGGCTTATCTTTTCAAGAATGGTCTCGTCTATAGCTATTTTAATGTCTAATTTTTTATGATCGTCACTTGATATCATTGTTTTCAAGCTTAGTGCGGTTAGCAAGTCTCTATACAGAGCTAAGAGTTCATTCGATTCATTTTTGATGGGATTGATACAGTGACCGTTTTTCGATTCATTTTTGATGGGATTGATACAGTGACCGTTTAGAGAAATACAAAGTAGCAGTATGGCAATTGATGGATAACGTTTATTCATTCTCTCGTTACTTTTGGTGGTTAGAAAAACTACTTCGGAGTTTACATTTTTTAGTCAAACTCAGAAAAAATAGGGTTGTGATAGTAGTTATCTTTTTATTTGTTTGGTTCATTTTATTTTCGGATTTAAAAAAAACGTTAAATACGCTACAATCGCCAGCGTTTTGCCTGACAGTTAAAAATGCTGAGTAAAATTCTGTATTTAAACTTTTTCACTCAGTGGCTTTTTAAATAAAGAGGATAATCAATGAATAAGCAAATGTCAGCGACTGATGTTGTCAGTCAGCTTAAAGATGGGATGACCATAGGCATCGGCGGCTGGGGGCCAAGAAGAAAGCCCATGGCCTTGATCCGTGAAATATTACGCTCCGATGTTAAGGATTTAACCATTGTCGCTTATGGTGGCGCTGATGTTGGTATGCTTTGCGCATCTGGCAAAGTCAAAAAAGTGATTTTTGCATTTGTTTCTCTAGATTTTATCCCGTTAGAGCCTTATTTCCGTGCAGCAAGGCAGCAAGGTCAGATCGAAACCTTTGAAGTGGATGAAGGTATGATGTTGTTAGGTCTACGTGCAGCGTCTTGGGGTATGCCATTTATGCCGACACAAATCGGTTTAGGTACCGATGTCATTAAGGTAAATAAAGACCTTAAGGTGATCGATAGCCCGTATGATGATAAAGAATGGGTTGCTATGCCCGCGCTGAAGTTAGATGTTGCGTTGCTGCATGCCGATCGCGCCGATGTGCGTGGTGTTTGCCAAATCAAAGGCCCCGACATGTATATGGATGAACAAATGGCTCGAGCTGCTGATAAAACCTTTGTTAGCGTTGATGAAATTGTTGATACTGAATTTTTTGCGCAAGGTGATGAAGCGCGCTTTGTATTTTGGGAGCGTTCAATGACCACTGGTGTTGTGCATATTCCTGGAGGCGCGCACCCAACGTCCTGTACGCCATTGTATGGTTTTGATGTGCCGCATACCAAAGAATACGCAGGCTCTGCTAAAGAGGGTGGTTTTGGTGCTTATGCTGAGAAGTATATCTTGGGCAAGACCGAAGAAGAATACCAAGCGCTGGTTGGCGGTTTAGATGCCATTAAAGCATTGCCGTTACCAGTCTACTAATCACAATAAGCCAATAGGGGATTTATAATGAGTACAGCAACAGACTATACCTTGGCGGAATTGATGATTACCGCAGGGGCCGAAGCGTTTAAGAACGATGGTGAAGTATTAGCGACAGGCATTGGCTTGATTCCACGGTTAGCGGCATCACTTGCTATGTTAACCACTAATAAAGACTTGATGATGACAGATTCTGAGGCGTATTTGTTATCTAAGCCGAATCCAGTATCTGGCCGTTCAAGTCACGAAGGTCAAGCACAAGAGACGTGGATGGGATTTTCGCGTATTTTTGATAATGTCTGGAGTGGCAAGCGCCACGCCATGATTGGGCCAACTCAGGTTGACCAGTACGGCCAAGCGAATATTTCTGCCTTAGGTGGTACCTATGAAGCGCCTAAAATTCAAATGCTAGGTGTGCGTGGTCTTCCGGGTAATTCCATTAGTCACGCCAATTCATTTTTTGTGCCTTCGCACAATACCCGTGTGTTTGTTAAAGGCGAATGTGATTTGGTGAATTCGATTGGCTACAATCCTGAGCGTTTACCCAAAGGTTATGCGCTAAATGATATTGATATTCGTATCATTTTAACGGATCTTTGCGTGATGGATTTTGGTGGGCCAAATCATCAAGTGCGTTTAGTTTCTCTTCATCCTGGCATTACTGTAGAACAAGTTGTCGAAAATACCGGTTTTGAGATTCACATTCCTGAAAATGTGCCAACCACTGCCGCGCCAACGGAAGAGCAACTTGCTATCATTCGCGAGTTGGATCCTAAAGACTTCCGCTCAAAGCAATTAAAGGACAACCCAAAAGGTGATCGTTCTTAATTATCGCTAAGAATGTAAAAGGCGATCCTCTGATCGCCTTTTTTATAATGCATAGTCTCGATTGAATAAATAATAACAAAGTGCTTGATGTTTTATGTCTAACCCATTGAAAACGCGTATAACTGACCTTCTAGGTTGTGAATATCCTATTATCCAAACAGCGATGGGCTGGGTGGCTGACCCTGAGCTTGTTGCTGGTACCTGCAATGCCGGTGGTTTTGGTTTTTTAGCAGGCGCTACGATTCCGCCTGAGCAAATGGAAGCTGATATTCTTAAAGTGAAATCGTTAACCGATAAAAACTTCGGTGTGAATTTTCACATGTATCAACCTAATGCACAGGATATTATCCGCTTGTGTATTAAGCATGGAGTTAAGGCCGTTAGTTACAGCCGTTCACCCGGCAAAGATATGATCAAGCAACTTAAAGATAACGGCATTGTTTGCATTCCAACCGTAGGTTTACCCAAGCATGCAATTAAAGCGGTTGAAATGGGTGCGGATGCAGTGACTGTACAAGGCGGTGAAGGTGGCGGCCACACAGGTTCTGTGCCTACTACATTGCTATTGCCGCAGGTTGTTGATGCGGTGGGCGATAAAGTGCCGGTATTAGGTGCCGGTGGTTTTAAAGATGGTCGAGGTCTGGTGGCTGCTTTGGCATTCGGTGCCGATGGTATTGCTATGGGCACACGATTTTTATTAACAAAAGAAAGCCCAGTGCCTGAAGTCACCAAAGCCCAATACATCGCTTGTAAGAATCCTGCAAATATTATCGTATCAAAGGCTATGGATGGTTTGCCTCAGCGTATGATTATGAATGATTGGCTAGAGAATATGGAAAAAGCCAGTAATTTTAAGAAACTATTGATTGCATTGAATAATGGCTTGAAATTCCGACAATTTACAGGTGCATCCATTACCAGCTTACTAAAGTCAGCGTTAGCAATGACAAAATCTGGTGATGTGACACCAGCACAAGCCATAATGTCGGCCAATGCACCAATGATTATTATGAAGGCAATGGTTGACGGTAAGCCGCAAGAAGGGGTGTTACCTTCAGGTCAGGTAGCAGGCGTCATTGACAGTTTGCCAAGTTGTCAGGCGCTTGTCAGCAGTATAGTCACAGAGGCAGAGAATCAACTGGTTAAATTAGGGCGAAGCTAGGAGTTTGTCCGAGAACAGGTTGTTGAAACCCTTCGGTAAATGTTTTCCTCAAAATTATTCCTCTCTATGGAAAATTTGAGGCGACATCTATGCTGACA
>JAPOUS010000112.1 GCA_026708525.1 Cellvibrionales bacterium
GGTTGATCTTCAGTTAGGTGCCACTTGGCTGCATCAATGGGAAAGCCTGTCGTTTGGTTCGCAAGTGTTGTCGGTTATACGTTCAGCCAGTAATAATAGAGGCTATCAATTAGGTAATGACTATCAATGGACGAACTGGCTAGCCAAGCCGATTGGCGATGCAGTCAGTGTTTCGGCCAGTGTCAATTATAAGGTTAAGGAAGATATTGAAGGGGCTGATGATCGATTGAGTGCAAACGCAACCAGTGCCAATCCAGCCAACCAAGGCGGAGAGTGGTTGATGGCAGGTCTTGGGATGAATGTGCTATTACCACAAGGCAACCGCCTAGCGTTTGAATATCAGACGCCCATTCATGAGAAAGTGAATGGCATTCAACTGGCGCAAGAGCAGATCATGACGCTGGGTTGGCAGATGAGTTTTTAATGCGCGTTAAAAACTCTGTATAGATGGTGACAACAGTAAGGCCCAGTAATAGGCCAGCAAGTAAGTCACTCAAAAAGTGGTAATAGAGACTTAGCTGGCCTAAAAACGTCAATAGAATACCTGCTATCGCCACGCCACGCATCCAGCGTGAAGGAAAGAAAAACAGTAACCCGAGCAAAAATGCCGTAGCCAAGGTTAAATGGCCTGACGGCATACTGGAGTTTGTCAGCTTATAAGCGCCTGCAAATCCGTACATGTCATTTTCCAGCAAGGAGAGATTGTCGCAGAACCAAGTGTCAGGAAAATAGCGCCCAAACAGTTTTTTTAAAAGGCTTTTGATGTAATTACTGATACAGCAAATGATGGCAATGTGTATCCAGGGAGACAGCAAGGATTTGGAGTGGCAAAAATACCGGTAGAAATGAACAAGCAGCATAATGACAATAAAAGTGACAGCTAAGGCAGGAACGCCTTCTGCCGCAATAGTTAGGAGACGGTATTGTCGTGTGTCTATGCCATTGAAAAAATAAACAATGGTTCGGTCAAGATAAAAATAGCTGATGAAAATTGCGATAAAAAAAAGTGGAATAAGCCAAATAAGAGGTTGGTTTCGACGAACTAGTTGAATGGCCACACAGCATTTCTCACTAAGATATTTGCGAATACGTTACGTCAAATAATTTCAATAATCAATCATACAGTATCAATAATCATTCAGCATGTTGGAACAGTTCTATATCAAACGATTTGCCTGATATCAAATAGGCTTGTTCCTACTATCATGTGAGCCGGTAGAAAGCTTTAAAGGCCCTTTTGGGTATTGAAAGGGCCATTAAGCAGTATTATTCAGTCCGGTTTTACATGGTTCGAGAAATAGGCGTAGGTTTCATCTCACCAAAGCGCTTTTGGATAGCTCTTTCTGCTTCTTCATTGTAATGTTTGGGATTAGCATTTTTTTGTAGTTGGTACAATTTAAGTGTGCGGTATTCCCGAAGATCTTTTTTCGCTTGAGCCTTTTCTGCTGCTGCTGCTTCTTTATCAATTTGTTGTTGTTTTCTATCAACGTACTCGTTTCTTAAATCCCAGGCATAAGCAGCAACAAGGCCTGTAAACACAACCCCAGTGCCAATTAATAGAGCATACTTAAATTTTCGTTGGATTTCTTCTTCAGGTGTCCCGGTATTTTTATTCAGTCTATAAAATTTATCCGAAGTATCTAGTGCTGTATTGGTCATGCTAATGGCCTTCAGCGCTGAGGGGAGTATGGCAGCAACCGAAAAGCTGGATTGATGAGAAAAACCTATGAATACAAGGAAGGCTAAAAATACATTTTTTTTCATTCGAACTTATTTCCATTTAAATGTTTGCAAGCTAAGACTTTTCTTGAGAGGTAAAGTTCGAAAAAAGCTAAAAATCTAACCTATACTTTTTTTAATGTTTTTTTGAGAATGATCTATTGTGAAGCCATTATTTTTCATTAGCTTATCGGTGTTTTTTCTTCTTGCCTGCGGCGGAAAAGAAAAGAAGGCTCCATTGGAAGCCTTTGATGGGTTTGAAGAAGAGCAAAACATTGCCCTGATTAACGAAGATGGAAAGGGTACGCTGATTGCTAACTTGGGCATTAAAAATATTCCGTTCAATAACTTCTATTTTAAAATTAGACAAATCATTATCATTAATAGTGTGACAGGTGAATCTTATGCACTGACAGCGCCTGGCAATTTGATTGGTGTTGATCAAAGTGCATTGCAAGAAAGAGCTTATTTTTTAGCAATGAATCAGCATATTCCATCCGGAATTTATGACAGGGTTTTATTGATGTTTTCAATGGAGAATGCCTTGATTCGCCCTTCCAATCAAGGTGATGCTGACTTGCCATTAGTGGATGCGGTATTAAACAGCATACCTGAAGAACGAAGTGAGTTTACCGTTGAGGCCTACATTTCAGGGGATGAAAAACTTAAAGTAGAGAACGGCAAGGTACAACAATTCACGGTGAGCCTAGATGTTGAAGCATCGACACGCTATGTACCTTTACCTAAAAGCAAACTCGGCATCATGTTTACCCCACAGATCACCGTTGACCTAGATTCAACAGATAGCACAACCCTAATGGAAGGTATTTCCAGTGAAATAACCGACCAACATTTATCGTTAATTCATCCCCATAAAGTACAGCCGAAAAAGCCTGAGCATAAAATCAATTATGCCATTAATGCTGATAATGCGGATATCTTCATCGATGGTGTCAAAAAAAAGGCACTCAATTACGGTAAAAAAGATTATTGGACACTGTTGGATGCCACTCTTAGAACAGAAGAGAACGGATTTACCCTGGATCTATCGACCTATTATGCACTTGAGAAATCCTCAAGTTATAAATTATTTAATGGCGTAATTGTATCAACGAATAGTGAAAAAATTCATTTAACGGGTTTTTATAAAGATGAAGGGCATTATGGTTTGCCCATGAATCGTAAATTGATTAATAAAGCCTTTACTGTCGATCAATCCGGATCATTTCATTTTAAAGGCATTGATGATGATAAAAAACTGACGATTAAATTAGAAGCAGGTCAGAGAATTTGGGCCGTGGTTGATACAAGATCGTTTGATATTAAACATTTTCTATTAAGGCCTTCGCGCTTATTAGCTGAAGTTAAGGCAATAACTGAAGAGCAGCAGAGTCTTCATGCCTTATCGTATAATAATGTGGATGAAAATAGTTCAAATTACCCCAACTATTTTCCTCATGATTTAGCGTTTGATAATAGTCTATTAAGGCTATCAGAAAACCAATTAATTAACGTACAAGGCTACCAATTAGCCGGTGAATCACCCCGTTTTTATCCCCTGTATACCGAGGTTATTCCTGATGATACGGATACGATTTTTTCAATTTCAATGCCGGGTATCTACCCAATATCCAATATGACAGTCGATGATAAGACATTAACCTTGGATATCGCATCAGAAGTATTTGATGGGCGCGCTTTTATCAAAACACGTTATCCAAAATCAAATGCACAGACTGGGTTTTCAAAAGATCGGGAAATCCAAATGATTACTGAAATTATGATCAAGGAAAATGAGGAAGCCAGTATGTATGTATTAATTAATGGAACCGACCCTGTACAATCATTTTCTTTCGATAAAGTAAGTGCGTTTTATGATTTTCTTAAAGAAAAAAATAATAGCGATAAATATTTATTAAGCGAATTAGTCGTTGAAGGTGTGCGTCAGGGGGAAACCTATAACGCGAAAAAAATATCCGTTATTTTATTAAATCATACGTCAACGAGAACAGTGAATAATCATTTTAATAACGAAGATGAAGATGATGACGAAGACTATGTCATCAATCAATCGGTTGATCTAAACGGCAAAACAAAAAATTTCTTATTAATTGCTATGCCTATTATTGTACCTGTGGGTGTGACTTTAGTGATTACAGCGGTGGTTGCTACAGTAAGTGGGGTGATCAGAGGTGTACTGTCGACCGCACAAAACTCCCTTCAGCGACAAGAGATGGAAAAAAAATTACGCAACGACAAAATCGAACGAACGGAAGCATTTATTGCTCAAATCAATAAAGAGTATAAGCGTAGTAATATTAAAGACCTAAAAGATATTCTGACTATTGATGATGAAAAAGCCAAAATTAGTGCTATTCGTTTTCAAATTAAGCAAAACACCGAGCAGTTAAAAGTGCTTCAAATTACCCCCAATAATAATATCGATAGATTGATAAAATTTCATAATGCTTTGGATTCGTATCTGACCTCATTAGAGTCTCAGGGAGAGAAAATATTAAACATCGATGAAGCCAATAAAAATTATGAAAAATTACTCCAATTGTCTGATGATCTTGAAAATGAGTTATTGAATTTTGTTAACCAAAACGTCCTTAAAAATGGCAGAGATAAATTAGCTGTCGCCGTTGAAACTTATACCAATGATTTATCAAAGTTGGTTTTGGCGCGAGATGGATCAGGGCTTGTCACTGAAGAGGCATTAAAGAAGGCTGCTGATCAGAGTGCCAGGCTGCGCCTTGAAGAGTATAGTGATAAAATTCGGAATCTACGTATTCGTTTTTAGGCCCTTTGATTTCCTAAAAAAAAGGTTAGTTTTGAAACTAATTGCCCTTTTGTGATTCATAGGGGAGGTATGAATTAATAACTCCCCCTCTGATGCGTTTTACCTGCTCTGTATTTATTCTTCTTGCCGTAAGGCTTTATGCAGATTCTACTGTTGATGAGCATGTACTCATTGTTGCTGAACCCCCTGATAGGCTTGAGCGTGTGGTCATTAACACACAACGCGATTCATCACATTTACCTGCGAACGATGGTGCGGATTTTTTAAAGCAAGTTCCGGGGTTTACTGTCTCGCGTAAAGGGGGCAGTGGGGGGGATATACACTTTCGTGGCCAATCAGGATCACGCATAGGCATTGTGGTTGATGGACAGCAACTGTCGGGAACTTGCGGCGGCCGAATGGATCCACCAACCAGCTACATTCAGCCTTCGGCATTTGATGACGTTTCTGTGATTAAAGGGCCGCAATCCGTTAAGTATGGCCCTGTGGGTTCGGCGGGAACGGTTATTTACGAAACCAAGCATCACCACATTAAACACCCTCAAGCGGCGGGCCATATTCAGTCTTCGGCTGCAAGCTATGAGCGAGTAGATACGCACCTTTCTACCCATTTTGGGAATGAAACGATTCAACTAAAAACTCAAGGGGCAATGAGTCGTAGCGGCAATTACCGTGATGGGGCGGGAGAGATGTTCGAATCGGCGTATGAGAATGCGCAAGCGAGTGCTTTTTTAGGGTTTTTCCCGTCAAATACACAACAAATAACGGTGGATGTTAATCACTCAACGGGTCATGCCAATTTTTCTGATAGAAAAACCAAAGCACGAAAAATTGCGCATGATGGGCTTTCTTTACGGTATGTCTATACGCCAAGTGAATCAGTGTTTGATGCATTTGATATGCAGATCTATGACAATGCAAGTTTTCATATCATGGATACGTTTGATCTTGCGGCGATCCAACCTCAAGTAGTGGGTATGGCGCCCGAAAGGCATTTTCGAGGGGGGCATGTATGGCTGGACATGGGTAATGATAATGCTTGGTCGATGATCGTTGGTGTTGATGGATTTTCTACACGGCAGAAAACGCGATCGGCCAATAGTCTTGGGGCGTTATTAGCAAAAGTACCCAAACCTGTGTATGAGATGACCAATATTGGCGCTTTTCTTGAATCTGAAACCCGCTTGAAGCGTCATAATCTCGTCGCAGGGTTGCGACTGGATCATCACCAAACAGAACTTTTAGGCAGTTGGAAAAGCGCAGATAAAGAGACGACGCATCAAGATACGGGCTACAGTGGTTTTATTCGCTGGGAGACATCAGGCTGGTTAGCGGATACCTTTATAGGTATAGGGCTTGCGACACGCTTTCCTGATTATTGGGAAGTCATGAAGCACCAAAAGTCGTTAGGGCTCGCACCTGAAAAAACTACGCAAATGGATTTAGGGTTTAACCTTCATACTGCCATCGCCATAAACGCGAATCTTTTTTATGGGCAAACGGTTGATTTTATTTTGATTGACACACTAAGCAGGCCCATAGCACGTAATATCGATGCAACTTTATGGGGCGGGGAGTTAGGCGTTCAAGCGGAAGTAGCATCAGCTTTTCAATTTATTGGATCATTGGCTTATACCCGAGGTGAAAATACCACAGATAAACAGCCATTGCCGCAAATAGCCCCGCTCGAATCCAGAATCGGATTGGATTATCAACATAAGGATCTCAAAATCGGCTGTCAATGCCGTTGTGTTGCTGCGCAAAAACGCATTGCTAAGGGGCAAGGGTCAATTACTGGCATTGATCTTGGGCAATCCAGCGCCTTTACAACGGTGGCGGTTAATCTTGCCTATCAGTTACCTTATGGATTTATGTTCAGTGGCGGCGTGGATAACCTGTTTAATACGGTTTACTCAGAGCATGTGAGCCGTTCGGGAGCAGGTAATTTATTAGTGCCACCTGATGAGCGAACCTTGCAAGTCAATGAGCCAGGCCGAACGATTTGGGCAACACTGGTTTTAGCGTTTTAACTGATTTTTATTCTGACAACTTTCATTATTTGGAATGCCATGCCGGCAATGGTTTCCTGTGTTGGGTAGTAGGTGAGATTAACGCGTTGCCCCTGTAACGATTTGTATTTTTTCGGGCGAACAAATTTAAAGGGGGTGGAAACATTCTCTATCATCAAGGTGTGAAGAACGCCGTCATCAACAACCCGTTGAACATGCGAGACAACCTTCAAACCATCGGACTGGATGAGCTTATCGTGTTTTTTTAATAACTTTTCAGGAGATGATTTCATAAGAATATTGTGCCGATAAGCAAGGTCAGAGTAAATGCTTTAGCCATTCATAAAAATCTCTGGCTGGTGCAGCCAGCGGGCGATGAGTGCTTTGGCGGTAGCGGAATCCTGTTCAAGTGAGAGGGCGATGGTTCTTGCATCCTCAACTAGATGATTGTCCCGTTCAAGATGTGCCACGCGAAAATTAATCAAGCCGGTTTGCTTGTCGCCAAGAATTTCGCCGGGGCCTCGAAGTGCCATATCTTTTTCGGCAATAACAAAACCATCATTGGATTCTCGCATAATCTGTAAGCGCTCTTTACCCTGTGATGACAACGGTTTTTGGTACACCAGTAAACAATAGCTTTGCAAATGCCCCCGGCCGACTCGCCCACGTAATTGATGTAATTGCGATAAGCCCAGACGTTCAGGGTTTTCGATCACCATAATCGCGGCATTGGGAACATTAACACCCACTTCAATCACCGTGGTGGCCACTAATAAGTGAATATCACCATTGGCAAAAGCCTCCATAATTAACGCTTTTTCTGTCGGCTTTAACCGGCCATGCACAAGGCCAATTTGTAAATTGGGTAAGGCTTGTTGTAGCTGGGTAAAGGTATCCTCTGCGGTTTGGCAGTTAAGTGTTTCGGATTCTTCGATCAAGGTGCAAACCCAATAGGCTTGCTGGCCATCAAGGCAGGCTTTATGGATGCGTTCAATGACATCGTTACGTCGATGTTGATCAACCAGCTTAGTAATAATAGGTTGGCGGCCTTTAGGTAATTCGTCAATAATCGATAAATCTAAATCCGCATAGGCTGTCATCGCAAGTGTTCGAGGGATGGGGGTGGCAGTCATAATGAGTTGATGCGGTAACAGATCGGCTTGCCCTTTATTGTGTAGCTTAAGTCTTTGATGTACACCAAATCGATGTTGCTCATCGATAATGATCAGACCCAGTTGATGGAATTGCACATCGTCTTCTATCACTGCATGTGTGCCAATCAGGCATTGAATATCGCCTGCTTTCAATGCTTCCAGGCGTTCGCGTTTTTGTTTTTTGGTGTGTTTACCTAAAAGGCTCTCAACGGTAAAACCCAGTGGGGTAAACCATTCGGTAAAGCTTACAAGGTGTTGCTCGGCCAATATTTCAGTGGGTGCCATTAATACTGCTTGAAACCCGGATGTTAAGGCAAAACAGGCGGCGATGGCGGCGATAATAGTTTTGCCTGACCCCACATCCCCTTGAACCAGTCGCATCATAGGGTGGGATTGGTTTAGATCGTTGGCGATTTCATCCACAACGCGAGCTTGCGCGTTAGTTAATTGAAAAGGCAGTGCGTTGAGTAGGGGATTATCTTCTGTAGCTAATGCCGAGCTGGCTTGGCTGCGTCTTTGGTGTCGATAGGTTAACAAGCTTAACTGATGCGCAATCAATTCATCCAGCGCAAGGCGCATTTGATAAGGGTGCTTACCTTCAAGAAGTTGATCAACCTTAACCGTGGGTGGTGGGTTATGACAAAACATCAAGGCTTCGTTGAGAGATATTTGTAAGTCCTTGAGGTGCTTGGGAAGCTGAATGCTATCCACTTGTTCTGTACTGTTTTCTAATACGGCAATGGCTTGCGTTTGTAGGTTGCGCCATAGGGTTTGGCTAATGCCTTGGGTGGTTGAATAAATCGCTGTGAGTTTCTCGTTAACCGTATTAATGGGGTCAGGATCAAGGCTATATTCAGGGTGGATCATCTCCATGCCTTGATTAAGCAATCGGCATTCGGCAAATGCGCGGATTTGCCGGCCTTTTTCCATATTGGCTTGTTGCTGTTTATTGAAATGGAAAAAGCGTAAGGTGATTTTGCCGGATAGGTCTTCGACAGTGACTAAAAGGCTTCGTCGTTTGCCAAAGGTGACTTGGGTTTGCAGAATAGCCCCTTCGATTTGGGCGTAACGACCCACCTGACATTCTCGAATCGGTGTAATGCGTGTACGGTCTTGATAATCTCTCGGCAAATGAAAGAGTAAATCCAGTACCGTTTGAATGCCTATGGTGTGAAATTTTTCTGCCATTTTGGGGCCAACCCCTTTTAAAAAGCGGATGTCGCTAGTTAATTCAAGTGGCACGGGCAATCCTTTCGCTATTGGATAAATTCATTGGCTGTGGGAGAATGCAAACTACGATTAAGTGTAAGATTATGCTATGGAAACAGGGCAAAGTGCAAAGGCCTTACCGTTAACCAATAGCCGCATCGGTTTGCTAGGTTGTGGTGATATTGGCACCCGTTTGTATGCGTTACTTGAACGTCAGGGAGCGGAAGTTACCGCCATTCGCCGGCATATTGATGGTATCAAGCATTTACATGCCAAGGCGATGGATTTTGCAGATGCTGCATCGGTTGGGTTACTCAAAGATTTTGCATTTGATTATGTGGTGATTACCTTGGTACCGGATCGCACGGAACCCAATCGCGAAGCTGCCTATCAAAAAGGCTATGTGGATAACTTAACCCGTATTTTATCGCATCTTGATCCCAGCAAGCTTAAACGTATCTTCTGGGTATCCAGTACCAGTGTTTATGCGCAGACTGATAATCAATGGGTTGATGAATCATCCGAGGCAAACCCACAATCGGTAACAGGTAAACTATTGCGTGAAGCAGAAAATGTACTTGAAGCATCACCCATCGACTCAACCGTTGTTCGATTTTCAGGTATTTATCGATCTGATCGTTACCGGTATTTAGATAAGTTAAAGGCGCACCAATTGCCTGCTAAGGCGACAACCAACTATTTTATGAACCGTATTCATGTGGATGATTGTGCTAGGTTGTTGGCATTTCTGCTTGAAAAAGCACAGAAAGGTGCGGTAGACGGTTTGTATAATGGGACAGATTCTCACCCTGTGGATTACGAAACCTTTGTAAATTTCTTAAGTGACAAGATGCAACTGCCATTGAATGACGACATGGTAGCAGACGCCCCCTCCAGTTTTAAAAAAATCAGAAATAACAAAATAGTAGATGCAGGGTTTAGGTTTAATTATCCAAGTTATCAAGAAGGCTTAGTTCCCCTATTTCACCTCTACCAATAAAAGGAATGTTATGCGAATTTTAAACGTTGGGTTGATAGTTATTGGTTTACTTGCTGCGCTCTTAGTGGCTGGTGCACTTATTTTGCCGAGTGTGATTAAACAGCAGATCGAAAGCCAGGGTGCAAGTGCTATAGGGGCAGAAGTTAATTTGGATGGTGTGGATCTGCACTATTGGCCTGTCGGTTTGACACTTAGCCATTTGCAAATCACAGATCCTGAAAATGTTGATAATAATCTGGTTGAGTGGCAAAGCGCGAGCTTTAGCCTGAATATTAGCCCGTTGTTTTCGAATAAAATTCATATCCAGCAATTCGGTATCGAGGGTTTGGTCTTTGATTCAAGCCGCGAAAACGCAGGTAAAGTGACTGAAAAAAAACCATCGGAAGGCATGGGCATCGACTATGAGCTGCCAGATGTTAATGACATTTTAGCCAGTGAAAAGCTTGAAACCGACAAAGAATATAAGGCACTACAACAAACATTTGAGGCAAAAAAAAGCGCTTGGACGAAACGAAAAGCGCAATTACCTGATGTTAATAAACTCTCGGAATATCAACAAGAACTTAAAACACTCACCAATAAGCCTATCAAAAATCATCAGGATTTAGTCGCAATCCAAAAATCTGTTAGAACCTTGCAGCAATCTATTCGGCATGATCGGCAAGCCATTAAAGAAGCTGCCAGTCAGTTAACAGATGATAAAAATGAGATGGTCACAGCCATTATGTTGCTGAAAGCTGCCCCTGTAAAAGACTATGAAGCCCTCACCAAAAAATATGGGCTGCATCAGCAGGGGCTTGTGAATATGAGCCAGCTATTATTTGGCGAGCAAGTTGGTGCATGGGTGGGTCGATTGGTTGGCCATTATGAAAAATTAAAACCTTTGTTTGCAAATAGTGAAGCAGAGCCATCTGATACTGAATCAAAAGCGCCGACCAAGCCTTGGCAGGTTGAAGTCACCGAAGGCGTTATCGACATGCCACAAGCGAAATCGACACTGCAAGTAGCATTGAAGGAAGTGACTTGGCCTGTTGAAAAGCCCGGTAATATCGATATTAAAGGCAGTTTATTTGGGCTGTCAGATGAATTAAAGGCGAATGTATTGTTAGAAAGTTCAGAGCCCATACTGGCAACAACCCAGTTTGAATTAAAACATATACCGGCGACGCAATTAGTCTCTGCGATGAATTTGCAAAAAGGGCGTTTAGATGCGCAAGGGCAAGTTACGCTTTCAGGCGATAATCTTAATGGTAAAAGCCAACTACAGCTTAAACACTTGGTGCTTAATGAAATAGGAACACACCCTTTGGTGGCCAAGGCCATGCAGGATGTTAGTGAAGTCAACGCCACAGCATTGATTACCGGTACGACGGATTCACCTATTATTAAGTATCACTCGGATTTGGATGATTCGCTAAAAAACGCGATACAAAAAGCGATACACTCAAAAAAATCTGAATTTGAAGCTAAATTATCGAGAAAACTTAATGACAAAATGACCGGCTATTTGGGAACACTTGAAAAAGACACTCACTACTTAGATAACGAAGTGACAAGCTTAAATCAACTGCAAGGTAAATTCTCAGAACTTTTAAAAACAAAAGTCGATACCAAAAAAAATCAAGCACAAGATAAAATAAAAAATGAATTGAATAACCAATTAAATAAAGCGCTAGGGCGATGGAATTCGTAGCATTGATAGCCGTTGAATCTTTTTGCTTTGCCGCGATTAATCTTCCCATAGGTTTTTGCAGTTAGCTTTCACTCCCTCTGCTTCTGTTGGGAGTGCAAAGTTGTTAACGCTGTGATTACTTACGCAGCTATTAATATTTAGGCCTTGTATTGAGTTTTTATGATAAGAAATATGAAGAGGGTAGTGAAAAGTTTTATCGAAGAGATACCTTCAAATAGCATTGTTGGATAGGTTAATACTGCTTTTGTTAATCACGAACCTACTGTAGAATTTTTTAAAAATACAGGATATAAAGGCCAAGTTGATTTATTTCTTGGCTTGAGTGCACTTAATGACTTAAAGAAGAAACTTATAGAAAATGATGAGCAAAGAGGCTTATTAAAGCCCCAAGAGCGACTTTTTGCGCGCTTTTCGAATTTCTTTTTCGGATGACCACTCAAGAATACCGGTGGATAGATCCATGAGCTTTAAGGTGAATTTATAATACACATCACGAGTGTGGCCATCATTTTTGGTGATCGATGTCATATTGCCATAGAGCATGTACTCGGCGCCGAGGTGTTTGCCAACTTGTATTGCTTTGGTTGGGTCAACTAAGCCAGATGCTGACTGGTATTTGAATTGGGCTTTAACGCGGCTAATGGCCTTAGGGTCAACAAAGCGGTACTTACCTGATTGGATCAAATCACTCTGAATGCTATCAGTGATACTTTGCATGTCGATATGTTCATTTGTATTGTTTTGTACTCCATCAATAAACATCACAGGGCGTTTTTGGTGGGTTACCGCAACCATGGGAGGGAATTGTAATAAGTCTTGCACTATGCTGTGTGCAATGGCTTGGAGATCCGTCGAGCCAAAATCCGTATTAACCGTTTCAGTCGCTTTTGCATCCCCGTATTTAACAGTGGAGCACGCAGACAACAACAAGGTGGCAAAGCATAAAGAGACAACAGCTAAACGCATAAAATAATTCCTTGGTTAAGCCTTTTTTATTAGCCTTCCTTTTTTGGGCTAATCTATTCGGCTAATTTTTCTTTTCAACAAACAGTTTGGCGTAAATCACGCGATTAGAGGGCGAGACTGATTGTAAGCTCATTGACTCATAAGGTGCAATATTTATAATCTTCCAAGGGTTGTTCTTGAGCTTTATCTCAAACCCTTGTTTGTCATAATATTTAAATTTATATTGCAGCTGTTCGTTGAAGTTGTTGATATTAATGATTTCAGCGCTAAATTCACGCCTATCGCCATTCATGCGTACCAGTTCGTTACCAACCTTGATTAGGCTCAACATCGGATCATAAATTACTGAGAGATAGGGTGTTCTACTATCAATATTACTCTTGGTATTTAGGTTTTCTTTTTGCGAAGCACATGCGACAAACATGGCCAAGAGGCAAAGCATAGCGACGTGTTTAAGTGTTGAAGACAATGCCATTTTCATCCCTTACTCTTTTAATCTTCCTGTAATGATAGCGATTAAATAACGGTGACTTGGGTAAATAATTTGCCACCGCATTCAATAACCCTGAGTAACGTTGTGCGTCCTGATTGAATAAGTATATGTTCAGATTGCGAAAGTGGGTGGACATTTAAGAAAATTTCTTGGTTTCCGACGGGTAGGGTCAACAAATGGGCACCAATGCTATGAGGGAGTGTTGACCAGGTACGCAAATCGGCTTGTTCTGATAAAGCGCTGTACAGACTGGTGAATAGCCCTAGAGCTTGCGAATTTTTATACGCTTCTGATTGCAGTTGTTTTTTGCTGATGGCACGGAGCACTTGCCTTGTAATTAGCGCTGGATAATCTTGTTGTAAGGATTTAGCTGCCAACGCCGATAGATTAACTAAAGGCGTTGTGGCATGCGATCCAGCTTTGGTTGAAATGGTGAGTGCCTGTGTCTTAGGCCAATGCGCTTTGTCATAAACAGGGATTGCAATCGAATGGATCATTTCCAAACTGGATGAAGGAATAGAGAGTGAAAACTCTGCGCGTTCAGCAACAAAGCCTTGTTCAAACAAGACGACTAATGACCCCGTCTCAGGCTGAGGAGACGATTTGCCATCGCGCGCCTTGGTTACACGCTGAATACCTTTTTGAATATCCGGGTGGTTGGGTAAAATGGATAGCGCTTTTTTATAATCTACTAATGCGCTGTTCCATTGTTGTTGAGATTCCCAGAATACGGCACTTAAGAAATAGGTGCTGGCATTTTGAAAGCCTTGAGGGTTTTCAGTTATTAGTTGGTTCATTTGCTGAACTTTCGGCGATTGATTCAGCGGTTTCAGAGAAATACCATGCTTTTGGGCGGCAGTGACGCCTTGTTGTTTTCTATTTTCTTCATCCCGTTCAATTCGGCGCTGCATACCAGCAGCCCGGCGTAGTTCAATTGCCGCAGCAGTGGGGTCATTTAAAAACAAATAATTAAGTGCTTGGAACTGATGCGCCATCACCTGCTCGTACGGCTCACCATCATAGGGGATAACATTATCATTGCTGAGTAAGGATAAGGATTGATTGCCAACAGCAGTCAATCGCAAATGGGCGCTTTGGTCTTGTTTTCGATAACGTTCAATGGTTTTTGCAAATAGTGTTTTACTCGTAGAAAAATGATTGGTCAGCTGAAATAATCGGCCGGATTCTTGGCTAAAGAGAAGGCCGTCTTGTGTGTTGGACTGGCGAGCCAGCGAAGTGGCTAGCTTTTTTATCTTGGCATAATCTGGCGAATTATCTTGCTCGATGGTTTGCTTAATATTAGTGGATTGGACGTTAAACGGGATAAATATAGAGGAGGTTGAGCAGCCAAATAGGCACAATAGCAACCCTAAGATTTTGAGCAATCGTAGTCGGTTGGGTTGCAAAAATCTGCTTTCCGTCAATAGCTGCAAAGGGTTCGGCACGCTATTTTACCTATATCAAGGGATTCGTCTTATTGTTAAGTGTAACAGGCGTTGGTTATTTTCGATGTGTTAACGGTTTGAGCCAGAGTAAAATTTTTACGTTGTAAGGGATATTGAGAAGGCTTACCAAAAAAGCTGACTCTGACACCGTTGGATAAGATTTATCGTTGCTCGATTTTTTTTACACCGTCTTTGGTTGCTAAAAACAGGTGATCGGCTTTTCGGTTGGCAAAAATACCATTGCACACAACGCCTGTTATCTGGTTAATGGTTTGCTCTACATCACGTGCGCCAGTAATTTGAAAATCATGTAAATCCAAAATTTGATTGCCGTTATCGGTCACCACACTGTCACGATAAACCGGGTTTGCTCCCATTTTTAAGAGTTCTCGCGCAACATAACTTCTTGCCATAGGGATGACTTCAACAGGCAGTGGAAAATTACCTAAAATATCTACCCACTTAGATTCATCGGCAATACAAATGAAAGATTTGGCAACGGCTGCGACGATTTTTTCTTGAGTTAAGGCGGCACCACCCCCTTTTATCATTTCGAAATAGGGGTTAATTTCATCAGCGCCATCAATATAAAAAGGGATATCGCTGACGGTGTTTAATGGTAATACCTCAATGCCATGTTTTTCCAGTCGCTCAGTACTTGCTGTGGAGCTAGCAACACAAGCTTTGAATTCATCTTGGTGCTCGGCTAAGGCATCAATAAAGTAGTTGGCGGTAGAGCCTGTACCAATACCAATAATGGTGTTTTTATCGATTTGGGGTAAGATAAATTCAAGGGCGGCCAATGCGGTGGCTTTTTTTAATTCATCTTGTGTCATAGTGTTCTCAGTATCAATAGGTCAAATAAAGTCAAGTTAAGCTACTAGGGAGCCTCTGATTAAGTCAAGAGGCCATCAGGCTTCCAAGCTTATTTCCTAGCAAGGTGGAATTTCGCAGTTAGTCTCGCCCTTTCACGGAATGACAACGCAGTTAGGGTATAAGCTTGAAAGCCCCGAAGGGCGCGGCCAA
>JAPOUS010000200.1 GCA_026708525.1 Cellvibrionales bacterium
AACATTTCATTTAATTCGCTAAGGGCAAGCACCCAGCGGTAATATTGCTTCATGAGTTTTTCAACGCCGAGGCTATTCTCATCATCTTCAAAGCCTAAGGCTTTAGCAATCGATTTTTGATATTCAAATAATAAGCGATCTTGCTTGCGACCTGAAAAAATATGAAGAGCAAAACGAATTTGAAATAAAAAATGTTGGCCATTATTTAAGATTTCAACATCTTCATCACTTAAAAAGCCTTTACGTATTAAGCCTTCGGGCTGCTGGTTGTCAAAATGGCGCTTAGTCACCCAGCCGATGGTCTGAATATCGCGAAGGCCTCCTGGGCTATTTTTGACATTGGGTTCAAGGTTGTATTCTGATTCTTGCAGCTTTTTATGCCGGTCAGTTTGTTCTTTTATTTTGGCGTGAAAGAATTCTTCGGAGGTCAGAACGTCATCCGAGGTAATGGCTTCAAATAACGCTTCGTACAGGCCTTCATCGCCACATAAAAAGCGCGACTCTAATAAATTGGTTGCCGTGGATAAATCATCGGCAGCTTGCTCAAGGCAGACTTTAATGGAGCGAACTGCATGACCAATATCTAAGTTTGTGTCCCATAAAAAGGTAACGAAATCTTCCAATTGGTGTTTGAATTGATTCAGATTGTTGTCGTCGGCTAATAAAAGAAGGTCAATATCTGAGTAGGGGAGTAATTCTCCACGGCCATAGCCGCCCACCGCAATTAACGATAAACCTTTGATATGTTCTGGAAAAAAATACCGAAAGGCTGAGTCTAATAGGCTGTCCATGTGTTTAGATCGAGCCTTGATAAGATCCTCAACATTGTCGGGGTTGCTCAAAAAATCGCGTTTGAGGAGTGCTCTATTCTCATTGATAGAGGTTTTACAGCCTGCTAAAAGCTCTTTTCGAGAAGAGAAAAAAAAGTCTACCGACATAGTATTATTCTAAGTAAGAAATTACTAAAAATTATACAAAGGCCGGTTTGGCAATCCAATGGTTTTATTGGGGTTATCACAAAAACGGGGGGTAGGTTTGTTATGAAGAGCCCTTTTTATTCGAACCGTATTATTCGCTAGAAACGTGTTTTTGTATCAAGGTGCTCGGACAGTAAGTTTGCCACAATTTATTCACAAAACGATTATCGGGGTCATATTTAGCTTTAGCTTTCAAAAATTCTGAAAAGTTAGGGTAGGCTGCGTTAAATTGTTCTGGCGATGCGACAATTTCATAGGGTAGATAAAACGTACCATCTAGGCTGATGGCTGCATCTATCATTTCACGGTTCCATTGTCGCTGCGCTGCTTGGTGTTTGTGCTTGGTTTTATCAATAGCATAAAAAACAAAGGCAAAACAATTTTCTCGTGCAAAGGATAGAAAGTTCTCAGGTGCAGCTGTCACATGTCGGATAGATAAGTTGAGGATATTGGGTTGATGTTTTTTGCTGATAATTTGGGTTTGATTTATGAAAGCATCAAAATGCCGCTCGGGTATAAAGTATTCATAGAGTTTGGGAGCTTGGCGGCTATTCGTTTCTGGTAGACTGCCGACCTGATATTGGCTGGTTTCATGATTCATGGTCGATACTTTGCTTTTATTAAAATGCAACGGATCGACTATGCTTTTTCTAATGGTTTTTGTGGTGGGAATGTCAGCTAACAGTTGTGCTGAGAGTTTTTCAAGTTTACTATTTATTTGAATGTTGGTGTTTGGGTTAATGGTCAGCGGTTTTTCTGCTTCTCTCCAAATCACTTCCCTTGCCTCAGTGAAATTAGGGGGGTAGATAAGGCAGTTGTAGAGTTTGATGTTGTCATCTTGTTTTATCTGTCTATCAAATCGTTCATAGAAGTCACTGGTAGAAAATGTTGTAGATGTCCTTTTAATGGGTAAATTATTCTCAAGAGCAAGGGTAGCTTCACTGATAATGCCAACGCCGCCAAAACCGCCAATTGCGCTGTAAAAGAGGTCGCTATTTTGCTCTCGGCTAGCAATGACTGCTTCGCCAGTCGCAAGGATAACTTTTATTGATTTAACAGAATTAATAAGTGGTCCTTCACCCCAATGTCGACCGTGTGCATTGACGCTAATGGAGCCGCCTACTGAAAAATCATTGTAGGATTGCATGTTTTTTACGGCCAAGTTAAAGGGGTCGATTGCTTTTTGAATGGCATTCCATCGAATGCCTGCTTGGACAGTGATTTCTTTCTGTGTTGGGTCAATCTTCAAGATCCGATTAGCCTCGGATAAATCGATTTGAATGCTGTTTTCAGCTAGTGTTTGGCCACCGATACTATAACCGGCTCCTACAATAGATATTTTGCCTTGGTGGTTTTTCAAAATGGTTTGAATGTCATCGCTTGTACTTGGCTTGAATTTATTTTTAAGCAGTACGGGATTTAAGCGACTATAGTCATTGGTAATTAAAGGGTCATCGCTGATGGGGATGGGCTTATTTTTTTGGTGGTAAATCAATCCGGCGGGAACTAAACCAACGGTTGAGAGAACTACAATAACAGCAGGTTTAGTACATTTTGAGCGATAGCGATGTTCTTTTTTATCTTTTGGCTGTTCAGCGCACAGTGAAACGGAAAGTAAAATAAAGCAGAGGATTAATGGGTGTAATGCGTACATTCAGTCAAACTTTTTAAAAAAAAGTTTGACTGTGTTTATGCTGTAAAGATTCGAGTCGTCTGTTTCCGGTGAGGTTTTCTAGGTCTTGTGATTAAAATACTTCTCATTGGATCGTGCGGTTAAGACTTCAATGCCCGTGTCTGTCACCGCTAAGGTGTGCTCCCACTGGGCTGAGTGCCTCCGATCTTTGGTAGTGACTGTCCAGCCATCTTTTTTATTTAACTTAGTATGCCTTTGACCGAGGTTAATCATAGGCTCAATGGTGAAGGTCATGCCTGCTTCAAGTTTAGTGCCTGTACTGGGTTTGCCGTAATGAAGCACTTGTGGCTCTTCGTGAAACACTCGCCCAATACCGTGGCCACAATATTCACGTACCACAGAATAATGGCGACTTTCTGCTAGGGTTTGTATCGTATGGCCAATGTCACCAAGGGTAATACCGGGTTTGACAATATCAATGGCCTTATAGAGGCATTCCTGGGTTGTTTCTACCAGTTTTTGCAGGTGAGGCAATGGGTTGCCTACATGCACCATAATGCTTGAATCGCCATGGAAGCCATCTTTAATAACGGTAATATCGATATTAATGATATCCCCTTCTTTGAGTTTTTTGGTGTCAGTCGGGATGCCATGGCAAACCACTTCATTGACGGAGGTGCAGATGGATTTTGGAAAGCCGTGATAGTTTAATGGAGCAGGGATTGCGCCTTGCTCTTCGGTGATATAGCGGTGACAAATGCGGTCAAGCTCACCGGTAGTAACGCCGGGTTTGACAAATGGCTCTATCATTTCGAGGGCCTCAGCCGCCAGGCGCCCAGCAACGCGCATTTTTTGGATTTCGTCAGGTGTTTTTAGCGTAATGGCCATGAATAAGGGAGCCCAATTGACAGGATCCCGAATTATACCCCATGCTTTAGCTTTTTTAACCTAGTTTTTAGTGGCGCTTGATGTTGGGTATTCGATCTAGAGGGAGCGCTGCCAATGTCCTCTAGATCTAGTTTGTTTTAAAACAACAAATAGCTGGGTAATAAGCGACTCAAGCCCCAGCCGCTGTTGCTTGTCGCAGGTTCAGGCTTTATCGCTTCAGGTTCATTATTTTTTGAGGGGTGAGCGTCGTAGAATACGTCATCACCAGAAACGACGGGGTTCGCTTCGTTGACGTTAACCCAGATATACTTAGCGTTCTCTTTACGTTCAGCGCCTCTAAATATTCCGCCGGTAGCCATGTTTAAGATGTCTGCCGTTTTATTGGAGAGTGTTTTGTCACTTTGCCGTAAAACTTTACCTGTTTTGGTGTTAACTTCTGCTAGTTCATGGTCGATGTCGATATCTAGCATTGGTGCAGAGGTAAAAGTTGTATCCTTGTTGAGCGCGATTTGGCTTTGCATATATATTCCCTCAGCGGTTTCACTTACTGTGTTATAAGCAGCGTTAGTGACGACTGAGGCGCCTTTGTAAACCTGTCCAAGAGCGTAGTCTTGAACTTTTGCATACCCGGGAATATTTTCCCTGAAGGTTGAATTTTGACCAAGAATACCAAGGGCAAGCGCAATTTTGAGGGTCTGCGCTACGCCAAAAATAGCTATGGGTGTCGCCTGTGTATTTTGCCCAAATATGGCCATGAATAGGGTTATTAAGCAAAGCCCTTTTTTGAAATCTTTATTTATCATCATAATGAAACTATCCTCTTGGCCTTCTATGACCCAAGCCCCTGTTTTGAGTTTCTGTTCATGAATGGACTGTAATCTTCTTAAAAGGCTAAAGAATTCTTTAGTTTTTAGGCGGTCTATGGTATAAAGCGCGCTGCAAAAGCGAAGTGCGTTTTTGCAATAAACATTCAATAGAAAAATCAGCACATATATCGTCACGTCAACTGGGTGCTTGCTCAATGATTGATAGGTAAATCAAGGGGTTAGTTGGTTGGCGGGGTATATGGAAGCCCAAACCCAAGTAAAAAGGTAAAATAATGGCACAAGTCACCATGCGCGAAATGCTCCAAGCGGGCGTTCATTTCGGTCACCAAACCCGTTACTGGAATCCAAAAATGCGTAAGTACATTTTTGGCGCACGTAACAAAATTCATATCATTAACCTTGAACATACTCTGCCTGTCTTTAACGATGCGTTGTCTTTTGTTAAAAGTGCAGCAGCGCAAAACAAAAAAATTCTTTTTGTTGGGACTAAGCGTTCTGCTAGCAAAATCATCAAGACAGAAGCAACACGTGCTGGCATGCCTTATGTAAGCCACCGTTGGTTAGGTGGTATGTTGACCAACTATAAAACCATTCGTCAATCTATCAAGAAGTACCGTGAGCTTGAGTCACAAAGCAAAGACGGCACCTTTGATGCGTTAACCAAAAAAGAAGCGTTAATGCGTACCCGTGAAATCGAGAAGCTTGAAAAATCTATCGGTGGTATCAAAGACATGGGTGGCTTACCTGATGTTTTATTTGTTGTTGACGTTGATCATGAGCGTATTGCGGTTACTGAAGCCAACAAATTGGGTATTCCTGTAATTGGTGTCGTTGATTCGAATAGCGATCCTGACGGTATCGACTATATTATTCCTGGCAACGATGATGCGATTCGTTCCATCAAGTTGTTTGTTTCTGCTGTTGCAGAAACCTGCATCGAAGGTAAAGCAGCAGCAGGTAGTGCCCCTCAGGTTGAGGAGCTTGAAGCCAAAGCAGAAAAAGCAGAGCAGGCAGAAGAGCCAGTAGAAGTAGCGCCTGCGGCTGAAGAAGCCCCAGCAGCTGATCAAGCACCTGCTGAAGGCGAGTAATCTATAGCGTCTATAGAGAAAGAGATAGGCAGGCTGTTGGCTATCTCTTAAATAAGTATTTGATGCAAATACGTTAAAAAATTGAAATAAAAAGGGAGCAAGGTCTCCCTTTTTTACGAAAAGCATTGATGCAATCTGAGGCAAGTATCCTCAGTCTGCAACCAATTGGGGAGAAAAATTATGGCGGCAATTTCTGCGGCAATGGTAAAAGAGCTTCGTGAGCGCACGGGGCTAGGTATGCTTGATTGTAAAAAAGCATTAAAAGAAGCGGATGGCGATATCGAAAAAGCGATTGAAGACCTTCGTAAATCAAGCGGTATGAAAGCGGCTAAAAAAGCAGGTCGAGTTGCAGCTGAAGGTGTTGTTACTGCGCGTGTTGAAGGTGGCTTTGGTCAGTTAGTTGAAGTGAATAGTGAAACTGACTTCGTTGCGCGTGATGATGGTTTTAAAGGCTTTGTTGCTAAAGTGGCTGATAAAGCATTTAGTGAAAAATCTGACGATGTTGCTGCTGTTATGGCTGGCGAATTAGAAGCTGATCGTGAAGCTTTGGTTCAAAAGATCGGTGAGAACATCGGTCTTCGTCGTATAGCGAATGTTGAAGGTGACACCTTGGGTGCTTATGTTCATGGAAACGAGCGTATTGCGGTTTTGGTTTCTCTTAAAGGGGGTGATGAAGCGCTGGCAAAAGATGTGGCGATGCATGTTGCAGCGGTTAACCCACAATTTGTTGCTCCTGAGAATGTTAGCCAAGACGTGATTGATAAAGAATCTGACATCATTAAATCCCAACCAGATATGGCAGGCAAGCCTGAAAATATCGTTGATAAAATGATCCAAGGTCGAATCAAGAAATTCTTAAGTGAAATCAGCTTAACTGAACAAGCATTTGTTAAAAACCCAGAAGTGACTGTGGGTAAGCTGGTGAAGGATGCAGGTGCTGAGATTGTTGATTTTGTCCGCTACGAAGTGGGTGATGGCATCGAAAAAGAAGAAAAGGATTTTGCTACCGAGGTCGCCGAGCAATTGGCAGGCAGTTAAGCCTTTTTTTAAAAAGCCCGTAAGGGCTTTTTTATTGTTTGTTGTTTTTTAACGGTTGTTAAATGCCATTTTTTGAGTGGTTAGTGGTCTCCACTGACGATTCAAAAAATGTTATAGGCCCACCGCGCGGAGTTAGGAGAGAGTTTTGGAAAAGAAGTTTAAACGCATATTATTAAAATTAAGCGGTGAAGCATTAATGGGTGATATGGGCTTTGGGATTGATCCTAAAGTTCTGGATGCAATGGCATTAGAAATCGGCCAGTTGGTGGGCATTGGTGTACAAGTCGGCCTTGTGATTGGTGGCGGTAACCTCTTTAGAGGGGCGGCACTTTCTGAGGCGGGGCTAGATCGTGTAACCGGAGACCATATGGGTATGTTGGCAACCGTGATGAATGCGCTTGCGATGCGTGATGCATTAGAGCGCGCCAATATCCCAACCAAGGTGATGTCATCTATTTCTATGGTGGGTGTCACCGATCAATACGATAGACGCCAAGCCATACGCTCGTTAACAGAGGGTGATGTGGTTATTTTCTCCGCAGGTACCGGTAATCCGTTTTTTACCACAGACTCTGCTGCCTGTTTGCGCGGCATAGAAATCGAAGCCAATTTGGTACTTAAAGCCACTAAGGTCGACGGCGTTTATGATAAAGACCCTGCGAAACACCCTGAGGCAGTCAAGTTTGACGCACTGACCTATGATGAAGTTCTTGATCGAAAGCTTGAGGTAATGGATCTCACCGCCATTTGTTTATGCCGCGACCATAATCAGCCTTTGCGCGTATTTAAGATGGATAAGCAGGGAGCTTTATTAAATATAGTGATGGGACAGGATGAAGGGACTTTAATTCATTAACAAAATGTAATTTTTCCATAATTCATTTTAGAACTTTCTTTATTTATAAGGCTCATTCAAAAGAGATGCACTTTTTTTGGGTTGGGCTTTATGTCATGCTTTCATCGTATTTGTTGCCTTCATTTTTTTATCCCTTTTGTATTCTTTTTGTTATCGCTAGATGCGGCTTCTATGGAGGAGCCGCCTTTCAATCAAGATCTGATATTTACAGTTGGCGATAATTCTGCTTTCCAAAGTGTTGATTGCAGCACTTCATGTACTACATCGAAAAAAGTCTTTTTTGTTAATGGCTTCTTATCACAGCAAGGGATGGTTCAGGAGAAAAATTCATCGGAAAGTGTAAGCGTTAAAATTGTTGAAAAGGAGGTTTGCCCGAGCGCTATGTCAATTCCCCGACGGAAAAGGAACGATGATAGTGGTTGTTGGAGCTATTCGTCTGGCTCGAGTTTAGCTTTTGAGAGTGGTGCGGCTCTTACAATTGACTTGTCAAATCCTGCCAAGAATCCGGTCATCAGCAGTGCTGTTAGCTACTTTGATGGCGTGAATGACGGGAAGTTAGCTGATAAATCGATTAGCCCAGATAAGATAGTTTACCTTGCAAAACAAAAAAATTTGAATGGAAAAGGCGTTTTTTTAAATAAAGCAATAATTTTTGATTGTAAAAGCCAGAATATGTCAACAGTCGACTTTGATTCAAAAGAGTTTCTTTGCAAGATTAAAGGAGATGGGCCAGAGCAGCAGGTTAATTTTAAGTTAAAATTTTCTTCAAGGTTGTTAGATAATAGTTTTTTAATGAGTTTGGCAGGCTTGGTTGCGAAGGCAAGAGATGAGAGCGCTTTTGATAACTTGGTTGAGAGTGAAGCAGTTGACTGGGAAACGAAATCTTATTCAGCTGCGTTTGTAGGAGGCGAGAATATTAGTTTAACTCTAAAGTTATTAGTGAAAACAGGGTGCGGTGATTAACGCCAAGTGTGAAATGCGAATTGCCCATTTATGCTTTAGCTTAAGTCCGCTTGCTGGTATCCTTGGCAGCTTTATTTCAAGATGACATGTAAGCAGGTGTTATTGTGGTAGAAGAATCGCAAGCCAAAGCCAAAGAACGTATGGAAAATGCCATTGAAGCATTGCAGGTGGCATTTAAGAAGATCCGCACAGGGAGAGCACATCCGAGCATTTTGGATGCTATCCATGTCGATTATTATGGGTCAGCTACGCCATTATCCCAATTAGCTAATATTAGTGTTGAAGACGCACGTATGTTATCGGTGACACCTTGGGAAGCTAAAATTGTTCCTGATGTTGAGAAGGCGATCATGAAGTCTGATTTGGGGCTCAACCCATCGACAGCGGGTAATGTTATTCGCGTCCCTATGCCCATGCTAACCGAAGAAACCCGTAAAGGTTTTATCAAGCAAGCCAAGCAAGAAGCCGAATCTGCCCGTGTCTCTATTCGTAATGCACGACGTGATGCCAATGGCGAGCTTAAGGCATTAGTGAAAGACAAAGAAATTAGCGAAGACGATGAGCGTCGTGCGCAGGATAGCATTCAAAAAGTGACGGATACATTTATCGCTGAGGTTGAAAACTTGCTCAAAGAAAAAGAGCAAGACTTGATGGAAATTTAACTTTCCATGCCAGACGAATTGCTCCCTCCCCCAAAGCATATTGCCATTGTGATGGATGGCAATGGCCGCTGGGCGAAAAAGCGGCATTTACCTGCGGCTGCTGGCCATAAGGCGGGTGCTGAAAATGTTCGCGATATTTTGGAGTCTGCAAGGCATTTAGGCGTCAAAGCGCTGACACTCTTTGCTTTTAGTACTGAAAACTGGAACCGGCCAAAGCTTGAAGTCAAAGCTTTGATGGCATTGTTTTCAGATTATCTTGATGGGCACATTGATGAATTAAAAAAAGCGGGCGTCAGGCTGCGGTTCATTGGTGCAAGAGATAAATTTCAGGCAGCCCTCCTTAAGAAAATTGAATATGCCGAGCAAGAAACCTCAGCGAACGAGGCATTTACCTTAACCCTGGCGGTTGATTATGGCGGCCAATGGGATATTTTAAATGCGGCTAAATCCCTAGCCAAAAAATCTAGAGATGGGCTTATTGATGTCGATACAATTGACGAAACAGCCTTTGAAGCTGAATTGAGCCTGAATGATATTGATTACCCTGATCTGTTAATCCGTACCAGCGGTGAATATCGTATCAGTAATTTTCTGCTTTGGCAGTTGGCCTATAGTGAATTTTATTTCACCGATATCCTTTGGCCTGATTTTAAGCAGGAAGCCTTAACGCAAGCGGTTGAAAGTTATCGGCACCGTGATCGGCGTTTTGGCGGTCGAGAAGAATAACGATCATGAAAAATAGAATACTCACAGGGCTAGCAGCGGCAGCATTGGTTGTTGCGCTGGTTAGTTTTTTGCCAGCTGTGGCTTTAGCTTCCGTGATTGCCATGATTTTTGCGGTCGGTGGCTATGAATGGGCATCGCTTTCAACGATCAATTCACGGCCGTTAAAAATTTTATATGCACTCGTTTTGCTTGGTCTTATGGGGGCAGGTATTCACTATTTTCAATTATTGGGTGAGGTGAATGTTGCGTCATTTATGGGGCTTATGCATCTTGCCGGTGTTTTTTGGGCGATTGTGTTGCTTTGGGTAATGTCCTATCCCGGCAGTGCAGCTATCTGGTCTCATCCTCTATTTATTGGCTGCATGGGTGTGATTGTCATAGTCCCGCCTGTTTTGGCTTTGGTCTATTTATTGCAATTTTCCATGGGCAATTGGTTAGTCTTTTATTTGGTGGCTTTGGTGTCATCTGCGGATACGGGTGCCTATTTTTTTGGTAAGTTTTTAGGTAAGAAAAAACTATGCCCTAAAGTTAGCCCGGGCAAGTCGTGGATGGGGCTTGTAGGCGGCTTGATTGCAAGTTCTGCGTTTTCTCTGGCCTGGTATTATTTAAGTCCTGCCTTGCCTGGTTTGTCACTTGTTCCTTTTGTATTGGTGGGTATTGTGACTGTGCTGTTTTCTGTCTTGGGTGATTTGATGGAGAGCATGGTGAAGCGCCAGGCCGGAAAAAAAGACAGTGGCTCTATTTTACCGGGGCATGGCGGTATCATGGATCGCCTTGATAGTATGACTGCCGCAGCACCCATCTATTTATTATTATTGTTGCTGATTATGGGGCAGCAATAATGCAGAATCTTGTCATCCTGGGGGCAACAGGCTCAATCGGCACTAACACCTTGGATGTGGTGTCTCGGCACCCTGAGGCCTACCAAGTGCATTGTTTGGTCGCACAGAAGAATGATGCCTTGTTATTTGAGCAATGCGTTCAATGTAATCCATCATTTGCTTGGTTAGAAAATGATGAAAGTGCGAAGCGCCTTGCGCTTAGGTTATCTGAAATAAATCATCCGACAGAAGTACTCACGAGCTATGATGAGCTGTTAGCAGTGATTTCTGATGCAAGTGTTACAACCGTGGTTTCTGCGATGGTAGGTGCTAAAGGCTTAGTGCCGACCCTTTCGGCAATTCAAGTAGGTAAAAAAGTATTACTGGCCAATAAAGAAAGTTTAGTGACGGCCGGGCAGTTGTTTATGGATGCAGTTAAACAGCACCATGCGACATTGATCCCTCTTGATAGTGAACACAGTGCGATTTTTCAATGCTTGCCTAATGGCTTAGATACTGAGAGTATTGGCCTTTCGAAATTAATCCTTACGGCATCGGGTGGCCCTTTTCGAACGAAAACACTTGAAGAGATGCGATCCGTTACTCCCGCTGAAGCAGTTGCTCATCCGAACTGGTCGATGGGACAAAAAATCTCGGTGGATTCGGCATCCATGATGAACAAGGGATTAGAGCTTATCGAAGCGCATTGGCTATTTGGTGTCCCATCAAGCCAAATTGATATTGTGGTTCATCCAGAGAGCATCGTGCATTCAATGGCCCAATTTGTTGATGGGTCTACCATCGCACATTTAGGTGATCATGATATGCGTTGTCCTATTAGTGTGGGGCTAAGTTGGCCCCAGCGCATCACGTCAGGCGTTAATGATTTAGACTTAGTTGCTTTAAGCAAACTACACTTTGAAGCAGCGGATGAAACGCGCTTTTTAAATCTAAAACTTGCACGAAACGCTTGCGAGGCAGGGCAAAGTGCAGCAGCTATTTTAAATGCAGCCAATGAAGTCGCAGTTGAGGCATTTTTGCAGAAAAAAATTGGCTTTTTATCCATTGCAGAAATTAATGATCGTGTATTGCAGGCGACGCCACTCAGCCCCCTTGATTCAATTGAATCGGTGATTGCAGTAGATACGTCAGCAAGGCAGTTAGCATCAAGCTTTATCACCAAGGAAGGGGGGTAATCATGGAAGTCTTGCAGCAAATTTTTGTCATGATAGTCACGCTGGGTGTATTAGTGGCTTTTCATGAATATGGGCACTTTTGGGTAGCACGCAAGTGCGGGATTAAAGTGCTTAAGTTTTCTGTAGGGTTTGGCCCTTCCATTGTTAAATGGTTTGATAAGCATCAAACCGAATACTGTCTCGCCATTATTCCTTTAGGCGGCTTTGTTAAAATGCTCGATGAGCGTGAAGGTGATGTCGCTGACGAAGAGAAGCATCTAGCCTTTAATAATCAGCCGGTATGGCAACGTATTCTGGTCGTTGCCGCAGGCCCTGTGGCTAATTTTATTTTGGCGATAGTGGTGTACTGGGTGATTTTTTTGAATGGTATCACCAGCCTGGCCTCTGTGATATTTGAGGTGACGCCAGATTCTGTCGCAGCCAACGCTGGGGTAACAACAGGGATGGAAATTGTCGCCGTTGATGGCAAGCCTACGCTTTCTGCTCAATCGGTTGCTCGTGCGTTTTTAAGCCATATTGGTGATACCGGCGATATTCATCTTTCTGTTAAAGCCGATAGCATGAGTGAGCCGCAGGCCATCGCTTTACCTATTCATGAATGGTTGAAAGATGAAAGTGAAGCGATCGATCCGGTTGCGGATTTAGGTCTTGGTTTTTATAGTCCTAAAATTGATCCGGTGATACAGAAAATTATCCCTAATAGTGCAGCGAGCCGAGCGGGTTTATTGCCAGGAGATAAACTACTAACGCTAGCTGGCGAGCCAATCGACGATTGGAAAGCCTGGGCAAAGATGATTCAAGCACACCCTGATAAGCCAATGGCAATTACTGTTCAGCGAGGGGCAGATAGTTTGCCGCTTACCTTGACGCCAGAGGGTAAAAAGCATGGCGATAGTTTGAAAGGCTTTGTAGGTATTCAAGTTAAACTGCCTAAAATACCTGATGAATTATTGCGCAAGCAGGAATACAACCCGATTTCGGCTATACTGGCTGCGTTAAAAAGGACTTGGCAAAACATCGTATTTAGTTTAACGTCCCTGAAAAAATTACTGCTAGGTCAACTCTCTTATAAACAACTCAGTGGGCCTATTAGTATTGCTCAGGTAGCTAATGATTCGTTCAATGTAGGATTCATGGCTTATTTGGGCTTGTTAGCGCTATTAAGTGTCAGCTTAGGTGTGTTGAATTTATTGCCAGTGCCTGTGTTAGATGGCGGGCATATTTTTTTCTATCTCATCGAGTGGGTAAAAGGCAGCCCTGTTCCCGAAAAGGTACAGCTGGTTGCTTATCAGATAGGTTTGTTTATTGTTCTGGCAATTATGGCTTTGGCCATTTTTAATGATATTAATCGATTGACTTGATGTTTAAAAAACTGTTTGTTCTTACCTCTATTTCATTTGCTTCCCTTTTTGCATCGTTAGGGTTGTTTGCAGCCTCTGCTTTTGCGAGTGAGGCGAGCTTTGTGCCGAAAGATATTCGTGTTGAAGGCTTGGCTCGCGTCTCATCCGATACTATCTTTGCTAGCCTACCTTTTTCGATGCATGAATCCGTAGATCGGAAAATGCTCAGTCAAACCATCAACACCCTCTTTAAAACCGGTAACTTTGACCATGTGGAAGTTGGACGCGATGGCGATGTGCTAGTGGTTAAAGTGAAAGAGAGGCCTGCCATTGCTTCGATTGAAATTGAAGGCAACAAAGCGATAAAAGAAGAAGACTTAAAAAAAGGCTTATCGCGCTCAGGGCTTGCCGAAGGTAAATTATTTAAGCGTGCAACCCTTGAAGGTATCCGTTTAGAATTGCAGCGCCAATACGTAGCGCAAGGGCGTTATGACTCGGGTATTAGCACGAAAGTGACGCCTGCAAGAAATAATACCGTGAATATTTTGATTACGGTGGACGAAGGGACAGTGGCTAAGGTTCGTCACTTTAATATTGTCGGTAACAAGGTCTTTAAAAACGAAACCTTAATCGACGAATTACAAATGCGTCAAACGCATTGGATGTCTCTTTTTAAAGGCGATGATAAATATTCACGCGAAAGGCTCCAAGGTGATTTGGAGCGGTTAGAATCGTATTATCGAGATCGTGGGTATTTAAAATTTGCGGTGAATTCCACGCAAGTGTCGTTAAGCCCCGAAAAAGATGCCGTATTTATCACTATTAATATTACCGAAGGCGATATTTATACCGTTAGTGATGTAAAACTTTCTGGCGATATTATTTTGCCGGAGCCAATTATCAAAAGCCTGGTGATGATTAAACCTGGCATGGTGTATTCGCAATCACGCATCACTCAAACCCAGGAGATGGTCTCTCGTGTGTTGGGTAATGATGGTTATACCTTTGCCAAGGTAAGAAACTACCCAAAAGTTGATGAAGAAAATAAAACAGTAGAACTGACTTTCTTTGTTGATCCGGGTAAGCGCACTTATGTTAATCGCGTAATATTCAAAGGTAATGTCACCACCAAAGATGAAGTACTCAGGCGAGAGTTGCGCCAAATGGAAGCTGCGCCGGCATCCGGTAGTAAGATCGAACAATCGCGTTTGTATCTTAACCGCTTAGGCTTCTTTAAAGATGTCAGATCGGAAATTGTTGAGTTGCCGGATAAAGACGACATGGTCGATGTGGTATTTACGGTAGAAGAGCAGGCTTCTGGGCAAGTTAATGCCAGTGTCGGTTACTCGGATGGCTCGGGTTTATTGTTATCGGCAGGCTTGCAGCAAAATAACTTTTTAGGGTCAGGCAATAGTGTGGCCTTTTCAGTAAGCCGAAATGACTATCAAAAAAGCGTGGATTTCAGTTTTAATGACCCTTATTACACCATCGATGGTGTAAGCCGTGGTTTCAATATGTATTACCGAAATACCGATTTTGAAAAAGCCGGTATTTCTACCTATAGCATTGATACTTATGGTGCTGGCTTAAATTACAGCTACCCGATCGGCGAGGGAACATCGGTAGGTTTTGGCGTTGGGTATGCCAATATTAAAGTGCATACAGGTTCTTATGCACCCCAAGAGATTATTGGTTCGCCGCAAAAATGGCCGGGGCTTGATCAATATATCGACCGTGTATTTATTAACGGTGTGCCTGAATTTCCTGAAGATGAAAAGCTTGAGCCCGTTGATAATTTATTAAATCGTGGCATTGATCCATTTCAAGAGCCTGGTAATGGGTTTGTTGATGTGCATGGTGATCAGTATAACAACTTTAAATTAAATCTCAGTTGGCGGCAGTACCGACTTAATCGTGGGGTGATGCCAACCAAAGGTTATGATCAACGTATTGGCGCTGAACTCGGCATTCCCGGTAGTGATTTGGAATACTATAAGCTGAATTATACGGGGCAGATTTATTTGCCAGTCGCCTCTGAATATATCTTTAGGCTCCATACCCGTTTAGGTGCAGGTTTTGGCTATGGTGATACCTCGCGTATGCCGTTTTTAGAAAATTATTATGCGGGGGGTATTGGCTCGGTTCGTGGTTATGAACGATCAACCCTAGGCCCAAGAGGCACACCTGCTGAAAGTTATCAGAGAGATTATGCAAGGAAAAAAGACCGTAGTATAAATAGTGACACGGTTGGTTACCTTTATGACGAGGATTATGAACAATTCTTAACCCAAGAAATCACCAGCCGTTACAACCATATAGGCGGTAACGTGTTAGTCGAAACCGGGGTCGAGTTTATCTTCCCATTTTGGTTGATTAAAGATCGCAGCTCTGTGCGTACCATGTTATTTGTGGATGCAGGTAATGTGTTTGATACCGATTGTAATGACACCCAGTTAGACTGTCAGGCACCGGATTTAACCAAACTACGTGCTTC
>JAPOUS010000355.1 GCA_026708525.1 Cellvibrionales bacterium
TCATATAGTTATCAGGGCCAAATAGACGAACGCCTGAGAATGATGGGCCTTTTAGTTGCTCAGATTTTGAGAATTGATAGCTGCTTAAATCTAATGCGAATGGCATTTTATCTCGTAATTTGTCGATCGGGTAAGCAAGCTTGTCAGCTGATAAGGTTAAGTAAACGTTTCTACTGTTAGTGTATTGACTTGACCCATAGTTATTACCCAATACCTTAATTGAGGACTTATCGACCTTTGTAATTGTGCCTTTAAAAAAGTTGGTTTCTTCTGAAAACAATGCTAACTGTTTGACGTTAATTGTTCCTTTATTATCAATAACAATAGAGGCAACAACATTTTTATCTACGAGATTATCTCGACTAATTTTTTCTAGCTTTTCATTGTCTAATGTGACTTTATTTAATGTTTCTGTCCCGACTTTAACATCGTTAGAAACAAAAGCAGATCTTATGCCAAGCTTACCTTCAGTAAAATCTTTGACGGAGCCTCTCATCGTCAAATGGTTATCTATACTATATTCTTTTGCGGAAAGTATCGGCCGTAATTCAAGCAATATACCGTTTTCACCTTCTCGTGCACTAATCATGTCTACAAGGTTAAAACCAATATGTAAATGTGCTGAGTGACCTTCTTTAACAACTAATTTTCCGTTATTTGACAGTAGTTGGGTATCTATCGTTAAACGGTCTTTTCCCTGACCTAACACTAATCCTGAAGAGGTTCTTAATTTCTCAGTATAAAGGGTTCCAGAATCTCCCCATAAAACCACATCGGAATAGCTATTAAATTTCAAATTAACCCTTAATCGAGTATAAGTACCCGGCACTATATTCTTGTGCCTTGCAATTAAAAGGTTTGTTTCTCTCAAATTGGCTAGATTTACTGTTAACGCACCTGTGACTTGAATTTTTTTTCCTTCATCACTGATTAACTCAATCGATTCAATGAATAATGGAAAATCTAAAAAGTTTAATTGAGGTGCAGAAAGTGACACAAATAAATCGGTTTCGCCTTTTTCATCTTGCGTAGGGACGGCACAGTTAACGAGGAGTAACGCCAACAACAGAGTTATTATTTTCATTTTCAGCATCATAAATTTTTTTTATAGATACTAAAAAATATAGGATATTTAATTTTTTTAAATATTAAAATTAATTAACACATCAGCGTCAGCCATTCAAATTCTTTTAATAATAAGGCGTTTAAAATTACACCTAACCTTTTCCCATCAATTTTTTGCAATTACTACAAACATATTCACCAGCGTCATTATCCCAATAGACATTTTTATGATCACAATTAGCCCAAATATCCGGATCCGAATAGAGATTTTTATGTTCACAAGGATCATTAGAATATGCATAGCAGGAGAGATACAAAATACAGCTAAAAATACAATAACTATAAATTCTCATAACACTTCATCTAAGTCGACATTTTTAAATAAGAGCGGTATAAATGTATATAGTTCAATAAAATGTGCTAGAAAAATTCTAGACTTAACTTAAAGTGTTAAAAACGGTTTAAAATTTATTAGAAATGCTAGAAAAGTAAACTGACAGGAAAGCAATTAAGAAAGATAAAGCAGAACGCTTTATCTTTAGGAGAATTTATTTTTTGTTACGAAGCTTTTGAAGGGTACGAATTTGAGCTGCCGCTTCAGCCAACTGGATGGCAGCTTTCGAGTAATCGAATTCACCATTCATATTAGTGGCAGCAGCTTTTGCCTCTGCTTGTGCTTTTTCAGCTTCGGCTTCTGAAATATCAGACGCACGTAAAGCCGTATCCGCAAGGATATTGACGGCATTTGGCTGAACTTCAAGATACCCACCTGAGACGTAGTAAACTTCTTCTTCGCCATTGTCCATCACAACACGGACAGGGCCAGGAATAAGCTTAGTCAACAACGGGGCATGATTGAAGAAAATACCCAACTCACCTTGCTCGCCTGTTGCAACAACAGTCTTCACAAGGCCACTAAAAATGGACGCTTCTAAACTTACGATATCACATGTAAATGTCATCGACATAGGGTGTCCTCAATGAAGAGCTTAGAGGCTCTTCGCTTTCTCGATCGCTTCTTCAATGGTACCTACCATGTAGAAAGCCTGTTCTGGCAGGTCATCGTAATCACCTGCTAAGATACCCTGGAAACCTTTGATGGTATCTTTTAATGAAACATACTTACCTGGTGAACCGGTGAAGATTTCAGCAACGTGGAATGGCTGTGATAAGAAACGCTCGATCTTACGTGCGCGCTGTACCACTTGCTTATCTTCTTCAGATAATTCATCCATACCCAAGATAGCGATGATGTCTTTTAATTCAGTGTAACGCTGAATTACGTTCTGAACACCACGGGCGACTTCATAATGCTCTGAACCAATGATTAATGGGTCAAGCTGACGTGACGTCGAATCTAATGGATCAATCGCAGGATAAATACCTTTTGATGCAATATCACGAGAAAGTACAACCGTACTATCTAAGTGAGCAAAGGTGGTTGCTGGCGATGGGTCAGTCAAGTCATCCGCAGGTACGTATACCGCTTGGATAGAGGTGATGGAACCTGTCTTAGTTGAGGTAATACGCTCTTGCAGTACACCCATCTCTTCAGCCAATGTTGGCTGATAACCTACAGCAGAAGGCATACGACCTAAAAGTGCTGATACTTCAGTACCGGCTAAGGTATAACGGTAGATGTTATCAACAAATAATAGTACGTCTTTACCTTCGTCACGGAATTTCTCAGCCATAGTAAGACCCGTCAATGCAACACGTAGACGGTTACCTGGTGGCTCATTCATCTGACCGTAAACCATGGCAACTTTAGAGTTTGAGAAATTCTCAACATCAACAACGTTAGATTCCTGCATCTCGTGATAGAAGTCATTACCTTCACGTGTACGCTCACCAACCCCTGCGAATACTGATAAACCAGAGTGCTGGGTTGCGATGTTGTTGATTAATTCCATCATGTTAACGGTTTTACCAACACCGGCACCACCGAATAGACCAACTTTACCACCCTTAGCGAATGGGCAAACAAGGTCGATTACCTTAATACCGGTTTCAAGCAATTCTTCACTTGCTGATAATTCATCATAAGCTGGCGCTTTTTGGTGGATCGAGCGACGCTCTTTTTCACCGATTGGGCCACACTCATCGATAGGATCACCCAATACATCCATGATACGACCTAAGGTTTCAGTACCTACAGGGACTTGGATTGGGTTATTTGTGTTTGCTACCTCAAGACCACGAGATAAACCTTCAGAAGAACCCAGGGCAATCGCACGGACGACACCGTCACCCAATTGCTGTTGTACTTCAAGGGTTAAGTCGGTTTTTTGGACTTTTAGGGCATCATAGACTTGGGGTACTGCATCGCGTGGGAATTCCACGTCGATAACGGCACCGATTATCTGTACGATACGTCCGCTACTCATTTGACGTTCCTCTTTTAATTTCAATTTTTTGCAATTCTCTAGCGCTAATCGCTTAATTCGCTTCGCAACGCGCCTGCGCCTTAAACAGCGGCTGCACCACCAACGATTTCTGACAATTCTTGTGTAATGCTGGCTTGTCGTGCACGGTTATAGATCATTTGCAGATCATCAATAATCGTACCGGCATTTTCTGTTGCGTTCTTCATGGCAAGCATACGGGCTGCTTGCTCACAGGCGGCGTTTTCAATAACAGCCTGATAAACCTGTGATTCCAAGAATCGTAACAATAAGCCATCTAACAATTCTTTTGCATCAGGCTCATAAATATAATCCCAAGCAAATTGACGCTGACTTTCTTCATCAGCTTCTAACGGAAGAATTTGTTCGATTGTCGGTTGTTGTGTCATGGTGTTGACATATTCATTGGAGGCTAAAACGACTTTGTCGATTTCACCGGATTCAAAGCGGTCAATGACCACTTTGATCGCACCAATGATGTCAGTCACTGCTGGCTGTTCGCCAATATCTCGCACGGATGCAACAATGTTACCGCCAAGGCCACCAAAGAAGGCCTGCGCTTTAGAGCCAATGGTGCAAAGCTCGACGTCGATGCCGTCTTTCTTTGCTTGCTGCATGGTTTTAACCACTTGCTTAAATACATTGGTATTCAAGCCGCCACACAAACCACGGTCGGATGAAATCACCACAATGGCAAGACGTTTTACATCACGACTTTCCATAAATGGATGCTTATATTCACTCGCAGCATTAGCAACATGGCCAATCACCGCACGAATACGTTTTGCATAAGGTTTACCGACTTCCATGCGCTCTTGTGCTTTACGCATTTTACTCGCTGCAACCATTTCCATCGCAGAAGTAATCTTCTGCGTGCTTTTTACGCTGGAAATTTTTGTCCGTATTTCTTTAGCACCTGACATAATTTTTTCTCCAGGAAGATATTATCCAGATGACTACCAGGTTTGGGTCGCTTTAAATTGCTCGATCGCAGACTTGAAGGTTCCTTCAATATCCGCATCCCATTTACCTGTCGCTACGATATCTTTCATCAAGTCACCGTGCTCATCGCCCATGTATGAAAGCAATGCGGCTTCAAAATCCAAGATTTTATCCACAGCGATGTCGTTCAAGTAACCTTCGTTCGCGGCATAAAGCATTAAGCCCATTTGCGCGATGTTTTGTGGCGCATATTGCTTTTGCTTCATCAACTCAGTTACGCGCTCACCTTGATCAAGCTGTGCTTTGGTTGCATCATCAAGATCCGATGCAAATTGCGAGAACGCTGCCAATTCACGGTATTGAGCAAGAGCAGTACGAATACCACCTGAAAGTTTCTTGATGATCTTGGTCTGAGCTGAACCACCAACACGTGATACCGAGATACCGGCATTCATCGCAGGACGAATACCTGAGTTGAACATCGAGGTTTCAAGGAAGATCTGACCATCAGTAATAGAGATGACGTTAGTCGGTACGAATGCTGATACGTCACCGGCTTGTGTTTCGATAACAGGTAGAGCGGTTAGAGAACCGGTTTTACCCTTAACTTCACCGTTAGTGAATTTCTCAACATAGTCAGCAGAGACACGTGATGCACGCTCAAGTAGACGAGAATGCAAATAGAATACGTCACCTGGGTAAGCTTCACGGCCTGGTGGGCGCTTAAGAAGCAAAGAGATTTGACGGTAAGCCCACGCTTGTTTGGTCAAATCATCATAAATGATAAGGGCATCTTCACCACGGTCACGGTAGTATTCACCGATAGTACAACCCGCAAAGGCTGCCAAGAACTGCATAGATGCAGGGTCTGATGCGGTTGCCGCAACAACAACGGTGTGATCCATTGCGCCGTGTTCTTCTAATTTACGTACAACACCTGCAACAGAAGACGCCTTCTGACCGATAGCGACGTAAACACACTTAATGCCTGAATCTTTTTGGTTAATGATGGCATCAACAGCGATCGCGGTTTTACCCACCTGACGGTCACCGATAATTAATTCACGCTGACCACGACCGATTGGCACCATCGCATCGATAGATTTAAGACCAATTTGTACTGGTTCATCAACCGATTGACGCCATACAACGCCTGGTGCGATTTTTTCGATCGCATCGGTTTCTTTTGTTTCAATCGCGCCTTTACCGTCGATTGGATTACCTAGTGCATCAACAACGCGGCCTTCTAATTCAGGGCCAACAGGCACTTCAAGGATACGACCTGTGCATCGGCACTTTTGACCTTCCTGAAGGCTCATGTAATCACCAAGGATAATCGCACCGACTGAGTCGCGCTCTAGGTTAAGTGCCATACCGTAGACACCACCATCGAATTCGATCATTTCACCGTACATAACATCCGCTAAACCGTGGATGCGCACGATACCGTCAGTGACCGATACGATGGTACCTTCGTTTTTTGCTTCGCTTGAGATATCTAAGCTCTCAATGCGCTGCTTTATAATTTCACTGATTTCTGATGGGTTTAATTGCTGCATCTTTTTTCCTCAAACTTTCCTAAGCCCAAGCCTAAAGGCCCAAAGCTTCATTCAGTTTGGCTAAACGACCACGAATCGAGTTATCGATGACTAAATCACCCGCTCTAATGACCACGCCGCCTATTAAATTTTTATCAACGGTTGACGTTACTGTGACATCACTGTTGAGTGTTTTTGCTAAGAAGTCCTCAAGCTGTTTGTCTTGATCAACCGTCGTCTCAAATGCGCTAGTGACTTCAACGTCACTCATTTTGTCATGCTGATTTTTCTGAGCTTTAAATTGCTCAGTAATTTCAGGCAATAACAATAAACGCTTGTGCTCGGCTAATTGAGCAACCAAGTTCATCACTTGGTTATCCAGTGACTCATCAATCGATTGAATCAACTTCACCTGCTCTGCCGGAGTTTGAGAAGGGCCTGTTAAAGCTTCTGAGACTTTTTCTGATTGTACGATGTAACTTAAGCTATTCAGCGCTTCAAGCCATTGATCGAGGCGATTATTTGCCATAGCAAAACTAAATGCAGCTTTTGCATAAGGCCTTGCTAACGTACTTAATTCTGCCATGACCAACCTCTTTAAAGTTTTGCCGCAAGTTTATCGAGCATGTCTTTATGCGCAGAAGCATCGACTGAAGATTCTAGAATCTTTTCAGCCCCTTCTACTGCTAGACGTGAAACCTGCTTCTGGAGCGCATCTTTCGCACGCGCCAACTCTTGTTGTGCGTCGTTTTGCGCAGCAGTACGGATTAACTCCGCTTCAGCTTGTGCTTGTTGTTGAGCATCCTCAACAATTTTGTTTGCACGCTTATTCGCCTGATCGATAATGCTTTGTGCTTCATGCTTAGCATCAGTTAATTTCTTCGTCGCGCCTTGTTTTGCAAGTTCAAGATCTTGCTTGGCGTGATCCGCAGCTTCTAACCCTTCTGCGATTTTCTTTGCACGTTCAGCCATTGCGTTAGTAATGGCTGGCCAAACAAATTTCATGCAGAACAGTACGAAGAACAGGAAAGAAATCGACTGACCAATCAATGTAAGGTTAATATTCATTCAGCACCTCGTAAGTAAGAGAGTCTTACCTTTAAATTAAGAAAGGCCAGGTGCAACAACGAATAGGATGTACATTGCGATACCTACACCGATCATTGGAACCGCATCCAATAGACCTGCGATAAGGAACATTTTACCTTGAAGCATTGGTGCCATTTCAGGTTGACGCGCAGTACCGTCTAATAATTTACCACCAAGTAGTGCGAAACCAATCGCAGTACCTAAAGCGCCAAGACCAATTAGCAATGCTACAGAGATAAGTGCTAAACCCATTTTTTTTCTCCAAGTTTTTAAGTTTAAAGTTAAAGTTAATTGTTATTCGTGTCGTTTTTATTCGGATGCAAGTTGATTAGTGCTGCTCGTCAACTTCGTGCGCCATGGACATATAGACCAAGGTCAACACCATGAATACGAAAGCTTGTAGTGCAATAACCAAGATATGGAACACCGCCCAACCCCATTGCAATACACCTGCAAATAACCCAAGCGCCCAGCCTGCACCATACATGATGGCAATCAAAATGAAGATCATCTCACCAGCGTAAAGGTTACCGAATAAACGAAGCCCTAAAGAGATTGGTTTAGCAATCCAAGAGATAGCTTCTAATACAAAGTTAAATGGAATCATCAATGGGTGATGGAATGGGTGCAAGGTTAATTCTTTAACAAAGCCCATAAACCCTTTGTTTTTGATGGTAAAGAAAATCATTAGGAAGAAGACCGTAAATGCCATACCTAATGTGATGTTTGGATCAGTGGTCGGCACCACTTTAAAGTATAAGTGCGGATCGCCTGATAATTTAGCTGCTAGCATGGGTAACCAATCCACAGGGACTAAGTCCATCGCGTTCATCATAAATACCCATGTGAAAATGGTTAATGCTAATGGCGCAACAAATTTACTGCGGTACGGGAAAGTATCTTTCACGGTATTATCGATAAATTCAACAACCATCTCGATAAAACCAACAAACCCTTTAGGTACGCCAGGCGTGACTTTTTTAGCGGCTATTAGAAACAAAATACCGAGTACAATCGCCAAGCCAATCGACCACATCATCGAATCCACATGAATCGCCATAAAGCCCATGTCGGATGCTTCTTGTGCTGTGTGCGCGAAAGTCCAGGTGTCCGTAGATAACGCTTGACCATCCCGCACATAACCGGCTGGAAGTTTGCCGTAGGTTAAATTCGCCAAGTGGTGAAGAATATAATCACTACTGGTCTGCGTACCGCCTTCTGCTGCCATGACTTACCTTAAATTTTAAATTTTTAATGCTGTATCGGTTGCCTGAATATTGATTCAGGGAACGAGAGCCTCTTGCTACTCATTTTCAACCCTTGGGCTTTGCCAAATAAGCCCTTAAATTAATTTATCGCCTAAAGGCAATGGTAAAAAGTAGGATTTGATGCAAAAACCAACTCAACCCGTAGGTTGCCATCACAATCCACACATCAACTGTGTTAAACCGAATAAATACAAAAGCAAATAAACCGAGCGTCGCACTAAACTTCACTATCTCTGCCAGATAGAAGCTATAGGTCACTTGCTGTGCATGTTTAGCTCCAGTGAATCGGTAAGCTAACCAACCAAACAGGGTGGATGGAATAAAAAAGATCAATCCCCCAAGCAACACCTCTTTCGCAAAGGGTTGTTGCCATGCATGCAGCGCATAAAAAATTGTGACAAATGCGAGTAATTCGATGACGGATACACTATTGACAGGCGGTTTCCTAATGTGATGCTTAGGATTGTTCTTACTCACCTTATTGGTTTTATGCAAATAAGAAAATAGAACCGACTGTGACGCCATTTAGCTTCAAATACAACTCGTTTATTTATTTAAACCTAAGAAAAAATTTCTTAAGGTTTTAAGCCGCTGCGAATTATAGAGTTTATCCAGTCTACGAACAACCCTTTTTAGCCGTTCGACGACATTTTTTTGTTTATTTTTTATTCAACATTTTGTTTGAAATAGTAATCAACAACCTGTTTTATTTTCTTTTATGGTGCTTAAGTAAAAATATCCCAACGTAAACCCACAAAAACAAAGATTAATAAATACCAATGTCCCTGCTGTTGCAATAGCTGCGCCTGTGATTCCTAGCCACTGAATAAAAAACCAATTCCCAACGATGTTAATGATTGCTGCTAACAATAAACATCCTGTTTGAAAAAACGCAAATTTTGTATAGGCCAACAAACATCCCATCGCGCTGCCAACAAAATTAACTATCTGTCCCGCTACCAAAATCCACGCGACATCTTGATAAGCCAGAAAGGCCTCACCAAACAACGATAAAAGTGGTAACAAACATAGATAAAAAAAACCAAGGATAAATACAGAAATTAGAATATGGAGACTAATCACCCGATGAATTAACCTTTTTATCAATTCATAATTCATCAGACTTTCATGAGCTGCAATTTTAGGTGCTAAAAAAGCGTTAGAAATCACCACCAATAGATTCATTAATAGTGAAATTTTTAACGCAATGCTATACCCACCCACGCTAGCTGCATCCAAAAAATGCCCCAGCATTAACACATCGGTTTGCCCTATAATAATCAACGCACTGGATGACATAAATAACGGCAATGAACCTTTGTATAACTTACCTTTTGTGTAATTTTCGCTGACTCCTTCGGGCTGATGGTTTTTCACCCAACGCTTCCCCAGATAAAGGGCTATCAAGGTCGATATGCCATAAATAGCAATCACCTTCTCTAAGCTAAGGCCAAAGAATACGTAAATACACCCGCAAAATAAGGCGTTCAATAGTGGTACAACACACTGATCAATCGATATGCCAAGTGTGGCTTTTTCTAACCCCTTCAATATACCGCCATAGATTCCATTAAGACCTGCTAGCAGGTAAATACAAATTAATAACCAAAATAACCACTTTCTATGCTGATCAACCCCAAGCCAATGCGTAACGAAAGATAAAGACAGTGTGAATAACGCAATAAAAAGAAAACCGTGGATATGACGAAGTCTGATTGAATCGTTAATGAAACCTAAGGTTTTATTTGGCAGCTCAAGCGCTTGGGCTTGTGCAATAAATTTGGTAAGGCTCGCCGGTAAACCAATATTAATCAATAAGTTACCAAATGACGAGACAGCAACTGCGAGTGCAAAAAAGCCTAGAGTCTCCGCACCTAGGGTTCTTGCCAATAACATGGACGTAAGAAAGCCTGCAATAAGGGCTAAGGCTCTGAAAGCTGAAGCAGAGATAATTTGCTTAAACAGCAATAGAGAATTCCTTTTCAAGATCGACATACTCATTCCCATGCTCCACGTAGGAATGCCTATCGATTAAGCCTATAAAACCTTTCTCAACCCTCTATAGATAAAAGGTTGATGCATCCCCATGCAGAGCATGAGCACAAGGCTGGCATCGATGGTTTTACACATAACTACTTTTTTTGATATGGGCAAGAATGCCATCTAATTCATCCAAGCTATTATATTTTATGGATAATTTCCCTTTGCCTTTGGCGTTATGCTGGACAGAAACCACAGCACCGAGTTGATCCGTTAAGTCATCTTCGAGTCGCTTAATATCTGGGTCAACCGTGGGTTTAAAATTGTCTTTTTTGCCTTCTTTAAGTGATTTAACCAAGGCTTCCGTTTGCCTAACATTTAACCCCTTACTTACCACCTCTTTGGCAGCCGAACTCTGCTTTTCACCTGTTAAAGCAAGGAGAACCTTCGCATGCCCCATTTCAAGGTCGCCGTATTCTAACAGCTTTTGCACATCAGCGTTCAACGACATTAAACGCAGTAAATTGGTGACCGTGGTACGGGACTTACCGACAGCATCCGCGACTTCTTGCTGAGTTAATTCAAATTCATCCTGCAAACGGTGCAAAGCCATAGCCTCTTCAACTGGGTTGAGATCTTCCCGCTGAATATTCTCAATCAACGACATGGCAATGGTCGCCTCATCGGTGACTTGCTTGATCACCACAGGAATTTTATCCAATTGGGCTAATTGACTTGCCCGCCAACGACGCTCACCGGCAATGATTTCGTATTGGTTTTCACCAATAGGGCGAACCACCACAGGCTGCATAATCCCTTGGGCTTTAATTGATTGCGCTAATTCTTCCAGTGCATCTTGTGACATGTCGCGACGTGGCTGGTATTTTCCGCGCTGTAACCACTCAATGGGTAACTCTTTTAACTGTTCACCCGATGTTTTTGGGGCTACAGTCAAGGAGGATTCTACCGCTTGTTGCTCACCTACCTGCGGCGTACTCAGCAATGCATTTAATCCTTTACCCAACCCTCGCTTTTTTGCTGCCATTGTTTTCTCTGCTTTACTTGTCGTTAGCGTTACGTGATGAAAATCTTAAGCGGTTTCTGATTCCGCTTCACATTCATGCCGTCTAATCATTTCACCGGCAAGTGCTAAATAGGCCATCGCACCTTTCGAATGCTTATCGTAAGAAATAACAGGCTGGCCAAAACTTGGCGCCTCTGCGAGCCTCACATTTCTTGGAATACAGGTTCGATAAACCTTGTCTGAAAAATGCGCTTTTAATTGATCTGACACATCCTTGGTCAAACTGTTCCTTGGGTCATACATGGTACGTAGTATGCCCTCAATCTCTAATGATGGGTTCGCAGTTTGCTTGACACCTTCAATGGTGGTTATCAAATCGGTTAGCCCCTCTAAAGCAAAATATTCACACTGCATTGGAATAATCACGCCTTGAGCCGCAGACAACCCATTGATGGTCAGCATGCTTAGTGAAGGTGGGCAATCGAGTAAAATAAAATCATAATTATGCTTGATAGTATCAATGGCTTTTTTTAGCTTGTGTTCTTTTTGCTCTAGCTCAAGTAAGCCAATTTCTGCGGCAGTTAAGTCAGAATTCCCCGCGAGTACATCATAACCAACCTCGACACTGGAATGAATGACATCTGCCATCAATGCTTGCCCCATCAGGACGTCATAAGCTCCTGCTTCAACACCCTGTTTATCTACACCACTTGATGTGGTTGCATTACCTTGCGGGTCAAGATCAATCAGCAGTACCTTTTTTTTGGTAGCAGCCAATGACGCGGCAAGATTTACCGTCGTGGTGGTTTTACCCACGCCTCCTTTCTGATTAGCAATGGCTAATACTTTAGTCACTGTATGCTCCTGTTTCTTTTTTCAAGCAAGGGGGCCAATTGCATCTTAATCAAGGTGAAAAAATCACTAAATGCCGTTCGGAGTCTAACCCTTGCCAGTCAATGGATTCGATTCGAATACGTTCTCTATTCCACTTACTGTTAAGCTCCGCCAATTCATCTGACGGGTATTTTCCCTTCATCGCAAAAAGCTTGCCATGGTCACTTAACAAATGGCGAGTCTTTTCTAGCATATCATCAAGACTGGTAAAGGCTCTACTGACAATCCCGGTAAATTGCATTTGGGGTTTAAAAGACTCTACACGCGCATGAATAACATCAACAGTTAAATTTAATTCTAGCTTGGCTTGATTAAGAAACCGTGTTTTTTTGCCATTGCTATCCAATAAAGTCACCGACATATTCGGTTGCATGATAGATAAGGGAATGCCAGGCAAGCCTGGGCCTGTCCCTACATCCAACAATCGATCACAATCAATGAATGGGGCGATCGATAAACTATCGATGAGGTGCCGGTCTAGCATCTCATCGATTTGCCGAATTGCCGTTAAATTGAACGCACTGTTCCATTTTTCAAGCAATCTTAAATATTTTGCCATCAAAAGACTTTGTGCTTCAGAAACCTCTACCGGTAGTAACGCCGCTTTTTGATGAATTTGACGCGCAAGCTGTTCAGTAATATCAGTCAACATTCACTCGCTCAAGCAACCCTTGCTTTTTCAAACTGACCAATAGCAGGGATACCGCTGCGGGCGTAATGCCCGAGATACGTGAGGCTTGCCCCAGGGTTTCTGGCTTATGGTCTTTGAGCTTTTGCTTCACCTCATTGGATAACCCATCGATGGCATCAATATCCAGCGTACTGGGCAATAAGGTGTTTTCATAGCGAATTAAACGCTGAATTTCTTCTTCTTGGCGCTTAATGTAACCTGCGTATTTCACCTGTACTTCAATTTGCTCGGCAACTTGTGGATCATCTACCTGACTGCCTGAAATATTTTTAATGTCTTCAAATGTTATTTCTGGACGCTTTAATAGACCAAAAAGATTGGCTTCTTTCGATAAAGGATCTTTAAACAATCGGTTAAACGCTATGGCTTCATCACTGTTGGCCTGTACCCAATGCGTTTTTAGTCGTTGCTTTTCGGCTTCGATCGCCTCCGTTTTTTTACAAAATAATGCCCAGTGCTCATCGTCAATCAAGCCTAACTTTCTTGCTGTTTCGGTTAAACGCAGATCGGCGTTGTCTTCACGTAGCAATAATCGATATTCCGCACGTGAGGTAAACATACGATAGGGTTCTTTGGTTCCCATAGTGACTAAGTCATCGACCAGCACTCCAAGGTAAGCCTCATTGCGTCGTGGCGCCCATGCAGCTTGTTCATTCGCACTCAATGCGGCGTTGATACCAGCTAAAAGTCCTTGCGCTGCCGCTTCTTCATAGCCGGTTGTACCATTGATTTGCCCTGCAAAAAACAAATTGGGGATAACTTTGGTCTCAAGCGTTGTTTTCAAATCTCTTGGATCAAAATAATCATATTCGATCGCATACCCTGGTCGAGTAATATGCGCGTCTTCAAACCCCTTTATTGACCGAACCAAGCTTAACTGCACATCAAAAGGTAAACTCGTTGAGATACCGTTTGGATAAATTTCATGCGTTTTCAGCCCTTCTGGCTCAATAAAGATCTGATGAGACGATTTGTCTGAAAAACGGTGAATCTTATCTTCTATGGAAGGACAATAGCGAGGCCCTTGCCCTTCAATGACCCCGGTAAACATTGGAGAACGATCAAGACCTTCACGAATGATGTCATGAGTTTGCTCATTGGTATGGGTGATCCAGCAGCAGACTTGTTCAGGGTGCTGATCGATGGAACCACGATAAGACATCACAGGCGTGGGGGTATCTCCCCATTGCTCTTCAAGCGCTTTAAAGTTAATGGTTTTTGCATCGATTCTTGGTGGTGTACCGGTTTTTAGTCTCCCTACACGTAGTGGTAGCTCTCTTAGTCGATCCGCTAGTCGAATACTTGGCGGATCACCCGCTCGACCACCCGAGCTTTTCTCTAAGCCTAAATGAATAACGCCACCTAAAAAGGTGCCTGTGGTTAATACAACGCTTTTACTATAAAACTTAATGCCAGTTTGCGTAACAACTCCGCGTGCTTTGCCTTGCTCAACAATCAAATCATCAACTGCTTGTTGAAATAAGGTTAAATTAGGTTGGTTTTCAAGGATATGTCTAATGGCTGCTTTATAAAGTACACGATCTGCTTGTGCACGGGTTGCTCGAACAGCTGGGCCCTTTCTTGCGTTTAATACACGAAATTGAATACCACCTGCATCTGTTGCCAATGCCATGGCACCTCCCATGGCATCCACTTCTTTGACTAAATGGCTTTTGCCAATACCACCAATGGCTGGATTACAGGACATTTGTCCTAGGGTTTCAATATTGTGGGTCAAAAGGAGTGTTTTACTCCCCATTCTTGCGGAGGCTAAAGCAGCCTCTGTACCTGCATGACCTCCACCTATGACAATGACATCAAAGTTTTCAGGATACTGCATTGTTACTTCATCTCACTTTCCTGTTTCTCGACGCTGCTTACGTAAAGGTTAGGGGTTAAACAACGTTTGAAACGGTCGAAAACTGCCCATTATAACAGCCAAAAGTCTAAAAGCAGAATAATGGTTCAGCATTTCACAGATTTGATTGTTGGATTCAATATTAATTATTTATTAATTAACTTATCTTTTTATAAGTAATGATATTGATGTTGTTATTATTAGGGCAGACTTTATCTGTGTATAACCAATATTTATACATTATTTTCAATAAGTTAGATGATTTATTTCTTATCGGTTTAGCTGCATTTTTCAGGTGCTATCCCCGTTGATAGTTTTTAACAAATGACAGCCAAGATTTTTTTTCTTCAAAGACGTGTGAATAGAATAAGTTTTTACCCTCAGTCTTCCTATTTTTTATCCACAAAAAAAGAATAATCTGTTTATAAGTTGCTTTTTTTTACTTATAAGGC
>JAPOUS010000265.1 GCA_026708525.1 Cellvibrionales bacterium
TAACACGACGCCTAATGCAAATATGAGACAATACATAAGAATCAAGAGTTGACGAATAGGCGCAACGCCCGAACGCAACGCATAGAGCCCCAATAAACTCATCATCGCCATCAATCCAGAAAATGGCAGGGATGAGGTTAGACCATAACTAAGAACCACTATACTCAGGTTAAAATAGAGAACACCCCCAACCACTAGCGGATAGTGATAGTCTTTATTTAGTGGTATTTTTTGTTCATTGATCAATAGATGTTTAATAAAGCCACTTTGCCAGCCAATACAACCAAAATAAAACAACCCGCAAAGCAATGAAGGCAAAGCTAACGCATTCTCTGAACCAAAAGCCACAACAATACAGCCTGAAATTGCTGCAATACTCGCCAACCATGACAAAACCTTTAATTCAATATTTAATACACGAAATGGTTTTTTCTGATATAGATATAATGCTACAAACGCCGACACCCAAAGAGCCATAACAAGATAATCTTCATAAAATCGAAACACGCTGGGTAAGAAAAAGATGGGCAACAAACAGACAAAGCTTTTTTCAGAATACACCATCCACTCATCGAAAACGGAAGACGTCTTAAGCACAAACTTAAAGAACGCAGGCACAGCCCAAAGGGAAATAAAAAGCAAACTGGTTGATACTTTTGCTATTAAGCTTTGTTGTTCAAAATATAAATTTCCACTATGCAACGCACTGGCGGTAATGGGGAAAAATAATAACGATATACTGATTAGCCCCAAAAGTTCCAATTCAGGCAAAGCAACTCGCTTAGATTCAAACAACAATAAAAACCCAAAAACAAACCCAGCCAGCCACATCGAATCTACCGATAAGATGCCAACACCCAACAGAGCAGATACGGTCATAAAAGCATAGGCCATGGTTTGAATCATTGGCTGGCCAAATCGCTCATACTCATTCAACTGATCCGTATATTTTTTATAAATGGCTGTTACTGCACAAAGCGTCAGCGCAATAGCTACCAGATGCCCAAGAGCAATATGCAAACTAAAATCAAATAAGGCGGGCAGTTTTGTCACGGAGTGGGTTAACCACTTAATAACAGAAACCAGCATCACGCTACAGGCTATCAAAAGCGCTAAATAACCTTCTAAACGAACTGACAGATACTTCTGCTGCGCCCCTAGATAGAGCAACAATAAGGCTTCGAGGCACCAAACCACACCTAAAAGATCTGGATGAATTAACAACATAGCGCCAATACCGGCTAACAAGCCCACAAACAATATGCTAACCGATTTAACCCAACGATCTGTCGCCGAATCAACCGGGTGCGTAAATATTAGCGATGAGAAGATCGATAATGCTAACCAAACCCCCGCATTGAGAAACGCGATCAATCCTAAAACCTGTGACGACAACGCTATGTGTTGATGGGCAAATAACAAAAAGCCACCGCTTGATAAAATCATCGCTACATGGTCTTTCGGTATTGGCGTATGATCAGCTTGCGAGCTATTAACTTGAGAGCTACCACCTTCGGAAAGATCAACACGCTTAAGTGCGCTCAACGAAAAAAGATAAAAGAACGCCATGATAAAGGCCGATAGTGCCAACCCATTAATCGGCGCTTCAAGTTGATAAAGCATGACTTCTATCATGCCAATACTCGCTATCATGGCTACGATACTTAACGCATGCCAGCGGATCACTTTGGCAATATGAAAAGAGCCTAGCGTTAATAACCAAAGGTAAGCCAAATAAATCAAAGGAGATGCGGCAAAGCTATCTAATAATAAGGGCAAACTTGCCCCGCCTAGATGACTCACTAAGGCCACAACTCGGGTATGAAAGCGCAAGGCAATGAAATAAGCCACCAAACCAATAGCAGCTAGACAAGCTAAACTTATGATAGGTGGGATCAATTCATAATAAGGGCCTGCAAAATACGCGCATAAATATTGCAAAATAATGCCCAACCCAATAATGGCTGACCCGTAATCCTGCATGTCGGTTTTTTTCGTTGCTATTCGGATACCTGCAATAAGCGTAGCTATCGCAACAGAAAAGCCAACAAGCACCTTGCCTGTCACACTCAAATAGGTGGTAAACGAATACTGCAAGAGATAAGCAAAACTCAGCACCAAGGCGACAACGCCTGCCGTTGTTAAGAAAAAAACGGGCACTCGCCCTTCGGATTGGTAATGTTTATAGATAGCAGAAAATCGATCAACCAAACCACCAAATGGCAAAAGCATCGGTAAGATTATTGCAGCCAACTGTTTAAATGCATCTGTTTGAATCAGTGGCGTTGGCTGAGGCTTGAATTGTGTTGGTTTTGAAACCGTAGAAGCAGGGACTGGTTGTTTATTTTGTGGATTGACTTGCGGTTTAACAGGTGCCGTGATTTTTTTTGGCGCGGATTTATTTACTTTTATTGGGTCTTTAATTGAATCTTTAATCGGTGGATAAGCGGATTGCCAGTCTGGCTTTGGTTTTTTCTTATGAGTGAGCTTGGAATGAATCTTCTGAGCGCCCTCTTCTGCCTGCTTGGATGTTGCATCCAAGGCTAAGGAACTTTCAAGCGTTTGAATACGCTGTTCAATCTCAGCGGTTTGCTTGGCAAAGAATTCCTCTAGGCTGGTTAATTCTTCACGAAGCTGATCCAACTCCTTTTGCATGCGTTCCTCTAGTCAATCATCTTGCGAACAATCTACCTTGTTTTATCACCAAATTTCATAAACTCATCAGCAGACTGATAACAAATACCGAAAATTGAGCACAAACATGTGCTCAACAGCTTCTGGCTAGATGGGAAAATAATCTACCTGACAAGATTTTGACGTGCTGTGTGCCATCCCCCCATTATCGACCGTTAAGAAAAAATTATATCTTCCTTCACGATTAAGCACTTTTGTGACGCTCGACGCTGTTGGATCATCCAGTGAATTATCTGCTCCACGTGGCGCAGACAAGGTCCAAAAATACGTTAATGGGTTACCATACTTATCAAAGCTTGCGCTACCATCCATAGTCACTGTATCACCTTCATAAACATTCGCATCACAACCTGTAATCACCGCGGTTGGTTCGGTTAACGTGTTAAAGGTGATGCGGGTAGAATCTGAATGGCCACCATCCGTCACAACCAGCTCTACGGTATAAGTCCCATCTAGATCAGGTGTAAAGTGCGTGGATATTCGAAAGGCATCATCAATAGCTGCTAGGCTACCCTCAGGTTTCTCAACCAGCGTCCACGCAAAAGCCATGTTTTGATAATCCGTCGCATCACTTTCTGAACCATCTAACAACACTTCATAGCCTGTTTTTAATAGATCGCTTTGCGGTTTAATCGCAGCAGTGACAAGCTTGATTTTTTCAAAGGTATTGGCAAACGAAAAGCTAATAGGTTTTAAGTGATACCAATTTAAAAAACCAGAAGCAATATAGGTTTGGTTATCTGGGTAATCAAAACCTAATCGGTTGGTTTCTCCACCGATGATCAGCAATTGAAGCCTATAAAACACAGTTTGGTGCTGGCTAACACCTGCATGAAAAAGTGCATCTGTATGCTTAATCCAATCAATGCCATCCGACGAAGTTAAAATATCTGCACTGGCATTGCCTTCAACATAACCGCCCGTTACGACAAGCTGCCCATTATAGGTTGTGAGTTCATGACCGTATCGTGCTAGATCAGCGTCTTTTGTTATATGCGTCCACTCAATACCATCTTTGGAATGATACACATCATCAAAAACCACAGGATTCACATCATCAAGACCAAAGCCTGCAACTAAATACAACTCACCATTAAGCGAAGTAACACGATGATCATAACGTGGAGAAAAGGCAGCATTGGATGATTCCTGCTGCCAATTAGCCCCATCACCAGATGACCACACATCATTCAGGTAACCTTCAGGCGATGTGCCACCAACAACCCAAAGCTTGTTATTAAATACAAAGGATTGATGACCGCCACGCGCACTAAAGCTTGTCACTTGATCAACTTTATTCCACGCTTTACCATCGGTACTTTTCCATACATCGTTTTTAAAGCCATCTATATCTCGGCCGCCAATCACCCAAAGGGCGTTATTAAAGACCACTAACTGGTGCTGATCTCTGGCACTAAAAGGTGCGTCATTGCCCGAGAGCACTTGCGTCCAGACTTGACCATAGATTGATGTAAAAACACCTGGTGTGAATTCATTCTCGTAGTTTCTGCCGCCAATCATCCAAAGCGATGCATTAAACTCAACCACTTGATGCATCTGACGTTTAGCGAACAATTTTTCATTAAACGGCTTCCAGTCTCGACCATTTTTAGACACCAAATGCCCCTCATAGCCGTTACCGCTGCCTTTATACATAAACAATTGACGCTTAAAATTAACCACTTGGTGGTAGGCTGTTTTTTCAAACGCATTGTTATTTTCAAGCGTCCAATTAATTGCATCATCCGATGAATACACATCTTGTCGATAACCATTGGTATAACCTGACACTAACCACAGCTTGCCATCAAAGGGTAATATTTGGTGGCCGATAATTCCGCCATAGGCGGGTGAGTTGGTTTCTAAGACCCAATTAATACCATCCACGCTCGAATAAATATCTCGGCTACGCTTGGGTGGCCTATCATTCACAGACTGCCCATTAAAAATCCATAATTTATTATTAAACACGAGGGCTTGATGCCAATAACGGGCAGGGAAAGGGTTTTCGGTTGTTTGAGGAATCCAGTTCGCGCCATCGGTTGACGTCAGTATGTCACCTAGATGCGCATTGCCTGCGCCTTTGCCACCAAGCATCCACATTTTATCGTTAAAGACCACCACCTGATGCTGTGATCGGCCTTATCAAGGCGTAACTTGAGTCACTTGTTGCCAATCTAAGCCATTGTCTGTTACCCAGACTTCATTAGATAGATCACCCCCTGTTAACCACAATTTATCATTAAAGACAACTAGGTGATGATAGCGCTTTTGGCCAAAAGGCGCTTTTTCTACCACCTTAGACCAATGATAACCATCGGATGAACGCCAAATCGCCTCATCAGTTTTGCCACCTTGACGCAATCGCCCACCAATACTCCAGAGGTAACCATTAAATTCAATCACCTGCGCATAGCCTTTTTGCGGCAATTCGGTTAATTGAGTATGCACACTATTGGAGGATTCTTCTTTGTAGTTAAGCCATAGGTAAGCAGGGCTCGATGCTGTAATTGCTGATATTTGCGCCCCACCCCAGTTGTTATAAAACTCATAACTATCCGAATTTTCACAGCTGTCTAGGTTTTGTGGATTACAATCGAGATTGTCCGATGTCACTAGGGTTAGCTTGTCAGCATGCGGGTTGTTTAAATACACATAGCTTTTATTTTGACCAAGCCACAAATGCCCGTGCGTCGTTTGCGCAAGCAGGTTATCTTCGGTATAACAAATCACGTCCGAAGATTCACGCTCATCCCCAGAAAGAACGCCATCGGTATTATTATCATGACCCTTATCGATGCGAACGCCACCAAGAGGGCAGGGTGCATCGGCAGGAAATTCTGTGAGCTGCCTGATCATAGGACCTAAGGGTTCGTTACCTTCGCCATCGTGATCCTGACTATCATCATCCGGAATATCAATAGGCACCTCGTCGTCTGGCGAAGAAGGACGAGAATCATCATCACAAGCAAAAAGAAATAAAGCGAAGGCAATGACTGCCAGGGCATTCAAGGAGATTTTTTTGAGGAACACAAGACTATCCAGAAGGGTTTATTACTGCTTTTATGGCGCAGATCCTACCATAAAATGCTAGCTGACTCCATTCGAGCAAAAAATAACTAAATGGTAATTCAATGTCATCAAACTAAACCCTAAGAATGCGGTCTTTTTAGATTTTAGTTATCATGAGAACGCCATGCTCAAAAACACTTCACTCTCAATCTTGTCTATCTTTCTGATACTAGCGCCATTAGTTAATGCCTCTAAAACAATGCGAAGCTACCAAGAGTGGGATGCCTATGCAAATCAAATTCAAGATTTTCCAAGCGGCACTCAATCCAACTGCTGCTGTCAATTGCCTTCTGTATTATCCAAACTATTTGCTCAACTAAAAACCATTCCAATAGAAGATCTAGAGACTGCTGGCTGTCAATTTGCAATGGAGCACACAGACGTCGTGAACGGCAAACTTCACCACCAATATATCAAGGCAATTGAATACAAGGAATCAAGCCGTCATACCATAACTGAGGGTGAAAGCTACTTGGATGATTTGATCGATAAAACCCTAATCTCCCATGAGTGTCACTCTGATATTGAAAAAAGCACGAAAGCTTTACCTGAAATTTTTCAAGTGGTCGTGTTTTACAATACACACCTTGGCTCCAGGATTAAAAACAGAAAATACCCTGCTCTACAGCGACAGATTTACCAATCTGGGTCTGCTTTTCAAAGTCACTAAATAAGGCCGCATCCTGACTATAAGCAACGACCCGCTCGCCTGACTCATTCTCAGCAATAACCACGACACGTTCGGCGGTATTTTTTTGAAATAATACCGTCGATGCCACAATGGTTGCTTGACCTTGGTAGTCCGTAAGCACCGTTTTTTTCGTTTGCACTTGAGCGACTTTTTCTGTCACATCCTGATACTGAAATGGCTGATAGTTTTTACTGTAAAGAAACAGGCCTTGTTTAGTATTCATGCCTGAAATATTCGACACCAGTGCCGTTACTTTGTTTATCGATTCGAGTAACTCAAGGGTTTTGACCGTTGACTGAATAACATAGTTATTTAATGGGCCTCCCGCAAAAGGCATACCGCCCGTAGTGGTTAAGCTTGAACGACCCTCCAAACCTAACGCATCAACAAAGGATAACACCCCAACCGGAAAGCATGAATACAGCTCAACCAAATCGATCGCAACTGGTGCCATATTTGAAAGTTCATAAAGAGCTTTAGCCGCTTCTTCAGCACCAGGGCACCTCGCAAGATGCTCGCGTTCTGACACAGCCAGCATATGATTAGATGCCGTCGCTGCCACAGGGAAAATCCAGTGTTTTTGATCGACACCTAACGCGGTAGCTTTTTCTGTTGAGCAAATCAAAATCGCAGAAGCTTGATCGACATTCCAGCTACTGTTGTGCCGTTTTGTGTAAGGGAAAGCCAGCATAGGGTTCTTATCGCTAGCATTTTTTATGTCGTCCGCTTCAACCACTTGCTGTTTCCAAGCATCTGGATTACTGGCTGCCACATCACTGAAATCATGATACAACTCTGCCACCCTATGCCTGTGCTGCTCGACGGTCAGCGAATGATCTTTCTGATAAACGGAATCCATCAGCGCATAATACCCCACAGGCATCCCCAACCCTGCGTCGGTTTCGGCGGATAGCCAAAGCTCTTGCTCGGGCTCCACCAAGCGATCAGGCTCAGATTGCGCTTCGACTGACGGTAACGTAATCTGATGTATGCCAGCCATCAAATCGCGGTATTTCGCTTCACCTCCCGCCACTAAGCAAAAGGATTTTTTACCGGATTGAATAGCCAAACAGGCCTCTGAAATTACATCCTGCTGGAGTACACCAATTTTTTGAAATATCGTTTCTGCGTTAGTGGCGCCAACAGCTTCTTTCATCAATGCAGCGGGATTATTAAACCCCCACATGCCTTGACACACTGAAATAGCATCTACTTCTGATAAGATAATTGCCTCCAGGTGTTTATTGGCGGCTTTTTTAGCAGCATCTACCATCAAGCCAACCGCATCTTTTCCATCTAAGAGTAACTCAGGATTATCAATTTTTTGACTGACCGCAGCGGCTGCGATGATAACAGGTGTGGTGGCATTAATGGGCGTATTCATAAAAATTACAACGATATAAATTATTGTGAGTTGCAATTTTTACCATATTTTTCCGTCAGTGAATACACCCAAACGCAGAAGCTCAATACATCAACATCACTAAAACCCTGATGCTATTATTTAAGCCATTTAAAAGGCTCCGCCTCTTTAAACGACGCCGATTGATCACCTGCTAAAATCGGATGATCTCTTAATGCCAGCTTTTTAGGCGCTTGACCTTGAGAAAAATCAAGGTTTTTTAAATCCACCCAAAAAACATTTGGGCTGAGTGCCGAATCAAAGTAGTAACGTTTTTTACTATGATCCGAAATGGTTCGCCATAATGTCGTTGCAATATTTGGTGCATGCGGGTCATTAACACCCATTGGAACAGATAAATTACGGATAATAGAGATTGCTGCCGCCGTAGCTTTTCTTTCATCATCAAATGCGGGAACAACACTCAAATAGTACGTTGCCCGCACAAACCGATCTGCCGCTCGGCTGGTTCCCGGCAACATTTTATCACCACCAATATCCATCCAATAATTTGCGAGAGATGTTTGTTCATCATAGGTTGGTGAGTTAGTCATTACCTTATATTGCTTACCGTGATGGATAACAAGCTTGCCATTGATATACTCAAAAATAGCCGAATCACCTTGCGGATCAGAAATGGATAAATGAATCGTTGTTGGTTTGCCGTCAGGTAAGGCGGGAGCTATCAAGGTAAAAGGATCTTTTTTGAGTGCTGTGACGGCCTCCTTTACACTGGCAAATTTATCTAACACATATTGCGCCCAAGCCCCTGCCGATAAGGTTGGCTTTGATGAGGCTTCAGGGTATTTAGCTTCAGCCAAATACAATAATCCCGCCACAAGGCCTTTTTCGTTAATTCCATCAATGGTGGCAACATCATATACAGAGGTTGTTACTGAACCATATTTTGACGTCCACTTAATGGCACCACTGCCCGTTCCGCCATCTTTTTTCATCCCTTTAGGGTATGCCCACATATCCGTTTTCATATCCTCAAACCAATCAACTGAGCGGCCAGTATAATAATTTTGAGGACTGCCTTGATACACAAACCGAGAGCAGCCTAAAGAAAAGTTACCCATAATGAGTAAACTAAGGCACCAAGCTACCGAAAAACCTACATGACATATTCGGAGACATTTATTTTGCATTATTTACCTCTAAAATCGTTAGGGATTAAGAGGTTGATACTATATTTACAACTTAGTTCCTAATAAATCGCACATCTTAAGCCGGCGCTACGTATTAAGCCGACATTATGGGATAAGCATCCAAATTGTTTCATTCAATGGAAAATCGACACCTAATAGTGATTTTGCATCGATGGAAACTAACTGCTCAATCTCATAAGACTGTCCATAGTGCTGCTTAATTTCATCTGGCGTAATGGCAAAAGGCGGCCCTTCCAGTAAAGATTGGTCATACTCAAAACAAACCAACAAGATTTTAGCGTGTTCAGTAATGGCCTGCAGACGTATCGCATATTGAATACGAAGTGGTGCGGGCAATGCTACAAGCGCACCTCGATCAAACACAGCCTGAACAGGGCCAAGAGTATTCGCATCGAGTGCAAAAAAGTCACCAACAAATAAATCAATCTGATCGGCACTGTATTTTTTAAGCGCACCAAGGGTTGTCACTACAGGCGTCAGTGACAGTGAGTCGAACACCTGCTGAATGGCAATCTCACTTAACTCAATACCCACAACGTGAAACCCTTGAGAAACCAGCCATGGAATATCGACCGTTTTGCCGCACAAGGGAATAAAAACCCGATCTCCTTGATTCAAGCCTAAGGCTTCAATATATTCCACCAGATACGAGTTAGGCTCTTCTGAGTGCCAGCCCGTGTCACCAGCTTCCCACAGTTTATGCCAATCATCATGGTTCATCTCTTGTCACCTTTTTTGGGTGGAGGTTATAGATATTGAATGGGTAAATTTTCGATTCAAGACGTCAAAATGTAAATAGTTAAACGTTTCTTAAAATGCCTACAGGCCTTGTCGCTCAAATTGCTATTACTGGCTACTTTTCATTCATCGCGGTAGTTGTTGGGCAGAATATTCGCAGTGAAGAGCCTAAAAAAGCTAGAGCTATTCTTTCCGGATATACTAAAAAGCTATCAGAAGAGGCCACGAAAGAAGCAATTGAAATATATCTCGGTCAAGGACTTGAAGTAAAAAAGCACATAAGAGAAAATCCAGAATTAGCCAAACAATGCATAAATTTTGACCTAGCATACCGAAATACCTTCCATGACCCACCCAAAACTTCGGGTGATAGAATGCACGTTAAGCGCAATAGCTTACAACCTTTCTAGGCTTACCCTATAAGAAAGCAAAGAGCAAAGACATCAACATCAAATAAACCTTGCGATCATCTATTTCAAGATTCTCGCTAAAAAATCATGCCTCATAAATATCCCCCCTCTGGTAGTAATGTCGAGGGGGAAAATTGGATGTTGATGCAATACAAGTTGGCTACGATAACACTATAACCGCAAATCAAACTGGAGCGAAAACTCATCGTTTGGACGTACAGATTCCGCATCCACATGAAAATATCCCTTGTCAAACTGAAAATCGGTCTGGATATACTCTACTCGATTATCAGGATGTGGCGTTAAATCATCATACACGCCATCAATAATAAAATAGCGCTCATCAAATAATCGTAAAGCCATTGCATCATAGGCGGTCAAGACCAACACGTTTTGCGTTTGCGTTAATCCACTTTCAGTTGGCATGGGTAATTGCTCACTGGAGAACTCGCGCTTGTCTTCATTATCGTTATAAAGATAGACATAATCGCCTGCGGCTGATTGCACATTAAGCTCAATCACTTGTTTATCGGTGCTATTTTCAGAAACACTTTCAGCACCCACAGCGCCAGTAATTGACTCAGCACTATAGTGTTGCTGCCTCACACGAAAACAAATGGGTGCATAGTCATCAGCAGGATTCATAAACTCCACGCCATCATGATTAGCAAAATCAAGATTGAAATTAAACTCGGAGACCAAGGACTCAACCAGTGATCGATCATTTATTTGATGCGACACTTTAATTCCTCGCCAAGTCGCTGTTTCCACAACCCCTGCATCGATCTTTTCACTATCAAAAGCCAAGGTATTATGGTCATCGAACTGCCACACATAATCACCCGATGGCCCAGTACCAGTCGCTTTATCTTCAGCATTTAAATCCACCACTTTTTCACGCTCAGTGGGTTCACATTCATAGATGCTGATATTTTTTTCATCCAGCGGGTTCTCTTCTATAAATACCATCTTTAAGGTATCCAGCTGGGATAATACATCATGAAATACTTCAGGTTCATCGACGAAGGCGGTAGCTTTACGTTCTGAAGCCACCAGCCAGGTTCCTGTTAGCGAATCATTACTCTCCACCTTTAACGCTTTATTCAAGGGAAAATACAAGCTTTGAGCCTCTTCCTCCTCTTCAAACGTGCCAACCCACATTGAAAAATCTAACTGACAGCCCGCAACCAAGATTAAACACAAACTTATGGAGAGTAAACGCAGCACAATGAGCCTTTTTTATTTTTATCTGTGACAAGGGCGCAAGACTCTATCAAATGGGGCACAGAATGTCAGTTTAAATATCAACCAACATAACGCTACTAAGAAGGGTGAAAATAATTTACACTCAAGAAAAATAAAAAAAAATACGCAATAAGGATATTATGGATAACCTCGACTCATATCAAGAACCCTCCCAAGAATCCCAACAACCTGCTCAAGCCCAACATTACCGACTCGCTTTTTATGGTGATGGTATGGCCTATTTTAAAGTGTGGATCGTCAATATTATTTTGACGATCCTAACGCTTGGCATCTACTCGGCTTGGGCAAAGGTAAGGAACCGGCGTTATTTTTATGGCCACCTCGAATTAGATAACGCACGCTTTGAATACCTTGCTAATCCCATAACTATACTCAAAGGCCGTCTGATCGCTATTGGTTTATTCATCGCCTTTAACGCGTTGACAAGCTTATACCCTCAAAGTATTTTCCCGATTCTTGCGTTATTTTATTTAGCCTTACCCTATTTAGTGATTCGCTCACTGGCATTTAACAACAGTATGTCGTCGTTTAAAAATATCCAGTTTGGGTTTGATGCAAAATATGGCGATGCCTTTGTTACCTTTATCCTCTGGCCTCTGTTGGCAATAGTGTCTTTAGGGATATTGGCACCAAAAGCTATGGCTGAATTTCATCGATTTATTGTCAGCAATAGCCGTTATGGGTCGGAGTCGTTTGAGTTTACAGCCACTTGGAAAAACTACGCCCCCATCTTTTTAATCATGATCGCCATTTCATCCGGTGGTGGCTTGCTGAGTTTGCTGTTGTTTATTGGTGATGCGAACCCACTGATTTCCTTCGCCCCAGTAGTTATGATGGCTGTCTATTTTGGCACTTACCTTTACTTTCAATTTGCCTGTTTGCAAGTATTTTATCAGAGTGTCAATCTTAAAAGTTTCCGCTTTAAAGAAAGCTTTACCATGATGGAATACACCAAAGTCAGCCTTATCAATGCATTACTTATATTCTTAACCCTTGGCCTTTACTTCCCTGCTGCAAAGGTTCGCATGACGAAATTTATTGCAGATAACCTAACGGTTTATTCATGGGAAAGTTTTGATGAATTTACAGCATCTGAGGTGCAAAAACAAAACGCACTCGGCCAAGAAACCGCAGATGTATTTGATATTGAAGTCGGGGCATTTTAGTGGCTATAGACGCTCAAGAGCTTATTCAGGGTAATTATTTTGATGGGCATTCGTCAAAAGCTTACCCTGCGTTTATTCATTTCGATGAAGACGGTATACATATTCTCCCCAAAATACTTGGCGATTTCAGGCGAATTAGCCTCGCTCCCAACGAAGTGCGGATTGATTCTAAAATTGGCACAGCACCAAGGGTTTTGCGATTCGGCGAAGGGGCAAGTTTCACCTGCCCACAACATCTGTTGATCGATAAGTTAGCAAAAATACAAAATAACAAAGCGGGCTTCCTCCACTATATGGAAAGCCGATTACACATAGCCTTGCTTGCTTTAGTGCTTAGTGTTGCAGCCATCTATGGCATCACTGTTTATGGCGTGCCTTTTACAGCTAAAACCTTAGCCTTCCACTTACCGGAAGCGACTTTTTTAGAGGATGAGTCTGTTCTATCGGTATTGGATAAAACCCTGTTTGATCCTTCTGAGTTGCCTGATGACAAACAAACCGAGGTTCGGCAACTTCTTGCGCCCTATCTTGACGCCTACCAACATCTCCAACCCAATATCCATTTTCGGAAAATGGGACAACCTAACGCACTGGCGTTAATGTCTGGCGATATTATTTTTACTGATGAATTTATCCAACTGACAAAAAATGATGATGAACTTCTGGCTGTATTTTTTCATGAGGTAGGGCATCTCAAACACAAACATTTTTTACGTCGCTTAATTCAAGATACCTTAATCTCTATGTTAGTGGTGTTTATTTTAGGAGATATCGAAATGCCTGACTTGATCGCTGGCGCCCCGACGCTCTTATTGGATTTATCCTATTCCCGAGATTTTGAAAAAGAAGCTGACCAATTTGCACTGGAACAAATGGCCTATTTTGATGTGCCGATTAATGCCTTTACTCAAATCCTCACCCAATTAACTAGTGCATCAACGCAAACTTGCAGCCACCCTGAACATCATCAGGCTGATAAAGAGGCTAATGATGGATCATATTTACGCTCACATCCATCAACGCCTGAGCGAGTAGCAGCCATAGAGCGCTTTATTAAAAACAACCAAAGGCTTGCAAAAAAAGAGAACCCAGAAGGGTTAACCGCTAAATAACGCGAGTCTTAAACAGTTTGTATTTGCACGATTCGCAAACCCAACTGGGATTTTGCGCATCAAAAAAACATCCAACAATAGAAACCGCACAGGTTTTCAACTCGCTAAGTTTCATTAAATCTTCAGGTGGAAGCCCCACATAAATATCTTTTAATGCGGTCGATTGGCACTTTGGGCAAGCTTTGGGTTTTCGAGTAAATTCTGGGTGCATAGTTCACCAATTTTTATTGTCTTGAGAGTGTAGACAAAGAAACGCCGATGAAATTCAACGCGTTTTACAGCTTGGTAATAGTTGCCGTTTGGTCATATGAGTAGTTGCTTAAGTCATCGCAGCCTTAATGACTTTGCACTCCCACGCAGGCGCATAGGAGCGAGACCCATAACGGTGAGAACTTATGGAAAGATTAATCGTTAGCTTTGGTATAGTTGGTTAGGGAGAAACCCATCGACAAGCGAATCAAACTGTCAGGTTAAGCCGCTTGGCGATAGGTCTCTTTGCCGAGGTTTTTATGTTTCTGATAGCCTTTTTTGGCAGCGCGTTTACGGTTTAGCTCCGTTTTTGCGCGATTAAAGCTACTGGCATGCTTTGCCACCGGGTTACGTTTTTTCATCATCTGCTCCTTCGATAATCAACAATATTAGATACGCGCCTGTATTATAGGCCCCTTAACAAAAAGCAACAACATCATCGCTGGAGTGAAATCAAAAACCGGTATCCAGCGATGCCATTCTCTTACATCCATGTTACAGTCAAGTCACTATGAGTGATGACCTCCCCTACAAGCATTAGACACCAGGGTGACTCATAATGCTGCCGTTTTCTTTACCTGCCATTTGCTCTAAATCTTTATCAATAAAGAATAGTGCTTTACCGTCTTCGCCTACCAATTGAATCTTATCAACAATGGATTTAAAGAGCTTTTCTTCTTCGTGTTGCTCTGACACATACCATTGCAAAAAGTTAAAGGTCGAATAATCTTGATTTGTAAACGCTGCATGTGCCAGTGCATTAATTTTAGAAGTCACTAATGTTTCATGTTGGTAGGTGTATTCAAATAATGACAATAACGAGTCAAAGTCCGCTTTTGGCGAATCAACAGCCCCAATTAATGGCATAGCACCGGTTTCACTGACATAAGTAAACAAGCGATGCATATGGTGCATTTCTTCATCCGCATGCACTTTCATAAATTTGGCTGCGCCTTCAAAGCCTTTATCTTCACACCAAGCACTCATTTGTAGGTACAGGTTAGATGAATAGAATTCTAAATTAATTTGATCATTGAGTTGATCAACCATTGCCTGAGCGAGCATAGTGCCTCCGGTGTGTGTAAAACGATGTAAAAAGCGGCTTATTGTTCAAACTTTAGGCAATATTGACCTTTGAGAGTTCCATATGCCTTGATGAGCCTGCTAGGTTGCCAC
>JAPOUS010000288.1:0-4451 GCA_026708525.1 Cellvibrionales bacterium
AAGGTAAACAGGCGATGGTAATCGGGTAGGTCAGAGATAAAAGGCTGTGATGGATTGTTGTCGATAAGATAAAAGTGCGTTTTCTTGCCCTCAACTTTATCTTTAAACTCACAAATAGAAGCGCCGGTCGCCTTAATCGATTTTACCAAGCTCTTAATCCCTTGGTTTTTTTCACCGGTAATAAGTAATTGGCAGGTTGCTGGGAATTTCTCAAAGAATGAACCGATAATGTGGTGGTTTATGGCTTTCTCTTTTGCTAATGCAAAGACGACTAAATCCTGGTGAGAAGTGAGTGCATCAAATGTAAAATCAGAAAACGTACAGGGCAAACCCACTGCTTCCGATTGAAGATATTGATCGTATCGGTTAGTGAGGATGGATACCTGATGGTGCGAGATATCCATCAGGTTTGCTTGATCATGAATGCACCATAAAATCTTTTTGTCGGTTAATAAAGTATTTAGGTGCATAGAGTAAGCATGCGAATCTTCGTTAGAAGCCTTTAATCGTTGCGAAGCGGTCTCTATGGAAGCTAGAAGAGCCTAATAACTGCCCTAAAACACGAGCACGTTTGAGGAATAGGCCGACATCAAGCTCATCGGTTACGCCAATGCCACCATGCATTTGTGTTGCTTCGTTGGTTACCAGTGTATAAGTGTCGTTCAATTTGGCTTTGGCTAGGCTGACAAGTTCTGCACGGTTTTCGGCTTTTTCGTCAATGGCATTTAATGCGCCTAAAACGGCTGATTTGCATAACTCGATTTCGATAAACATTTTGGATGCACGATGCTTTAATGCCTGAAATGTACCAATTTTGACGCCGAATTGTTCGCGTTCTTTTAGGTATTCGCAGGTACGTTGAAACATTTCAAGGCAGCCGCCCAGCATTTCGGCAGCTAAAATAGCACGGCCTCGGTCGAGAGTTTCGTCAAGCGCTTCAAAAGCATTATCAGATTCACCAATGAGGGCCGTTTTATCCAGTTTAACATCGGTTAGGGTGATATTTGCAGCATTACGGCTATCAAACATTTGGGTGCGTTCGATACTGACGCCCGAAGTTTTGCCATCAACCAAGAATAGAGATAAGCCTTGCTTGTCACTATGATCGCCTGAAGTACGAGCAAGAACGATGAGTTTATCGGCACTGTGTCCGTCGAGTACAAAGGTTTTCTTGCCGTTAAGAATGAATTGCTCGCCTGCCAATGTGGCTGTTGTGCCAATAGCCGTTGGCGCATGATGATTGGCTTCTTCAATGGCGGCTGCGAGAGTGATCTGTCCTGAAGCAACTAAAGGCAAGTAGTCATTTTTTTGCTCTTCAGTGCCTTGCAGCTCAATTAACGAGGCGCCAAGTACGCAGGTAGCAAACAGAGGAGAGGCTGTTAGTGTATGCCCCATTTCAGTTGCAATGGCACCTAGCCCCATAAAACCAAAATCTAAGCCTTCGTAGGCTTCTGGAACGGTAATGGCTGTCCAGCCAAGCTCAACCATTTGTTGCCAAATAGCAGAATCATAGCCTAATTCGTCTTTTTCGTCTCGAAGCTTGCGTAACGCTTCAACAGGGGCATTGGCGACTAAAAAGTCTCTTGCCGAATCTTTCAAAATGCGTTGTTCTTCATTTAACACTAAAGGCACAGGTGACTCCGAGCGATCTATTGTTTTTCTTAGGCGTATTTTTCAGGGAAAGAAGCAAGGGGTAAGCCTGCATTAACCCATATAAAAACGCATCGAATCGAGTTTATATTCGTTGGGGCGCAACTTTATCGAACTTTTTACAAAAAAACCAGAGTCTTCCTGATTGGAAGCATCTCTGGTTGTTTTATTTGAGCGTAAAGCTCGGTTATTTGGCGGTGATTTTTTCAAACAGTGCTTTATAAAAATCTTGGCTGGCTTCGATGCCTTGCTCCGTGGTGAACAGTGGTTCATAGCCAAGGTCACGCCTTGCTTTATCAATAGAAAAGTAATTGTTGATGGCAATTCGTTCAATCGCAAGTGGTGGCAGGATAGGCTCAGGGAATTTGAAACGGAAGTGCAATTCTTGCCAAATGACCATAAAGAACTTCACTAATCCTGCGGGAATTTTAAGCTTGGGCATTTTTTTGCCGCCGGCTTTTTCAATGACTTTGCCTGCAAAATCAAACATATTCATAGGTTCACCGTCATTGATGAAATAAGCTTCTCCTTCGGATGTACCGCCAGGGACGCAGTGCTCTGCTGCTAAAATTTGGCCATGTATGAGGTTATCGACATAGGTATTGTCAAGAAGTGCAGAGCCATCACCAACACGCGCAAGCATAACGCCATTACGAATTTGCTCAAAAAAGATTTTAAAAACCGTTTGGTCGCCTGATCCCCAAATACCGCTTGGGCGAATGGCACAGGTGTTCACGCCCTCGACGCCATTTTGGCTTAATACCCATTTTTCAGCGATGACTTTAGTCTCTGTATATAAATCATTAAAACGGGTCGTATAAGGGGTGTCTTCGGTGGCGTTATTCAAGGGCTTGCCTTCGATGATGACACTATTACTTGCGGTGTAGATAAAGCGTGAGCCACCAGCTTTGCGTAAGGCTTTAAGCAGGTTCTTTGTGCCTTCAATATTAATGGAGTAGGATTGGTCACGATATTCTTTAGTCACTGCGTTGCCGCCTTTAAGGCCGATGATTGCCGCCGTATGAAAAACCGTATCAATACCTTCGACGATTTTTTCAACTAATCCAAAATCGCAGATATTGCCTTCAACACACTCAAGGTTTTCATGCTCGAGATCGGAAGGAGCAAGGTCAAAACTTCTGACTTTAAAGCCTTTGTTAAGTAAGGTTTTAACGAAGTTTTTACCTACAAAACCTGAGCCGCCAGTGACTAACACATGGCCAAGATCGGTATTGGTTAGAGTAAAATCGCCTTTAGTTGGCTGATTGGATATCTTCATCTTATTGTTATCTAATGGCATTTTTATTAGGCGCTTGATTATACTGATTATCAACAAGCAATCTAGAGACTAAAGCTTATATTGAGACTTTGTAACATTCGTCTTGGAATTATTTGAATAGTTAGTATAAAAATGAAACCTCTATTAAAATTTGTAGCCTAAGTCATCTTTAAGTAAAGGCGCTTATGTCCATTGTCTATCTGTAAATGTCTATCTGTAAATCTTCTTTGTGTTTTTTTTATCGTTTTCTGTGGATTTTTTTTGTTCTTGCTCTTGTTGTTGTGAGCGTGGCTGATTCTCTTGATTTGTATTTTGTCAGTCAGCAGCCTGTGCGGCTACGACCGACGGATGGGCAGTTTTTGCAAGGTGAAATCTTCAATATAAATACCCCAACTGCCTGTGCAAATCAAAAACCACAGCTTGTAGATTATGCTTTAGCTGTTACATCAGTTATTGGCGGTGTAGGTCTTGTAGGTACTGGGTTGTCAGCATTCATGCAGCCAACAGGTGATAAAAAGAAAAAGCACTTAATTTTGTCAGCTTTAGGTTTTTCAGTGTTAGGCGGCACATCCTTGGTCACTTTTATGCACCTAAAACGGAAGCCTGCTCATGCTCAGTCACCAAAAATTATCCCGCCTGAAGTGCCAGCAAAACCCCTTGAATTGCTTTTTCAAGATCAACCCACAAAGCAGCATCCAGAGGCGATTATCGATAAACCCTTGATAAAAGTTGCAGGAGATAATGGGATAAAAGCCTATTGTTCTGGTCGGAGATCTTGTGTTTTCGAATGCGATAAACAATGGTACCGAATCAAAGGTTGCGGAAACGATAAAGACGGGTTTGTGCTTACGGCTGTGCCCAAATCAGCAAGTCAACAATTACGAGGGAGTGCCTTTAAGCAAACAGCATTAAGAGAGTGCCTCATGACAGAATCTATTGATAAAATACTTAAAGGTTCAGGCCTTTATGGGTGCTGTAATCAGCCCTTAGGCGTTTATCAATATGGGCAAAGTACTTGGCCTGATCCTATGCTGGCAAAGTATGAGCAGGCAGCACCCTATGCCTTTGTTGCCAAAACGCAAAGTGAAAAGCGTCTTGGCTCACATCTATTGTCTGGGCTTGATCGGTTGTTGCCAGCGTTGATTCAACCAACACTCAGCCTGAGTGATCTAATACAATTATATCCTGCCAGTCGACGGGATGATTCTTTGAATATTGTCCCAATTGAGCATCTGATTTATCAATATGCTTCCCAAAATACCCCACATGTCGACCCTGAAACCCTTGAATGCATCTTAGCGACTTCACCCATTATCTTGCAAGATGATAATTATGATAGTCATCTGCTTAAGTTAACTGCCAAGTCAGCTATGCCCTTTGCTATGCTCCCTGACATGGATCAGATAAATCGCTTGATGCGTGCAGGATCAAAGCAAGAGGCTTTTCATCAGGCGTTTGTTAATTCAGTGAAAAACAATGATGGATGCGCCTTGCGTTTGAGTAGTGAGGCTTTGGTTTATTT
>JAPOUS010000288.1:4461-14585 GCA_026708525.1 Cellvibrionales bacterium
TTTATTTGTATCAGCATATAGGGCATGAAGTCGGCGCCACATTAAGAGCAATGCATGACAATAAGGTGAGCTGGGGTACCTACCAAGATAATCTAACATTAAATGCATACAATGCTTGGCATGCCAATGCGCATACCAATAATTTTACAGTTTTACCTTCAAAGGAAGGGCTTAAGGCTAAAAGTTTTCTTGCACCATTGGATTTTGATATGGCCTTTTCGCAACAAGATTACCAGCCTTTGATACCTACTGACTCGTCATTTGATCAGCTTTTGCGCTTTGAATTTGCAGGACTTTTAGAAACATTATCAGGTGCGGATTCCAATTCAGGGGTGCAGGGACGATCACAAAGACAATCAACCTATACTGCTGAGCAACTACTCATCTGCGATATGCTGTATGAAACTATGGTGACATCCTGTTGGGATGTCTATCTTGGCAAAAAACCTGTGTATCATGATTATGATCCGTGTTTGCATGAGCAAGCGTATAGACTCATCAATATGGCGCTATTAACTACTTTAGATAATAACAGTTAGCGATGAAAGTTGGGTATTTTACAGGCTTTTTAACTGCTTTTCTGATGTATTCAGTCTCATTGTTAGCCTATGATCCCGAGTGGTTTGGTTACACCTCAGATCCCAAGATGCCTGGTGAGTCATGGTCTTGTACTTATAACGCTTTTCAAATCGTCTTATCTGGATTATTTCATCGTTTAAACAAACAAAGTCAGGTGCCAAGTTTATCGCAATTGGTAAATGATCATCATCTTGGCTCTCAAAATACCTGGTTAGAGCCTGGGGATATTGCATCTTTTATAGAAAGTCATTCTAAGCTGTGCCCAATAAACTTTCAGTTAATCTATCTTGATATGACTATGAAATCTTCACTAACAGAAAAAATAAGTAGGATAAATCCTCATACTAAACTGGTTAGAGAATATAACCGATACCCTATGCAGCAATTAAAGGCGATATTGATGGATCACTTTAATCAACCCAATGCATTGCCTGTCATTATAGACGATACCGCATATACCTATGCAATTGTTGACAGCGCTCCGGAAGCGCAATTTCATTTGTATGACCCCCATGACGGCCTAAATAACTTTAAGGGTAAAAAAGTGTGGTTATCATTGAATGAGATGCAAGAAAATCGCAAGCGAAATTCGATTAAAGGAATTTTTTTATTGCTCTTGCCCGTCTTAAATCAAAACTAATCCTCGATAAGCGAGTATTTATTAAACAATTAGAACAGGTTGTTATTAAAATACAAATTGCTATGGTAGAATCCCGCGCTTTGAATGACAGAATAACAAGATATAGGGAGCTACAATGATCACAGCCCTTGATCATATTGCCATTGCTGTTCCTGATTTGGAAAAAGCGATTAAACGTTTTATGGAAGACTTCGGTCTAACCTTTGAAGGCACAGAAGATGTGGCTTCTGCCAAAACCAGCACGGCGTTTTTCCCGCTGCCGCCGACCAGCATTGAGCTGATTCACCCACTAAATGGAGAAGGCCCAGTGCAAGCGTTTCTTGATAAAAAAGGCGGTGGTATGCATCACCTTTGCTTTCGTAGCGATGATTTGGATGCGGATATTGCACGTCTTAGAGAAAAAGGCTACCAATTTTTATCGGATGAGCCTAGCATTGGTGCTCATAACTGTCGTGTTATTTTTATTCATCCAAAATCTTGTGATGGCGTGTTGATTGAGTTGAATCAACCCTCAGATGATCACCACTAAGCCCCCGAGAGAGCACTTATTATGTCAGAAGAAAATAAAGCGGCCACGGTTGAACAGTGGAAAGAAAAAGCCAATAAACAGCTTTCTCGTATGAATAAAACCGTTGATGATCTGGTGTGGCATACACCTGAAGGCATCGACATCAAGCCTTTGTACACCGCAGAAGATCTAGAGGGGCTTGAATATACCAATACCATGCCAGGCATCGCGCCTTTTATTCGTGGCCCTCAAACGACTATGTATGCCGGCCGCCCTTGGACGATACGCCAATATGCAGGTTTCTCAACCGCTGAAGAATCTAACGCATTCTATAAAAAAGCCCTTGCCGCAGGTGGTCAAGGTGTGTCTGTTGCCTTTGATTTAGCAACACACCGAGGCTACGACTCAGATCACCCCCGTGTATCCGGTGATGTAGGTAAAGCGGGAGTGGCGATTGATTCCGTTGAAGACATGAAAATTTTGTTTGATGAAATTCCATTGGATAAAGTCTCTGTCTCTATGACCATGAACGGAGCCGTTTTACCGGTATTAGCAGGCTATATTATTGCCGCTGAGGAGCAGGGCGTTGGCCAAGATAAGCTCGCAGGGACGATTCAAAACGATATTTTGAAAGAATTCATGGTGCGTAATACTTATATTTACCCACCTGCGCCATCAATGAAGATCATTGGTGACATTATTGCTTATGCCTCCGAAAACATGCCTAAGTTTAATACCATTTCTATCTCGGGTTACCACATTCAAGAAGCGGGCGCTGATGCGGCACTTGAACTGGCTTATACACTTGCTGATGGTAAGGAATATATTAAAACAGCCTTAGCTTCTGGCCTTGATATCGATGCATTTGCACCGCGTTTGAGCTTCTTCTGGGGTATCTCCATGAATTTCTACATGGAAATCGCCAAAATGCGTGCGGCCCGATTGTTATGGCACCGCATTGTGTCTGAATTTGAGCCTAAGAACGAAAAATCGTTAATGCTAAGAACGCATTCACAAACCTCAGGTTGGTCGTTAACTGAGCAAGACCCTTATAACAACGTTGTACGTACAACGATCGAAGCGATGGCGTCGGTATTTGGTGGTACGCAATCCTTGCATACTAACGCATTGGATGAGGCCATTGCGCTTCCAACTGAATTCTCAGCCCGTATAGCCCGAAATACGCAGTTGATCATTCAAGAAGAAGCCGGTATTACCAAGGTTGTTGACCCTTGGGCGGGCTCTTACATGATGGAAAATCTCACGCAAGAAATTGCCGATAAAGCCTGGGCGTTAATCGAGGAAATCGATGCGGCAGGTGGCATGGCAAAAGCCATTGAAACCGGCATGCCGAAGATGAAGATTGAAGAATCAGCTGCTAAGAAGCAAGCGCGTATTGACCGTGGTGAGGATGTTATTGTTGGTGTTAATAAATACCAGCTTGCAGAAGAAGAAGACGTTGAAATTCTTGAAATCGACAACGAAGCGGTGCGTGAATCGCAAATCGATCGCATCAATACCATTCGCACGACCCGTGATGAAAAAGCGGTTGAAGATGCGCTTGAAGCCATTTACCAATGTGCCTGCGGCGGTGAAGGTAACTTGCTGGATCTAGCTGTTAAAGCGACGCGTGTTAGAGCAACTGTCGGTGAAATATCTTACGCAATGGAGCGTGAATTCGGCCGTTTTAATGCCCAAGCACAAACCATCTCAGGTGTTTATGGCTCTGCCTATAAAGATGATGGTGAGTGGAATGCGATTCAATCTGACATCGAAGAGTTTATTGAGCAGCATGGTCGTCGCCCACGTATGCTGGTGGCTAAGATGGGGCAGGATGGCCATGACCGGGGTGCTAAAGTGATTGCAACAGCCTTTGCGGATGTGGGTTTTGATATTGACCTATCGCCTATGTTCTCAACCCCTGCCGAAGTGGCTAAACAAGCCGTTGAAAATGACGTGCATGTGGTAGGTTGTTCCTCTCAGGCGGCAGGACATAAAACTTTAGTCCCTGAGCTTATTGAAGAACTTAAGAAGCTTGGTGCTGATGATATCATTGTCGTTGCTGGCGGCGTTATCCCTAAGCAGGATTATGATTTCCTTTATGATGCGGGTGTAGCGGCCATATTTGGTCCAGGTACCAAGATTCCTCTTGCTGCGCGTGAAGTCTTAACCAAGGTTAACGAATCAACGGATTAATTGCTTTTTCACTTTTCTGATTCTCTCCTTTTTGACTCATTTTATCTTGATGATAAAGTGAGTCTATTCTTTCTCTTGAGTCTTGAAAACGACTCGCACAAAAGCAACTCGACAATTTCACCCCTTGAATTCTTTACGTTAATTTTCAATATAGGCTCTTGTTCCCATGCTCGAACATGGGAGTGCGTTTTCATCTTTCGGTATGATATACCAGTCTATTTATCGTCGCTTTTTCACGATACTTGTACAGCCCTCAATTCACTAAACTTGGTATTTTGAGATCAAGCGGCTCACTTTTTTTAGGTAACGTTTGGTTTCTTTGTAAGGAAGTTTTTTGATGAGCCTATCGTAGACCTGGCGTTGAGAAAGCTTATTGATTTTTTTGGCCGCTTTATGAATATTGCCTTTTTTATCAAAGGCCTTGGCGACATTTTTAGTTCCCGTATTGTAGGCTGCAATGGTGCAAAATAAACGAGACATAGGATCATCAATCATTTTTAAATATTGATAATAGAGTAGGTGCATATAGGCCGTGCCGATTTCAATATTTTTTTCACTGTTATACAGATAGGAGGGCGTTAAAATGATGGCTTCACCAAAGAGGAAGCTTGTAGCATCCTGCCCTGCGGATTCTGGAACAATTTGCATTAAGCCAAATGCTGGAACGTGAGAGCGAGCAAAAGGATTAAATGCGGATTCTGCTTCGATGGTGGCATAGATTAATGGCTCTGATATGCGCAGTGCTTGTGCTTGTTTGGAGACAATAGGGGCAATGGCTCGAGCGGCATTGGGTAATTTACGTTGCTCTTGGGATAATTCTTGACCTATCACAGGTTGAAGCGCAAAAAAGCCTGATAAGGTTTTCTTAGCGTCTTTGGATTGGCTATTTTTTTTGGGTTCTGGCGATAGAATGGGTTCGTAAAGTGGTTTGCCCTTTTGCATAGGTTCAAAATTAAATTCAAGCGTTTTAAGGATAGTGCCTTCAATATCAACATGTTTTTTTATTTGGCGAGTTTTAATTAAGCCGTCAATTAACCGCTCAAGGTTTTCATCAGTTATTGAGAGTTCGCCTGTAATAGCTGCAATGAGGAAAAGTTTGTCTGAAGGTGATCCTGTTTTTATCAGAGTTAATCGATTTTTGACACGAGTTTCAACGGCTTGGGCTAGTTGATCATTTTCAAACGCCATCTTTTCTGTTTTAAGGAGTACGGTTTTTAATAACGCCGCTTCTGTAGGTTGGTCATCTGAGACGCGGTAAAGGCGACTGATTCGGATAATGTGTTGATTGAAATCAACAATCACTTTTTGTTTGTAGTCCGATGAATATTCGATCCACCGATATTTAGAGCTGATTTCGCCTTTGCCCCAAATGGCTTTAATTTTTTTTTGTTGCGTCTGGCTTTCTTCGTGATAAATACGTCTGAAGGCCTCGTATTCCCTTTGAAGTTGGCGTTGGTGTTCTCGCCAATTAGGTGCGGTAGTATCAGTTGTGGTTGGTGGCTCTGCGATGCTGCTATTTGCGAGTGCTAAATAGCAGAGGCAACCCAATAGCTGAAAATAGATTAGCCGATAATTCACTTAAGGATTCATCCATGCGTTTCATAGTTATCAGCTATAAGATTAGCAGGCTATTTCGGCAAATCCTTATGGGTGAGCAGTAAATTCATGAATCCCTCATTATTTGGGTCATTATTAACGTCATCAATCCATGGCCTGAGATCTGAATCAGCACAAGGGATAAGCTGATGCTGAATATGATCAATAATGTATAAGGGGAGATGAAGTGCGATAAGCTCATCGAGTAATGCATGGGCAGAACTTCCAGCCCGCGTAAGGCCGTGTGGCCAGAATTCTATTATGAGGGATAGCTCGGGTAGGCTTCTTGAGATAAGCGCCTTCATGCCTTCAAAAACGGCTGATTCACTGCCTTGGACATCCATTTTTATGCAATGAGCTTTGGGTAATTCAGCGAGATAGTCATCCGCCCGGGCTAATGTAATGATCTGGGAGTGGCGACTTTTATCATCTGGAAAGATCTGATGGTCACCAAAATTATTTTTACTAAGATAAAGCGGGCTTTCACCTGTTTGATTCGACAAGGCGATATTCGCCGTCTGTACGTGTTTGAGATTAAAATGGTTGACGTTATCGCAAAGTAGCGCGAAGTTAGTGGCCTCTGGCTCAAAACTGAATACTTTTCCAGACTCACCAACGCACTCGGCGCCGATAAGGCTGTAATAACCAATATTGGCGCCAATATCTAAAAAAGTGTCGCCTTCTGATAAAAGCTGTAGCAAAAGTTGGGTTTCATAGGCTTCCCAAATACCTTTGGTTTTTATGCTTTCAGAGACAATGGTATCGCCTGATTCATGAACCTTCATAGAAAGTTGGCGAGTTAACCCGTCAATCTGTAGTGGATAGCGTGGAGACATAGACGTTCGAGGTGACGCATCCTAAGATGCGTCTTAAGTTTATGGGTTGGCTAGACACTTGAGAGTAAAGCGCTCGTTATGCATTTGATAGTCGCAAGCGCTTAATGTCGGCAGCAGTAGGCTTGGTGCCTAGTTCATAATAGTGTTTAACCGCCAAGGCCACATCGCGAATTTCATTTTTGACGAAGGGTAATACAAGAATTTGGCTGATGATGTCGCCTAGTTTGCCCATCCAGAATTGATATTGCATGGTTGCGGTAAAATAGGTTTTATTGTTGGGTGCATCTTTAATGGCATAAGTAAAGGTCGATTGAGGCAGGGGCTTATCTTTATTGCCGTCATGAAGCTTAATCGTGAAGCCATAGCCTTCATTCCATTCGATAACCGTTTCATCAAGTGCCATCATTTTCTTAAATACACGACGACTAGTGCCCACACCTGTAAGTTGCTCCGTATGCATTTCGGTTTTTAGCAAACCCGGCACATAGTTATGTGGAACAGTTAGGTCTTGCATGATTTCCCAGGCTTTTTCTCGGGGAATATCTATTTCGACAGTAAAGGATGCAACACTTGTCACAATTAGCCACTCTTTATTGTTAGACGTTGCTGAAAGTACAGAACTTCGTAATAAAAAGCAACCTCCGCTATTTATCTATGAATTGAATGTAATGTGAGTTAATGGGGGGTAGAGTACGTAGGCGAGGCTTGGCGGGGTTATTCGCAGGTTGGAAAGAAAGGGCCCCTAATCGACAAATAGCCCCATGGGTAGGGGGCTATTTTTTAAGGGCTAGTTACCTTTTACCTGACTTACAGTGGCTTAATGAGTGTGCTATTTTTAATCATCTTAAATCGCTTATTTTTATTGCCGGTACCTTCTCCTTTGGATTGAATGACAATGTGCGTGCCTTTGCCATCGCGCACCAAGCGCTTGTGGATACTTTTAACGTCTTCAAGCGAGACGTTTTTGATATGTTTAATAACAGAGATGCGATTTTTTTCATCCGGGATTCGATGTAGCCAATTGTTGACATGATAGCTAAGTTCTGATTCGAGATTTTTAATGGTTTGATCAACTTGTTTGATGAGGTCTTCTTTGGCCTCTTTAAAGCTGTATTTATTCATGCGTTCGAAGGGCACATAGCTTTCCTTAATGTATTGATTAATGCTGTCATGCATGCTTTGCAGGCTGCCATTGCTTTGAGTTGAAAAGACAATAGCCGGGTAGTTTCCTAATTCACGATAACCCATTAAAATATTATGGTCTTGAATGCCTAGCTTATTAATTTTTTTCTCATGGCTGTTTACGAGCATGACATAGACTATCATGATGGCTTTGGCTTCGACGCCGCCTTTTTCTTCGATATAGGCAGTTAAAAATGCTTGTTCATTGATACCCGGGCGCTTTTCATTGAGCTGATAGGTTTTGTTGTTTTCGAGTCGATTGTCAAAGCGCGTAATATAGTCTTGTTTATTCGGTGCTGGCAGTCCTTTAGAGAATTCAGAGACTAATTCACTAATTGTCTCTATCTCTTGTTTAGAGTAGCTGCCATAGGTTAGTACTCGAATTTTTTTAGCAGCTAAAATGTTATTAATGAATCGATTGAAAGTTGGTAAATCGAGCTTTTTCAATTTGTTTGATAGTGTTTTTCCAGAGACAAGATAGTTGTTTTTTATCATATCAAACCAAAAATGCAGCATGGAGTCGCCTGATTTGGTATTTTGCTTTTTGATGCGATCTAAATAAAAATTTACAGCGTTTTCTAGTTCTTCAGCAGTGATAGGTAGTGATATTTCAGGTAGTATATCACTAATGATTGCGTCTTGTTTTTGTGGAATACCATTAATCGTAATTTTTAAGCCAGCTTCTTCATTAAAGCTGACTTCGTTGACAGCAGATGAAGCATGATCTCTTAGCGTTTCTGTTCGCATATTCAGGATGTAAACATACAATCGAGCAAGATGACGATCAATTGGATTCTGTAATATTTGAGGACAATTAAAGTAAATTACTGTCGCGCCGATGGGGTAGTATTTGTTATAACTTGGCATGTACGATACTTCTACTCGCCCATCAGTGTATGTCACCTCAGGCTCCTTGTTGTTTCCGGCTGAATTTAACGTGAATTCGCTGGGAATGTACTTGTTTGCTTTATGTAAAGAGAAGTTTAGTGATTCAGTTTCTTTACTGACTACCGCATCTAAGTTTTGTATATCGTAAGGCGTGCTGAAATAGTTATTGGTTTTATTTGCATTTTTGTTGGAGGATAAATCAAAAATGATAGCGTTGCTAAACTGAATTTCAGCTAGGGTTTTACGCACCTCTTCTTCATCAAAGTCCGCAATAACATGATCAGATATTAATAGGTGTTCTATTGGTGAGTATTGCGCATTGATGGCCCATTTTTTCACCTGATCTAGACCTTGGCCGCGTTTGTAAATAAACGATTCAAGCCTAAGGATATCTTGCATTTCACGATGATAGACAGATGGATCTTTAATGTTTCTCACAAGCTCAAGGAATTCTTTGGCCCCCGAAAGAATTTTTGGTTTGTTGTTTAACCCTTCTTTAGTTAACTGCATTGAAATTGTGAGAAAGCCTTTGCCCTCTGGCCAGCGAATAAATTCTGTATCCAGACTAGAAGCATACTTATTTAGCATGAGCCATCTGGTAAAACTATCTTTGTGATTACTGGTTAGAATTTGTTTAAAAATGAAAGGGAATTTGTTAGCTGAAAAATTGCCGGCTGAATCAATAGGTAAATAAATGTCCAGTTGACCTTTGTTTGAATGAATAGAGAAATATTGATTTCCCATTTTGCTAAGCGTTAATTCATTGAGTGCTTCTATGGGGGTGGTGTGGCGAGTTTTTATTTTAGATAAGGGTTCAGTGATTTTCTTTTCAATATCTTTTATAGGGCGTGGGCTGGTGACTACCGCTATTATGTTTTTGGTTCTCACAAATTGTGTATCATGATAAGCGAATAACGCTTCAGTTAAAGGCTCGCCAGCTTTCATGGTCATCATATTGCCATTCGCAAAATGTGCCATTTGCGGATTCTCGGTTGATTCATTCAAGAGTTGATCTTGAAGTGCGCGGGCTTGTTTCTTTATGCTGTACCATTCACTGTGTAACCCTTTGATTTTTTCTTCGCAATCCTTAAATAAAAAAACGGGATGATTATAGGTATCGGTAATGCGCTCAAGGAGACTACCAATCAAAGCATTATCGATAGTAAAAGCAAAGGTTGTGATGCTGCCTTTGACTTCGGATAGATTCGATCCGTTATGCTCTTCAATAAAGCGTTCGATGCCTTCTTTCTCGGTATAGTTTTTACTCTGTTTTAATAGTAATTTTTGGTGTAGCCTTGCAATGCCACCATATGATGGGCTTTCATAGAAACTACCAACAGGTTGTGAGATGGCAATGGAAGTGCGCTCTTCGCTTGGATCAGTCACAATGACAATGTCAATTCCATTATCCAGTGTAATATGTTTGTTTTCGTGTTGATCGCCAGCATAGGTTTTCAGGCTTTGGTTGTCACTGGCAATGGAAGGTAAACCAATGGACAAGAGGCACAAAAGTACGGGGATGATCATCTTCTGATGCAGTAGTATGGATAGATGTTTGACTATCAGCGATATGCTTATGGAGTGGCTTGATTGGTGATCCATTAATTTACCCATAGTTGTGGTTTAAAACTGCCTCTGACAAGAAAAAAGAGACTAAGTTTCTTCAAATGTATGCTGTATTTGTACTATTGATTAAATA
>JAPOUS010000274.1 GCA_026708525.1 Cellvibrionales bacterium
CCTTGAGTTTGGCGTTAACGGTGTTTTGGCCGGCGGCGCTATATAAAAAATACCTGCGTTATTTTTCCATGCTACCTTTGGATTTTTAATGTTGTCTAAATGATTTTCTAGAAAATTGTTAGTCTTGGTATCTAAGAAATACACGGTATAGTTTGAGTAATCTTTATTTGCAATCAAAACGGCTATGTTGGAGCCGTCAGGCGAAAAAGATAATTCGGTAATATTGCCGTTTACGCGTTTTTCAATGTCGCTGAGTTTAAGGTATTCTTCTTCAACGCCTGTTTGAATATGCTTGCGCTTGATGATTGTGTTATATCCCATGTTGTATTTGTTAAGGGTTGCGCTTTCAAAATAAACGTAATCTCCATGAACTTTTGGTTGATAAACTGCTTGGTAAGGTAGCAATTCTCTTATTCGCTTATCAATCGCATAGAAAAAAGGGATATTTTCGATGGTTTCACATGCGCTAACAGATTGTTCTCTCACCCATTTCTGTGTATCATGAGCGGTTATTTTTTCTAGCCAGTAATATGGGTTGTCTACATTTCCAATGGCGTATGGGTCGATAACCTGCTGGGAGGGAGTCATGTCTTGCTGTTGAGGATCGCTTGTTGATATTGAGAGGCTAAAGCATGAAAGTGACATGATGCAAAAAGTGATTAAGCCATTAGAATAAAGTCTGCTCATGGTGTTGCCATAAATTAATTGTTTGTCAAACTTGATCAGACAGCTTTTAATGTAATCGTTCCCCTTTAATCAATAATGCTCATTATGATTAACGTAACGTTAATAGTTATTTGCTCAACGCTTTTTGTTGTTTTGGCGGTCGTGCATTTCCGCAAAACTTGAAGGAGTGAAGCTTACTCAAGAACAAATGAGAAGCGGATTTATTAGTCTGACTAGTAGTTCAGTGCACAGCATTTGTCGGGTGGGGTAAGCTATAAAGCACTCACTCCTCGTTCCCATGCTCTGCGTGGGAACGCCTAGAGCTTAAGCGATTATTTACCCAATATGCATTCCCACGCAAGAGCGTGGGAACGAGTTTTGCAACAAGACAATCGCTGTGAAATGAACTACTAGTAGCGCTATTAAATGCCGATCATCTCCTTAGCGTGATTCAGTGTTGTGTCGGTAATTTCCATGCCTCCGAGCATTCGGGCTATCTCATGAATACGATCATTTTGCGTTAAGCAGGCTAGCTTGGTGGTGGTTTTTTGTCTGGCTTGACTCTTTTGTGCCTTGAGGTGCTGATCGGCCTGACTGGCTACTTGTGGTTGATGAGTCACGCTGATGATTTGTGATTTTTGCGCAAGCGTTTTCATGAGTTTACCTACGACTTCTGCGGTGGCGCCGCCGATGCCGACATCGACTTCATCAAATACGAGGATTGGCATGGCGGTTGTTTCGGCAATCACTACTTGGATTGCAAGGCTAATCCGCGATAATTCACCGCCTGAGGCAATTTTTTTAAGTGGCTGTAATGGCTGGCCGGGGTTGGTGCTCACCATAAATTCGACAGCATCATAGCCTGTTACTCTGGGTGTTTCTGGGTTGTGGTTTAATGCGACGCTGAGTTTGCATTCGTTCATGCCGAGAAGAGAGAGCTGGCCCTTGATTTTTTTGCTTAATTTTCGTGCGCCCAGTTCGCGAAGATTGGAAAGTTCAATCGCAGCTTTATGGTAATGCATGCGTGCTTGTTGAACCTCATGCTCAAGTGCAATAAGCCGATCATCGCCTTGTTGTAAATTATCCAGCTCTAAGGCTAATTGTTCTTGTAGGGTTGGTAATTCTTCTGGTTTGCAGCGATGCTTTCGAGCGAGGTCATTAAATTGGCTGAGTCGGGATTCGATGTCATTGAGTTCATGCGGTGAAGCATGAAAACTATCCAAGCCTTGGCGGAGTTCACTACAGGCTTCGCTAATATTGATGTTTGCAGCCTCTAAAAGCTGAGTGATGCTCGCTATTCGCTCATCATGACACGCCAAGGGGGTGAGTAATTGCTGACAATGCTGGAGTTGCCGTTCGATGGATTCGTCATTCATTCGACAAAGTTGTAAGGCCTGATGGCAGCTAGATTGCAATTCACCTGCATTGGCTAATTGTGCATGGCGTTTTTCGAGTTCAGGGTATTCGTTGGGCTGAATGTCTAGTTGGTTAAATTCTTCAAGTTGGAAATTTAAGTATTCTTTGCGGTTTTCGGCATCATTCAGTTGCATGGATAAACTATCAAGCCGGTGTTGCTTATCGTGCCAGTTCTCGAAAGCTGTTTTTACATGGCTTACAGATTTTTCGAGATGGGCAAATCCATCCAGTAAAGATTCGTGATGGTTTCTTTGCAGCAGCTTATGATGTGCATGCTGGCTGTGCATATCAACGAGCTGGCTGCCGAGCTCACGCATTTTAGCAAGTGTGATAGGTGTGCCGTTGCAGCTGGCCTTAGAGCGGCCATCTTTGGCGATAGATCGATGAAGAATGCATTCATGATCATCGGTTGCGAGATCGTGATCTTCAAGCCAGGCTTTGATGGTGTGGAGATTATCGATATCAAAACTTGCCGTAATACTGGTTTTGTCAGAGCCATGCCGGATAACCTGTTGATCAGATCGTGCGCCAAGCACCATATTTAAAGCATCAAGTACCAGCGATTTGCCTGCGCCGGTTTCGCCTGTGATGGCTGTCATGCCTGCGGTAAAATCCATTTGTAGTTTATCCGCAATGGTAAAGTCAGAGAGGGAGAGGTGCGTTAACATCGTCTTTTTAGCCTTTCTTTTAACTGTTCTATCAGCTGCTGTATTAACTGCTGTATTAACTGCTCTTTTATGAACTTGTCTTTTTTGCGTTATTCGGCGGTGCTTAGTTGAACTGCTATTTACGTCATCCTTAAAATGATTGTATAAATCCACAGGTAAATAGCAAGAAAATGCTGTATAAAATTACAGTTTTATTTTTTTGCTTGTCTTTCCGGTCGTAGGCTTTGAAATTTGGCCTTGAATTATTGTCTTATACCCCCATATTCATTGCCATACAAAGTCATTTAACCAATCGTTGGCCATCCAGCGAGCATTACTATTGAGCATTATATTGGGGGAAAGCCCGTGAGCGACGAGCAAAAAGTAGATCAGACAGAAGAGGTGCAAGCACAAGCAGAGGCCCAAGCCGAAAATGTAACAGAAGATCAGGCGGAAGGTGAGCCTCAACCGAGTGAGGTGACGGAGGCTGATGCGCTAGCAGAGTCTTTAGAAAAAATCGCCAAATTAGAAGATCAGATTCTACGTGAGCGCGCTGAAACACAAAATGTACGCAAGCGAGTACAGAAGGATGTTGAAAATGCGCGTAAATTTGCTTTAGAGAAATTTGTCGGTGAGTTACTTCCGGTTATTGATAACCTTGAGCGCGCAATTGATGCATCCGCTGAAGCAGATCCTGCAATTAAAGAAGGTATCGAGTTAACGTTAAAGAGCTTCGTTGATGTCTTAGCTAAATTTAATGTGGTCGCAGTTGACCCGCATGGTGAGCCCTTTGATGCGAATTTTCATCAAGCGATGACTATGGTGCCGAATCCAGATGTGGAACCTAATACCGTTATAGATGTGATGCAAAAAGGTTATACCTTAAATGAGCGTTTAGTTCGCCCGGCAATGGTTGTGGTTTCTAAAGCGCCTTAATTGGTTTTTTACTTTCTCTTTTGTTTTGAGAGGAATTTTTCAAAACAGGGATTGAAATATAAAAAAGCGCCCTTACTTAAAGACTAACTTTAAAAAATAATTTCTCCCAAACCCCGTTTGGGATTCTCATAGGAGAACATCAATGGCAAAAATTATCGGTATAGATTTAGGGACAACCAATTCCTGTGTCTCTGTCATGGACGGTGATTCGGTAAAAGTTATCGAGAATGCCGAAGGCGATCGAACCACCCCTTCTATCATTGGTTACACTGATGATGGCGAAATTCTTGTCGGTCAATCGGCGAAGCGTCAGGCGGTCACGAACCCTGAAAACACATTATTCGCAGTTAAACGTCTAATTGGCCGTCGTTTTGATGATAATGTCGTGCAAAAAGATATTCAAATGGTGCCGTATAAAATCGTCAAAGCAGATAATGGTGATGCGTGGGTTGAAGCGCGTGGTAATGCCATGGCACCTCCTCAGGTTTCGGCTGAAGTCTTAAAGAAAATGAAAAAAACCGCTGAAGATTATTTGGGTGAGCCTGTCACTGAAGCGGTTGTTACTGTGCCTGCATATTTTAATGATTCTCAGCGTCAAGCGACAAAAGACGCGGGTAAGATTGCAGGCTTAGATGTTAAACGTATTATCAATGAGCCGACTGCTGCTGCACTGTCTTACGGCTTGGATAAGTCCAAAGGCGATCGTACTATCGCGGTTTATGACTTAGGTGGTGGTACGTTTGATATTTCTATCATCGAAATTGCTGAAGTTGATGGCGAGCATCAATTCGAAGTCTTGGCAACTAACGGTGACACCTTCTTAGGTGGTGAAGATTTTGATTTACGTTTAATTGATTATTTGGCCGAAGAATTCAAAAAAGACCAAAGCATTGACCTTAAAGGTGATCCTTTAGCAATGCAGCGTTTAAAAGAAGCGGCAGAAAAAGCTAAAATCGAGTTGTCTTCTAGCCAGCAAACCGAAGTAAACCTGCCTTATATTACAGCTGATGCCACAGGGCCTAAGCATTTAGTGGTTAAGTTGACTCGCGCAAAATTAGAGTCGTTAGTGGAAGAGTTGGTTATGCGTTCACTAGAGCCTATGAAAACCGCTTTAGCTGATGCTGATCTTTCAACCTCTGAAATCGACGAAGTCTTATTGGTAGGCGGTCAAACCCGTATGCCATTAGTGCAAGAAAAGGTGACAGCGTTTTTTGGCAAAGAGCCGCGCAAAGACGTTAACCCAGATGAGGCTGTTGCAATGGGTGCAGCCCTTCAAGGTGCGGTACTGTCAGGTGATGTAACGGACGTTCTATTGTTAGACGTTACCCCATTAACCTTAGGTATCGAAACCATGGGGGGTGTCGCGACGCCATTAATCGAGAAGAACACAACAATTCCTTCGAAGAAGTCGCAAGTTTTCTCAACGGCTGAAGATAATCAGTCTGCAGTAACTATTCATGTGGTTCAAGGTGAGCGTAAGCAAGCAAGCCAAAACAAATCACTAGGTCGATTTGATTTGGCGGATATTCCTCCTGCGCCTCGAGGCATGCCGCAAATCGAAGTGACTTTCGACATTGATGCCAACGGTATTTTGAATGTATCTGCACAGGATAAAGCCACCGGTAAGCAGCAATCTATTGTGATTAAAGCCTCTTCGGGCCTTTCGGATGATGAAATTGATCAAATGGTTGCGGATGCTGAAGCTAACGCCGATGCAGATGCGAAGTTTGAAGAAATGATTCAGGTGCGTAACACTGCCGATGGCATGGTTCATTCAGTGAAGAAAACCCTTGAAGAAGCCGGTGATAAAGCCACTGAAGAAGAGAAAACGGCGATTGGAGCAGCCATAAAAGAGGTTGAAGAAGCGCTTAAAGGCGATGACAAAGATGCCATCGAAGCGGCAACCAACAAGCTGACCGAAGCGTCATCCGGTTTGGTTCAGCGCATGTATCAAGAGCAAGCGCAAGCCTCAGGTGCTGAAGGTGCAGCAGAGCAGCCATCAGGTAGCGATAAAGGCGACGATGTTGTTGATGCTGAGTTTGAAGAAGTGAAGGATAAAGATAAGTAATCCTACGCCAACCCTTGATAAAACAAAAAGCCTGAACCGTTAAGCGGTTCGGGCTTTTCTGTCTTATTTATGAGAAAATCGCACGGAAAAAATTAGTAAAGAACAAGCATGTCAAAACGTGATTACTACGAAATTCTAGGCGTTGATCGCAGCGTCAATGACAAGGATTTGAAAAAAGCCTACCGACGCGTCGCCATGAAGTATCACCCTGATAGAAATCCGGGTGATACGGATGCAGAAGCGCACTTCAAAGAAGCTAACGAAGCTTATGAGGTGTTGTCGGATTCGGATAAGCGCGCAGCCTACGATCGATTTGGCCACGAAGGGGTGAATGCACAAGGTGCAGGCGGCTTTGGTGGCGGCGGTTTTGGTGATGCCTTTAGTGATATCTTTGGGGATATTTTTGGTGGAAGCGGTGGCCGTCATCGTGGGCCAAAACCGGGAAGTGATTTGCAATATAACCTTGAGCTAGAGCTTGAAAAGGCGGTGAAAGGCTGTGAGCAAAAAATTGAAATTCCTACTGTTGTTAGTTGTGATCCTTGTAATGGCACTGGTGCAAAACCGGGCAGTAAGGTGAATACTTGTAGCACCTGCCACGGCTCAGGCCAAGTGCGTATGCAGCAAGGCTTTTTTGCTGTTCAACAAACCTGTCCGCATTGTCAGGGCAAAGGCAAAACCATCGAAAGCCCATGTAATTCCTGTCATGGCAAGGGTGTGGTGCGAGATCGCAAGACCTTGAATGTGAAGATTCCGTCAGGCGTTGATACCGGTGACCGTATTCGTTTATCCGGTGAAGGCGAGGCAAGTCTTGATGGTGGGCCAAATGGCGATCTATATGTAGAGATTCATGTTAAGCCACATGATTTATTCGAACGAGATGGTAAGCATTTGTATTGTGATGTGCCAATTTCGTTTGTTGATGCAGCGCTTGGTGGTGAATTAGAAGTACCAACACTTGACGGTAAAATTGTGCTTAAAATACCTGCTGAAACCCAAACAGGCAAAATGTTTAGGCTTAGAGGTAAGGGAATAAAGCCTGTACGGGGCGGTACGGTGGGTGATTTGTTATGCCGCGTGGTGGTTGAAACGCCAGTGAACTTGACGTCCAAACAAAAAGAATTGTTAGAGCAGTTGCAGGAAACGTTTGAAACTGATGGCAACTCGCACAAACATAGCCCCAAGCGTAAATCATGGTTTGATGGGGTGAAATCGTTTTTTGATGGCATGACGCTTTAATGCTTACCAAAAAGGCTCAACAGATTTAGGATATACGATGAGAATTGCTATTGCAGGGGCGAGCGGCCGAATGGGGCGCACCTTGATTGATGCTGTGAATCAAACAGATGGTGCGACAGTGACGGCGGCGATTGAACGCCCAGAAAGTTCGCTGCTTGGTACTGATGCCGGTGAATTAGCAGGCATAGGTAAAAATGGCGTGACGGTTGTTGCCAGTATTGATGAAGTGATAAATGATTTTGATGTGTTGATTGATTTCACAGCGCCTGTTGCAACGCTTGCGAATGCCAAAGCCTGTGCCACAGCGGGCAAGGGTATGGTGATTGGCACCACAGGCTTTAGTGCCTCCGAAAAAAACCAATTACTTGAAGTGAAAGCCGATATCCCTTTATGCATCGCGTCCAATTTTAGTGTGGGTGTCAATCTTTGTTTTAAGTTGTTGGAAGAAGCCACCAAAGTACTGGGTGATTCTGTTGATATTGAAGTCTTTGAAGCGCACCATCGCCATAAAGTCGATGCGCCTTCGGGCACGGCTCTTAGCATGGGTGAAGCGGTTGCTAATACTTTAGGTAAACCTTTGGGTGAATTGGCTGTTTATTCAAGAGAAGGGCAAACCGGGCCAAGAGAGCCAGGGTCTATTGGCTTTTCTGTCATGCGCGCTGGTGATATTGTTGGCGATCATACTGTGACTTTTGCACATGAGGGTGAGCGAATCGAAATCACACATAAAGCCAGCTCTCGCATGGCCTTCGCCAGTGGTGCGGTTCGTGCTGCACTTTGGTTAGGTAGTCAACCGGCAGGGCTTTATGATATGCGTGATGTTTTAGGTTTTAATGAGTCAAAAGCTGCCTGCTGCTAAAGCGGGCGATGCAAGTTAGACAGCTTTTGGTTAGGCTCTTTTGCCGCTTTATAGATGAGGGCGATTTTGCCGATTTGCTGGATGGTCTGAAATTTGAGCGCTTTTTCTGCCTCAATCAAAATGGCTTTACGGTCGTCGCGATCGGCACTGGCGATTTTAATCTTGATGAGCTCGTGGTCATCAAGGGCGCGCTGAAGTTCATTGATAAGGCCTTCGGTCAGTCCGTTTTCGCCAATGATGACAATTGGATTTAGCTTGTGGCCAATCCCTTTAAATTGTTTGATTTTGGTGGGTTCAAGTTGCATGGTTGTTATCCAAAGGTGCTGACACCTAAAGGCTGTGTCATCTAAAAGCGCGGATTATAACCGATCTAAAGATAATTTGTTGATTACCATTTTAATTGTTACCGAAAAAGCATGGCACGATCAAAAAGCAGCAATAATTGGCTCGATGAGCATCATGACGATTATTACGTTAAGCAATCTAAGGCAGATGGTTATCGATCGCGGGCAGCTTATAAATTATTAGAAATCCATGAGAAAGATAAACTGCTAAAGCCCGGTCTGCGAGTTATCGATTTGGGTGCTGCGCCCGGCGGCTGGTCGCAGGTGGTAAGCCGTGTGATTGGCGATAAAGGAACAATTATTGCGTCAGATATATTGCCGATGGATGCCATAGCCAATGTGGAATTTGTGCAAGGCGACTTTACTGAGGAAGCCGTTTTGGAACAAATTCTCACTAAGGTTGAAAATAATCAGTTCGACCTTGTAATTTCGGATATGGCCCCCAATATGAGTGGAATGAATGCTATCGATCAACCCAAGGCAATGTATTTGGTTGAGTTGGCATTGGATTTGGCGCGCCAAGTATTAAAGCCTAATGGTGTATTTTTGACCAAAGTGTTTCAAGGTGAAGGCTTTGATGATCTATTAGCCGATGTCCGGTGTAGCTTTACCAAAGTTATGATTCGTAAACCCGGATCATCCCGAGCTAGATCAAGGGAAGTGTTTTTGTTAGCCAAAGGCTTTAAGCCGTAAGTGGGTGCCACAGAAGTACTGGGCATCGAATAGTGATAATCTGCATGGTAATTATGTGATTTACACTATAGTATTTGAAGTGATTATCGAATCTCGTTTAGGTTTGGCTATAGTCATTAATAGCATTGAATGACAGCTAAACAATAATAAGCGAAAAACCTGAGGGCCGTATTTTGAATGACATGGTAAAGAATTTATTGTTATGGTTGGTGATCGCCGCCATACTTGTTTCGATTTTTACCAGTATTTCGCCATCAAAAAATAACAATGAATTGAGCTACAGCCAATTTATTGAGGCGGTACAGAAGGATCATGTTAGAAGCGTGAAGATCAATGATACTAAATTCATTGGTGAAATGACCGGTGGTGCGCGCTTTGAGGTGGTAAGGCCTCGTATTCAAGATCCACAGTTAATCAATGATTTGTTAGAGCATCATGTCGCGGTTGAAGGTGTTGAGCCTGAGCGTCAAAGTATTTGGATGCAACTCTTAGTCGCAAGCTTCCCTATCCTTATTATAATTGCTGTATTTATGTTCTTTATGCGCCAAATGCAAGGTGGTGCAGGTGGTGGCAAAGGCGGCCCTATGGCGTTTGGTAAGTCCAAGGCGCGCCTGTTAGCTGAAGATCAAATCAAAACCACTTTTGCGGATGTGGCAGGCTGTGATGAAGCCAAAGAAGATGTGCAAGAGATGGTAGACTTTCTCCGCGACCCCGGTAAGTATCAGCGTCTAGGCGGACAGATACCGAGAGGTGTGTTGCTAGTTGGGCCGCCAGGTACAGGTAAAACCTTGTTAGCTAAGGCTGTGGCAGGTGAAGCCAAAGTGCCTTTCTTTTCGATCTCAGGGTCTGATTTTGTTGAGATGTTTGTGGGTGTGGGTGCATCGCGTGTGCGTGACATGTTTGAGCAGGCTAAGAAGCAATCCCCGTGTATTATCTTTATTGATGAAATTGATGCTGTGGGCCGCCATCGTGGCAGTGGCATGGGTGGCGGTCACGATGAACGTGAGCAAACGTTAAACCAGCTATTGGTTGAAATGGATGGTTTTGAAGAAAACGATGGGGTGATTGTCTTTGCTGCTACCAACCGAGCCGATGTATTGGACACAGCGTTGCTTCGTCCAGGCCGATTTGACCGACAAGTGGTTGTTGGATTGCCAGATATTCGTGGCCGTGAGCAAATCTTAAAAGTTCATATGCGTAAAGTGCCCTTAGGCGATGATGTTAAAGCTAATATTATTGCACGGGGTACGCCAGGTTTTTCGGGTGCTGAGTTAGCTAATTTAGTCAATGAAGCGGCACTGTTTGCTGCTCGTGGCGGGCTTCGTACTGTATCGATGGAAGAGTTCGAAAAAGCTCGCGATAAAATTATGATGGGTGCAGAACGTAAATCCATGGTGATGAGCGAGAAAGAAAAAGAAAATACCGCTTACCATGAAGCAGGCCATGCTATCGTTGGCTGGTTAATGCCTGAGCATGATCCTATTCATAAAGTGACTATTATTCCACGTGGCCGCGCGTTAGGCGTGACCATGTATTTGCCGGAAGAAGATAAAATTTCTGAATCCAAGCGCTACTTAGAGGGGCGTATTTGCTCTCTGTACGGTGGTCGAATTGCCGAAGAGATGACCTTAGGGGTTGATGGTGTAACAACCGGGGCAATGAGTGACATCGAACATGCGACTAAGCTTGTTCGGGCGATGGTCACGCGCTGGGGATTATCGGATAAGCTTGGCCCACTGATGTATACAGAGAACGAAATGGGTAAAGACGAGTTCTCAAATGCGACTAGTGAACAAATCGACCAAGAAATGCGCCGTATTATTAGCGAGTGTTATTCAAAAGCAGAAACGATTCTTAAAGATAATATGGATATTCTGCATGCGATGAAAGATGCGTTGATTGAATATGAAACGATTGATCGCTTTCAAGTGGATGACCTGATGAATCGCCGCCCTGTTAGTAAGCCTAAAAGCTGGGACGACCAAGGCGACTCACCTAGCGATGGTACGGTTACGCAAGCTGATGATGCAGGGCCAAAAACTTCTGATGATAACTTGGATGCCAACGGTTCAGCGCCGATTAGTGAAGCCTAATCGCTAGCGTATTTTTCTTTCTAAGCCGCGTTCTGCGGCTTTTTGTTTTTAAGCTCTAGGGGTTTTTATGTTCCTCGATTCACTTGATTTGGATCGACCGCATATCATGGGGATCATTAATGTCACGCCGGATTCTTTTTCAGATGGCGGGCAATTGTTTGCTCTAGGTGCACCTAATCTAGACCGTGTGTATGCTGTAGTTGAGAAAATGCAGCAATCGGGCGCAACTTTTGTCGATGTTGGCGGGCAGACAACAAAACCTGGCTTTGAAAGAATCACTCCGCAAGAAGAGATTGACCGAGTTGTACCGGTTATTCAAGGCATTAAAGAACGTTTTGATTTGTGCATTTCAGTTGATACCTCAACGCCTGATGTTATGGCTGCATCGATTGAAAGTGGAGCTGGTTTAGTAAATGACGTCGAAGCCTTAGCTGATGAGGCGGCCCTAACAATTTGTGCAGAAAAACAGGTTCCTGTGGTGTTAATGCATAGCTTTCGAGGTGAAGAAGGGATTCATTCAAAAGGCCCTTTGGCACATTTAATACAGGATGAGCTGAATTTTTTTCATGCCCGAATAAAACGTTGTATCAATGCGGGTATTGAATCGTCAAATATCATCATTGATCCAGGCTTTGGATTCGGAAAAAGTTTGGATGAATATAAAATCTTATTGAATCAATTGTCTCGGTTCTCTATTCTTGCTTGTCCTATTTTAGTGGGTTTGTCGCGAAAAAAAACAATTTCTACTCTTTTGGGAGGGCGAGAGCTCAATCAACGCATGGCGGGCGGTTTAGGCTTAAGTGTTTTGGCCTACCAACAAGGTGCTAGAATTTTCAGAACACATGATGTAGCTGAAACCTATGATGCATTAATGGCATACAGCAAAATTCAGGCAAGTTAACTAATAACAAGCCGTTAACAAAGCATTAACAACAGAAAGGCAGAATTATGGGAAAACAATTTTTTGGTACTGATGGTATTCGCGGGAAAGTTGGCGAATATCCCGTCACCCCTGATTTTGTTTTACGGCTTGGTTGGGGGATTGGTTCTTATATTAAATCCCAATATCCAGATGAAAGCAGTATTGTTGTGATCGGTAAAGATACACGTATCTCAGGCTATATGTTTGAATCGGCTTTGCAGGCAGGCCTAGTGGCAGCAGGTGTCAATGTTAAATTAATGGGCCCCATGCCGACACCTGCGGTAGCCTATATTACTCGGACGCTGCGAGCGAAGATGGGTATCGTGATCAGCGCGTCGCATAATCCTTATTATGATAATGGGATTAAGCTCTTTAGTGAAAAAGGCACTAAGTTGGATGATGAGGCAGAGTTTGCCATTGAATCTGCTCTCTTAAGCGATGTGTTAACCACACCTAGCGAAAAGTTAGGCAAGGTGACGCGTATCAACGATGCGGCAGGTCGCTATATTGAATACTGTAAAAGTACAGTTAGTTCAGGTTTTAGTCTGACAGGCACTAAAATTGTTGTCGATTGTGCGCATGGCGCAACTTACCATGTAGCCGATAAAGTCTTCAAAGAATTAGATGCCTCAGTTGTCACTTTAGGTACAGAGCCCAATGGGCTAAATATTAATGATAAGCTTGGTTCTACATCGCCTGCCCAGTTGCAGGCCAAAGTGGTAGAAGAAAACGCGGATTTTGGTATTGCTTTTGATGGCGATGGCGATCGCGTTATTTTTGTGGATAGCCTGGGCAATGTTGTTGATGGCGATCAGCTAATTTATTTGATCGCAACGCAGATGGATGCCAGTCAGCTAGGGCAATCAGGTGTTGTTGGCACATTGATGACGAATATGGGCATTGAAAATGCGTTGAAAGATAAAGGCTTTCAGTTTTATCGAGCCAAGGTAGGTGACAGATACGTAAAAGAGGCGATGATTGATCATGGCTGGATATTGGGTGGAGAATCTTCAGGGCATATTATTTGTTCGGATGTTTCTACGACAGGGGATGGAATTATTTCAGCCTTGAAAGTGCTGTCGGCCATTAATTCGCAAAGTAAACCTTTGCACGAATTGCTTGCGGATGTTGCCTTGTATCCGCAAAAAATGATCAATGTGAAAGTTAAGAATCAAAAAGCCATTTGTGAGCATCCAGAAATCAAAGCAGCAGCCGAGCAAGCAGAAGCGGAGTTGAACGGGAAAGGCCGAGTCTTATTAAGACCCTCGGGTACTGAGCCGTTGGTTCGCGTCATGGTTGAGGCAAAAGAAATGGCGTTAGTTGAGCAACATGTTGAGCACTTAGCACAAGTGGTGAGAGATATCGCGATTGCCTAGGAGTCTGCCTGTTTTTAGGCAGGCTTGGTAGATCAACGAACGGCGTTGTCTTGTTGAGAGTCTCTCTCTCACACGCCGTGTGGGAATGCTATTTAGCTAAAAATGACTTTATTTCTAGGCGTATCCACACGGCGCATGGAAATGAGACGCACTATTTCATACCTCACAATCACTGCACATTGACCTACTTGTCATGATGTAAATTCTTGCATAAATTTTTTAAAAAACAGTTTTTTCTCTTCATTTTGCTGTATTTGGCGCTGTTTCTCTGCGGGTCGTTAAATGACTGTGGCTCTATGGCTTATCAGTTAGCTTAATGATAGGAGCATTTTTATTGATTATTATTGAATAGTAGTAGCATAAAATTTTTCGTTAGATCACAGTATAAAGTGTCATAAAGCATATACTTATCTTTTTTTGATTAAGCACAATGGGAACACGTAAAGCAATGGATGTTAATGCAGCAGGTTATCTTACCGAACCAGACAATAAGCAGCTCGATCATATTCCAGGCAATTACGGCCCTGTACCCTATTTAGGTAATACGATTGAGATCATAAACAACCTGTATGGATTTATTGATAAAAATTATAAGCAATATGGTGAAGTTTCTAAGATCAAGCTAGTTGGGAAACCTTCATTACTTGTTGTTGGGGCTGATAATTATCAGCATATCTATTTAGACCCTGAAAAAGCTTTTTCTGCACAAATGGGCTATGACAGTTCGTTAGGTAATTTCTATGAAGGGGCTCTGTTACTTAGAGACTTTAAGGATCATAAGATTCAGCGCCGTTTATTTCAAACAGCGTTTAAAAATGACCAAATGCGGGGCTATGTCGATATTATTAACCCACTTTTTCAAATGAGCATAGCGGCTTGGCAAAACCAAAGGAACTTAACTTTTTTTCCTGTAGTTAAAAAGACATTGCTGGATGTAGGTGCGTCTGTTTTTATTGGTGTGAAAGAGTTTGGGCCGGAAATGGATAAGCTCAATGAGGCGTTTTTGAATATTTCTGAAAAGGGGTTAATGTCACTTCTTAGGTTAAATATTCCTGGGTTAAAATTTCACAAGGGTAAGCAGGGTGCGAAATACCTTGAGAGCTATTTTAGAAACATCATTCCTTTAAGGCGGGAGGGTGATGGTAAAGATATGCTGACATTTCTTGCTAAAGAAACCCAAGAGAATGGAGAATATTATTCAGATGCCGATATTATTCCTCAGGCAAGTTTCCTGCTCTTTGCTGCGCATGATACCACGGCCTCAACCTTGAATACCTTGATATTGAAATTGGCTGAAATGCCGG
>JAPOUS010000171.1 GCA_026708525.1 Cellvibrionales bacterium
GGAGACGGTTATATGCCATACGCCATTAGCTATTTTTTTAGAAACAAATTTTATTCAATTGGGATAACAAAAGGAGAGCAAAGTAAGAGGCGTGCTTATTATGCAACAAGAGCCATTGGCTCTTGTTGCATAGAATAACTTAGATTTTACCTTGGGCTTTAGCCATGTCCAAAGCTAAATCTTCGATCATATCTTCTTGACCACCAACGGTGCCACGACGACCCAATTCCATCAAGATATCTCGTGATGATAAGCCATATTTTGCAGCAGAACGTTTCGCGAACAATAAGAATGATGAATAAACACCGGCATAACCCAAAGTTAATGCATCACGATCAATACGGATAATGTGATCCATTAATGGGGTGATTAGGTCTTCGGCGATATCCATAATCTTATAAAGATCGATACCGGTTTCGATGCCCATACGTTCAGCAACCGCGCAGAATACTTCTAAGGGGGTATTACCTGCACCAGCACCAAGACCTGCAACAGAGCCATCAATACGGTTCGCACCGGCTTCAATAGCGGCTAATGAGTTAGAAACACCCAAGCTTAGATTGTGATGACCATGAAAACCGATTTCAGTTTCAGGCTTTAATGCTGCACGCGCGTGTGATACCCGAGCCGCCACTTGATCAGGCAATAAGTAACCGGCTGAATCTGTAATATATACACAGTTTGCGCCATAAGATTCAAGCAACAATAACTGCTCGGTGAGTTGCTCAGGTTCGATCATATGCGTCATCATCAAGAAACCGACAGTATCTAAGCCCATCTCTTTCGCCATGCCAATATGCTGTTCGGTCACGTCAGCTTCAGTACAATGTGCTGCAACACGAATGGTGCTAATACCGCAGTCGGCTGCCATTTTTAAATGATCAACCGTACCGATGCCTGGTAACAATAGTGCAGAAACTTTGGTGTTTTTTACTGCACCACAAACGGCACGCAAGTATTCTTCATCAGAAGCCGCAGGGAAGCCATAGTTCACAGACGTACCGCCCAAACCGTCACCGTGGGTGACCTCAATCATTGGGATACCGGCTTCATCCATGGCTGTGGCGATTTTCACCATCTCATCGACAGTGATTTTATGTTGTTTTGCATGCATACCATCACGCAAACACATATCATGAATCGTGATTTTTTTACCTTGTAGATTCATTGTTTTCTCCTAAAAGTGATTGTCGTGATTATTGAGTAATTGAAAATTCGCCCGCAAGCATCTTCTCTGCAAACATTTCAGCGGTACGTAAACCTGCTGCTGTCATAATATCCAAGTTACCTGCATACTTAGGTAAGAAGTCACCTAAACCTTCAACTTCTAAATAAATAGATACACGATTACCATCAAAGACAGGGCCATTTTTTAAGGTATAACCCGGAACGTATTTTTGTACTTCTTCGATCATCTGCATGACCGATTCAGTGATCGCTTTTTCATCTGGCGTATCTTTCGTCAAGCAATGAATCGTATCACGCATGATTAGCGGTGGTTCCGCTGGGTTGATAATAATGATCGCTTTACCTTTATCAGCACCGCCTACCTTTTCGATAGCGCCTGCTGTGGTACGGGTAAATTCATCAATGTTTTTACGCGTACCAGGCCCTGCTGATTTCGAGGATACGGTAGCAACAATCTCACCATACTCAACGTCTTGTACGCGGCTAACCGCAGCCACCATAGGAATGGTCGCTTGGCCACCACAGGTTACCATATTGACGTTAGGTACTTGCTTGGCAACGGCTTCTTCAAGATTAACAGGCGGAATACAGTATGGGCCGATCGCAGCTGGAGTTAAGTCAACCATCAATGCGCCCATCTCGTTTACTTTTCGGCTGTTTTCAGCATGCACATAAGCGGAAGTTGCATCAAAACAAATTTGAATTTCATCTTCAACCATATGCGGCAGCATACCATCGACGCCTTCGTGGGTCGTTTTAATGCCCATATCACGTGCACGTGCAAGACCTGGCGATTCAGGATCAACACCCACCATCCATACTGGCTCAATCCAATCGGAGCGCTTGCACTTCATTAATAAGTCAGTACCGATATTACCTGGGCCAATAATGGCCGCTTTTATTTTTTTGCCCATAATCTTTTACTCGATTGATTGACCTTTTAGATAAAACTTTTACACGAAATGAATAGTGCAGGTGCCTACACCTTCCAAATCCATTTCCATGGTATCGCCTGCAACCACAGGCTCTAATGGCACCAAAGAGCCTGATAAAATCACTTCACCTGCCAAGAACGGAATACCATATTCACCAAGGGTATTGGCAAGCCATGCAACCGCTGTTAAGGGATTGCCTTGCACCGCACTACCTAAGCCTTCGCTTAAAAATTCGCCATTTTTCTTCACAACAACCTTCAAATTAGGCAAATCGAGCTGGTTAGGATCGGCTTGGTCCTCACCTAAAGCGTATACACCACAAGAAGCATTATCAGCAATGGTGTCTTGGATTTTGATTTTCCAGTCATTAATCCGGCTATCAACAATTTCAAAACAGGGCATAATATAATCGGTCGCATCCAACACATCCTGCTCCGTCACGCCCGGGCCTTTTAGGTCTTTTTTAAGCTTAAAACCAATTTCGGCTTCGGCACGCGGTTGAATCATGGTGTCTTTAATGGAAACCTTGCCGTTGTTTGGGTATTCCATCGTATGGGTTAAGAAACCAAAATCAGGGCGATGTACCCCTAACATTTCCTGCACAACTTTTGAGGTCACACCAATCTTTTTACCGACGACTTTTTCACCATTTTTTTCTAAACGGTTTTCTAGCATTCTGAGCGATATGTAATAGGCATCATCGATGGTAATATCGATATTGCGATCAGTAAAAGGGGTGATAGTTTTTTGTTCTTCAAGCGCTTCGTATAATTCATCACCCAGCGCATTGATTTGTTCTTTTTCCATGGATTACAACTTAAAAATTACTTTTGGGTTTGTTCGTTTAAAAAATCAAGCGTATAACGATTAAACAAATCTTTATGTTCAGCCATTGCCCAGTGTCCACACTCAGAAATCAATACAACGCGCGTGTTCTTAAGGCCTTTAGCAAGGGTTTGAATGCCTGTTTCTGGCATCATTTGCTCATTCAGCCCCCAAAACACAATACTTGGTACTTGTATTTCAGGTAAGCGATCGGCAAGATTTGGCACACGCATAGTTTTTAGGCATTGATCGTTTTGTTTTTGGTAAATATCCCAACGCTCATCAACCAATTCATCATCGACAACCGATTGGTTGTACACCAAACCCTCAGAAATAAACTGACGCAGTGATTCTTTATCAACATTGCCTTGGGTAAATATACGCTGAAGAATTTGCATACCCGGCATAGTGAAGTAATCCGGCTGATTTTCAATGCCGCCTGGCGCCATTAAATTTAGAGAAACCACTTGCTCTGGGTAATCTAACGTAAATTTAAGCGCGATGGCACCACCAAGAGAATTACCAATGATAGAGCACTTATCAACGCCTACAGCATCTAGCGCTTGCTTAACGCACTCAACAAAAAAATCTAATGGGTATTCAACATCATCGGGCTTATCGGAATAGCCATAGCCAATCAAATCTGGGACGATAACACGGTAACCCTGCTCAACAAGATAAGGGTAATTGCCTTTAAAATTGCTATGACCACTGGCACCAGAGCCGCTACCATGCAAAAAAACCACTGGGTGGCCTTGCGCTTCGCCTGCTGGCGATAAGTCGGTTAGATGAATCTTATAACCATTGGCTAAAGTGACATATTGACCTTCGGGTATCGGCACAATGCAATCCTTTCTTTTATTATCTCTAAAGGTATTACTAAAAGTATGACTTTTATCGGAGGCCGTATTCTAGACTAACAGTCTAACGAGTGCAAAAACCTTGATCGCAAAAAACTACATGGAGGAATTATTACTGATGAAGACTTCTGACTGGTGAAGACTTCTGAATATACGCTGAATTTGATTTCAGCAGTGTCCTTGCTCTCATTCAAAGATGGATTACAATCCTTTAGCCAGCTCAATAAGGTTCTATCCCTATTGATAGCTTCATCCCGCCCATCAATTTTTTTACAGTGATACCTTAGCGTTATATTACGCGCTTTGATGCAGCTAAAGGTCTCAGCCAATTTGGTTAAAAACTGAGCCAAAGTTTGATTAGACTCTAACCAATATTCTTGGTTTCTAGATAAGTTTCCAGAAACCTTTACTTTATAATCAGATAAAGCGCCAAATGCAGCCAGGCATAACAAAAACAATAAGCCAAACTTAAGAAGTACGGCCGTAATTATCTTCAAAACGGACAATATCATCCTCTCCTAAATAGGTACCACTTTGCACTTCAATAAGCTGCAATGGGATTTTACCCGGGTTAGTTAATCGGTGCTTACTGCCTAAAGGAATATACACAGATTCATTAGGGGATAGTAAGTGCTCAGTATCATCGATCATCACAACAGCACTGCCTTCTACCACAACCCAATGTTCTGATCGGTGGTAATGCATCTGTAAAGAAAGGCTTGCGCCCGGTTTAACTGTAATACGTTTAACTTGGTATCGCTCACCGGATTCGATGCTATCGTAACTTCCCCAAGGGCGGTAAACTTCTCTGTGCAAGAGATGTTCATGACGATCATCCGCTTTTAATTGGCTAACGATTTTTTTCACTTCTTGCACACGATCTTTTTTTGCCAACAACAAAGCATCTTTCGTATTAATCACCACAAGATCGTCAAGCCCAATGGCTGCAATTAGTTTATCTTGCGATTCAAAATAACAATCTGTGCTATCGATGGAGATCACATCACCTCGATTCACATTGCCATTTTCATCCTTGCCTGACACATCCCAAAGTGATGACCAAGAACCCACATCACTCCAACCTGCATCCATAGGCACTACCCAGGCTTTTTGTGTTTTCTCCATCACCACATAATCAACGGAATCATCGGTCGCTTGACTAAACGCTGCCTCATCGATGCGTAAAAAATCTAAATCTTTTTGTGCTTTGGAAAACCCTTCTTCGCAGGCTTTATAGGTTTTTGGTGCAAATTGTTTTAATTCGTTCAAATAAACCTGCGCCTTAAAGACAAACATGCCGCTATTCCAGAGATAGTCACCACTTTCCAAATATTGCTCGGCCGTGGCTAAATCAGGCTTTTCTACAAATTCTAACACCTCAGCATCTTGCGTCTTACTGGCTGATTTTATATAACCGTAACCGGTTTCTGGGTGCGTAGGCACAATACCGAAAGTGGCTAATTTATCCATTGACGCCGCAGTGATACCCATATCTAACGCACTTCGAAAATTCTTTTGATCCAATATGACGTGATCTGCTGCGAACACCGCAATGATCGCCTCTGAATCGATCGTTGCAGCTTCAAATGCTGCCAAAGCAATCGCAGGGGCAGTATTTCTAGCAACCGGCTCAAGTATGATCGAGGCGGCCTCCAAGCCTATGGATTGGACTTGTTCAGCCACCATAAAACGATGGTCATTGTTACAGACAATGATGGGGTTGGCCAGATGATCAACCCTTAGCAAGGTATCCTGCAACAAGGTATTGTCTGTGACCAAGGGCAATAGCTGCTTTGGGTAATGCTTACGCGACAATGGCCACAATCGCGTACCACTGCCACCTGAAAGAACAACAGGAATGATAGTCGACATGTTTTTACCTCTTATTCTTCTTTGAGTGCTTGCATCGCGCATTGTGCGATCTCAGCATCTTGCTCGGGTAATGCACCAGCTACGGCAAATGCACCGACTAACTGCCCTTCTTTAAATAAAGGAAAACCACCAGACAAAAGCGTAATATCATCAAGCGATGAAAAACTTTCGCGATGTGCGGCATTCGCTTCAACCGCCTCACCGAAGTCGCCAGACGATATCGAAAGCAAGGCCGTATTGGCTTTTTGCTCGACTAAGGTTTCAGCTATAAGAGGGACACCATCCATCGCCAATTTCGCTTTAACGCGACCTGTGGTATCCAATACACAGCTCACGACGGCAAGGTGTTCTTTTAATGCCAAATCAGTCGCCTTAGCAACCAACTTTAGGGCAAATTGATGACTCACTAACGGGGGGCAATATAAATCCATAGCGGTATTATTATTAATTTTGTCGCTAAAATATAGAGACTTAATATAAAAAAGCCCCGAAAACAGGGGCTTTTTCTATTCTACCGCACCAATATGCATCGCTTTGCGCTGTTTCGCAAGCTGAACCTGCTTTTGGCGCTCTCTGAATCGTTCAAGCTGTGAATCGGTTAGCTTGTCATGACAACGCGGGCATTTGACGCCTTCTTCGTACAAAGGCGAGGCTTTATGTGCTGCTGAAATAGGGTATCGGCAACCATGACATAGGTCATATTCGCCCTGCTCGAGTTTGTGATTCACCGCGACGCGATTATCAAACACATAGCAGTCTCCTTCCCATGTGCTTTCTTCTTCGGGCACTTCTTCTAGGTATTTGAGAATACCGCCCTCCAGATGATAGACCTCTTTAAAGCCTTGCTTAAGCATAAAAGCAGTAGACTTTTCACAACGAATACCCCCGGTACAATACATCGCAACCTTCGGTGTTTTTTCAGGGTTCATATTGGCTTTAACATAGTCCGGAAATTCACCAAAAGATTCCGTTTTAGGATCAACCGCACCTTTAAAGGTACCTAACTCCACCTCATAATCATTACGTGTATCAATAACAATGACTTCTGGATCATTAACCAATGCATTCCAGTCTTTGGGTTTAACGTATTGACCTTTTTCTTTATTGGGGTCGATACCATCAACCCCCATAGTGACAATCTCTTTTTTACACTTCACCTTTATGCGATAAAAAGGCGCCTCATCAAAAAACGACTCTTTATGCTCAAGATCAGCAAGGCGAGCATCACTTTTAAGGTAATCCAATAACGCATCAATACTTTCTCGAGAGCCTGCTACAGTGCCATTAATTCCTTCATAAGCTAATAGCAAGGTGCCTTTAATATTTAGCGCTCGACACGTTTCAAGCAAAGGCTCACGCTTGGCTTGATAATCTTCAAGGGTAACGAACTTATACAGGGCTGCAACAACAAACTTCATGGTGGTATTAAATCAAAATAAGTACATCGAATAGCTACTGGGCTTCTTTTTTCGAACCACCTAAGCAGTTCGGTGAATCTGGAGGTAAGCCATTACGCGCATTCCATTCATCTTGGGTATACAAATGCAACGCAAGGGCATGCACAGGCCCATCCAATTCATCCTTTAATAGGCCATAAACCATCTGATGACGCCCAACTTTACGTTTACCCACAAAATCATCACTCACCAGAGTGACTTTAAAGTGGGTTTCTGAATTTGGCGGCACACTGTGCATATGGCTTTCATTCAATACCTCTTGATGGGTACTGTTAAACGCCTTACGTAGTTTTTCTTCTATGGCATTTTGAACGTGCATGCTTACTCAGTATCTTCTGTGTGGTTTTCTTGCGTTACTTCGGGTCGCATATGTGGGAATAACAACACATCGCGAATCGACGGTGCATCCACAAACAGCATCACCAAGCGATCGATACCAATCCCCTCGCCTGCTGTTGGTGGCATACCGTACTCTAACGCACGGATATAATCGGCATCAAAATGCATAGCTTCTTCATCGCCGGCATCTTTTTCAGCCACTTGTTTTTGAAAGCGCTCTGCTTGATCTTCAGCATCATTTAACTCCGAAAAGCCATTGGCAATCTCACGCCCCCCCACGAAAAACTCAAAACGATCCGTAACAAACGGATTCTCATCATTACGACGTGCCAAAGGCGATACTTCAGTTGGGTATTGGGTAATAAAGGTTGGCTGAACCAATAAATGCTCTACTGTCTCATCAAAGATTTCCATCTGGCATTTACCTAACCCCCAATACGGTTGCACGTCAATGTTTAAGTTCTCACAAACTTTTTTCGCCGAATCCAAGGTGGCAATATCATCCGCTGTGAGGTCATTGTTATAGTGCAAAATCGCATCGTGCACACTCATGCGCGCAAATGGCTTAGCAAAGTCATAGGTCACACTTTCAACCACCTCACCATCACTATTCTTTTTGGTATTCACAACATCAGTGGTACCTAATACCGTCTCAGCAACCGACTTAAGCATCGCCTCAGTCATATCCATCAAGTCGTTATAGTCAGCGTAGGCTTGATAGAATTCCAACATCGTAAATTCGGGGTTATGGCGCGCCGATAGCCCTTCGTTTCTAAAATTTCGATTAATTTCAAATACCCGCTCAAAACCACCCACCACCAAGCGCTTAAGATAAAGCTCAGGGGCAATACGCAAATACATATCACGGCTCAATGCATTATGATGCGTCACAAAAGGTTTAGCCGTTGCGCCACCGGGAATGACCTGCATCATAGGGGTTTCGACCTCTAAAAAGTCTTTTTGAATCAAAAAGTGTCGAATCGCTTCGATAATTTTTGACCGTTTGATAAATAATTCCCGTGATTCTTGGTTCATGATCAAGTCAACATAGCGCTGACGATATCGGATCTCTTGATCCGATAAACCATGATATTTATCAGGCAACGGACGCAACGATTTGGTTAAAAGGTCGCAGTCTTCGGCGTACACATACAAATCGCCTTTACCCGATTTATGTACTGGGCCTGTTGCATAAACAATATCACCCAGATCCCACGTTTTCGCTTTAGCCGCTAAATCTTTGGCTTTTTTATCGACATACATCTGGATGCGACCGGAAGGGTCTTGCAAGACAATAAAAGGCCCACGCTTGGCCATAATGCGACCTGAAATAGCGGCTTTTCGGTCTAAGGTCTCAAGGGTTTCTTTATCGTTCTCGCCCAACTCAGCCTGTAACTGATCGGCTAAATCAGATCGTTTAAAATCATTAGGAAAAGCCACGCCCTCTTCTCTAAGACTTGCTAGTTTTGCCCGTCTCTCAGCGATAAGTTTGTTACTGTCTTCTGTCATTCTACAATCTCTATTTACAGGCTCTCGTTACAGGCTAAAATTAAAGGCCACTTTTAAGGCTAGCCTCAATAAATTGATCTAAATCCCCATCCAACACTTTGGTGCAATTACTGGATTGCACATTGGTGCGTAGATCTTTAATGCGTGAATCATCCAATACATAGGAGCGAATCTGGCTGCCCCAACCAATATCCGATTTAGAATCTTCAACCGCTTGTGCTTCATCATTGCGTTTTTGCATTTCAAGCTCGTAAAGCTTTGCTTTTAACTGCTTCATCGCAAAATCTCGGTTAGCATGCTGCGAACGCTGGCTCTGACACTGCACCACTATGCCAGTGGGCTCATGAGTAATACGTACCGCAGAATCGGTTTTGTTAACATGCTGCCCACCAGCACCCGATGCACGGTAGGTATCTGTGCGTAAATCGGACGGGTTGATATCGATATCAATGTTGTCATCAACCTCAGGAGAAACAAATGCCGAAGCAAAAGAGGTATGGCGGCCATTATTTGAATCAAAAGGTGATTTTCGCACTAAACGGTGGACGCCAGTTTCAGTTCTAAGCCAACCAAAGGCATATTCGCCTTCAAAACGAATAGTCGCTGACTTAATCCCTGCCACATCACCAGGAGAGACTTCCATCAGCTCGGTCTTAAAGCCTTTCGCTTCACCAAACCTAAGATACATTCGGAGCAGCATTTCTGCCCAATCCTGTGCTTCAGTGCCGCCTGAGCCTGACTGGATATCCATAAAGGCATTGCTTGCATCCATTTTACCGCTAAACATACGGCGAAATTCTAGCTTTTCAAGGGATTGCGTAATGGAATCAAGGTCAGCAGTGATGTCATTAACCGAGTCTTCATCTTGCTCTTCGATTGCCATTTCTAATAAATCGTGCGAATCGTTCAACCGCCCAGTGAGCTCGTCAATGGTGTTAACCACCGCTTCAAGACTGGATCGCTCTTTACCCAACTCTTGGGCCTTTTCTGGTGTTTCCCAGATGCTTGGCTCTTGTAACTCTAAAGTAACTTCTTGTAAACGCTCTTTTTTTTCAGCGTAGTCAAAGATACCCCCGAAGCGCATCAACTCGCTCAAGGTGGTCTTTAATCATTTGGAATATGGCATTGGTTTCAAGCATGGGCCTTCAGCACTCAGAAGCATCAAAAAACGCGCCATTATAGCGCTAAAATGCTGATAAATGAATGTAAAATTCAATCGAGAAAGGGTTTAGACCTTGTCATTGATCAAATGAGTAACACCCTCTGTGATCGACAAGCAGGCTTTGCCTTCATAGTGCTCAGAAAGCAAGGAAACCTCATAGCAATCACCTTGTGTATCTTGTTGAAAATCAGAGAAAAAGGCGGCGTCAGCTTCACTTAGAGGCAAATAACTATTTTCGCGTGCTTCTAAAGCGCCTTGAAGAAAACTTGTCGCTATAGTGATCTTTCGAGCGGCTTGATTCAGTGGTAAATCAACAAAAATAGGCTTAGGATAAGCGCCTGGCATGCTTTGGATTTTTTCAAGGGAGATATTACGAATGATGAGATCTTCTTTGGTAAAAACATGCACCTTATCATTGACCACAATCTGCGCCAAAGGGCGCTGCTTTTCAATTACCCAAAGTCCTGCAATTAAACAAACTACCTGGAGGGTCGCAATAAAGGACAAATCCCACTTTAACGATTTTTTTGCTTTGTTATACACAATCAGTGTTAATAATGGCCCCAACACCAAATCGACACCTGCCAGCATTGCCAAACCTTCTGTTCCACCCACTTGTAAAAACGCACCTGGAAACCAAATAAAATAAAACAGGCCTAGAATACCTGCGAATATGACAAGACTAATTAAAAGATGGATTCCAGCAGCAGACAATCGATTTGACGGCATAGACAACAACATAACAAAGCACTCAAGATAGTTAGGCTGTCAATCTAGTTGCCAACAACACCAAGATAAAGTTCTACAGGATCAAGTTATGACTGTGTTCAAAAGAAAATGCGCCAGACTATTTATTTTTGTAGGTATCTTTATGAATCAACGGCTCTAGCGCATCCCGACTCAACCAACCCATTTTTTCGAGCTCAGGCTTTTCGTCAAATTCACTCACATACCCGACACACAAATACGCAATAGGGACAATATGTTCAGGGATTTTCAAGATACGCTTTAGTTCATCCAGATCAATAATACTCACCCAGCCGACACCAATATTTTCTGCTCTTGCTGCTAACCATAAATTCTGTACCGCGCAAACCGTACTATATATATCCATATCTTTCTGATGGGTTTTACCAAGAACCACTGGGCCGTTTCGCGTTCTGTCGCAAGTAATACAAAGATTAATCGGCGCTTCAAAAATCCCCTGAAGTTTCAATTTCTGGTACAAGGCTTTCCGTTCACCTTCAAACATATCAGCCGCTTCTTGGTTCGCCTCATCAAACGCTTGCTTGATTTCAGATTTCACCGCTGAATCTTCAATAACAATAAAATCCCAAGGCTGAGAAAAACCGACGCTAGGCGCATGATGCGCAGCTGTTAATATGCGCATCAATACATCATCTTCAATTGGCCTTGCGATAAATTGGCTACGCACATCTCGACGAGAATAGATGGTTTTGTAGACAGCTTCACGCTCTTGGCCAGTTATTATTGTCATTTCCGGGGCTCTTAGCTATTAAGTTACTCGTATAAAAAACTCAACAAGTTGTTCGTGTTAATTAGCTTAAGCAAATGCAGACAGCTGAACGAATACAAACACTTAAAGAATACAAAGGGAATGAGGGTTTGACAGGGTTCCATAAGCAATTGTTCAATCCGCGCAAGAGCTTACCCTAAACACAAAAAAAACTCAAAAAGCCTTAATGCAACCAGCTGACGCATAGACGCTCGCGCTGGACGCATAAACGCTCGAAAAATAGGGAGTCACCAAGTGACAAAAACCTATAACTCAGGATAAAGAACGTTAAATTGCGAATAATAAGATAAACCCTTTGAACTATCCCCTATTGGACACGATTAATGGACAACATTGATTCAAATAACAATCGATCTCTCGTCGTTTTTTACTGCTATTTTCGCGTGATTTTAGCGACCTTGTTGTTTGTCATTGCCGTCATTGATAACAGTATTGGTATTCCAGGTGAATTTGACTCCACCTATTTTGCTTCTGTTTCTTTGCTGTATTTATTGCTTTCTTCATTTCAAAGTGTGACCAGCTTTCAGCGAAAATTTGATGTGCCAAGTAGCTGGTTACTCTTCTCTATTGGGTATGACATTTTGACCACACTCGTATTAATTCATATTAGTGGTGGCGTCATTAACGGCTTTGCTATTTTATTGATCACCCCTATTTGTATCGCTGCTATTTTCTTTCACGGTTCGCTCGCCACAGGGTTTGCTGCAATTGCCAGTCTTGGCTTACTCGGCATCAGTGTTTTTTATGATGCCATCATCAATGATAATAATAATCATATTGTCCCTGCCGGCATGTTTGGCATCATATTTTTTGCCGCCTCGTTGTGCGTGCAGTATTTATCTGAAAAAATTCGAAGTGCACAAAGCAAAGCAGACTCCTTTCAAGAAAAAGCCACCATCATGGCTGAATTGAATCAACACATTGTACAGCGCATCCGCACTGGCGTTATTATTTTCGATAAAGATAATCAGGCCATTCTCTACAACAAAGCCGCAGAAAGCCTGTTAACGCCTCTCAGTGACTCCATTCACTCCTGTGAAGCGCTTATCAATTTATTGAATCTTTGGCGCAAACGACCAGAAACCAACCATAATCTTATCAAAGTCAAAGAGAATGGAACGGACATAAAGGTGAATTTTTCAAGTCTCGACAAGCAACATGTCATCACCTTTATCGAAGATATGACCGAGGTTTCTCAACAAGCCCTGCAAATGAAACTAGCCTCTTTAGGTCGTTTATCCGCGAGTATCGCCCATGAAATTAGAAACCCATTAAACGCCATCAGCCATTCGGTACAATTACTCGAAGAATCTCCCAGCATCGAAAATGATGACAAGTACCTTATCAATATCGCGCAAAACCACTGTAAACGTATTAATGAAATTGTATCCAACATCCAATCGATGTCTCAACGCAGAGGGTACAAGCCAGAAAAAATTGAGCTCATCAGTTTTTGCGAACAAATCAAACATGATTATCTGATCAACCGCCAAGGCATAGATTTTCTCATCTCATCTGACGAAGAAACGCTCCATGCCCCTTTTGATCCCACCCAATTGCGCCAAATTCTTACCAACCTTATTGATAACGCCATACGGTACAGCTTTAAAAAAGCCAACAAACATTGGGTAAATATTCAACTACGATTTAATGCGCAACTCCAATCTGCCACGCTAGCAGTTTACGACTTAGGCGATGGTGTGCCACCCAATGCAAGAGAAAAATTATTCGAGCCTTTTTTCACCTCAGAATCCACCGGCACAGGTCTTGGTTTATATATATCGCGCGAATTATGCACATTAAATCAAAGCTACTTGACCTATAGCGCTGGCGAAAAAAGCCACGCATTTGAAATACAATTTGCCCACGCTAACAGAGATATTGTGGTTAAAAACCCCCCCCAAGAAACGGAAAGTCTTGCATTAGGATAACTATGATTAAACAAAAAATACTGGTTGTTGACGATGAGCCAGATATCCGTGAGCTACTGTATATCACTATCAACCGCATGGGGTTTGATTGCAAAACCGCTTATGATGTCAATGATGCCATTGATTTATTATCCAAAGATCAATTTCAACTTTGCTTAACGGATATGAAGCTACCTGACGGCACAGGTATTGATGTCATCAAGCATATCCAAAAGCATACACCTGATTTACCTGTCGCGATGATTACTGCATTTGGCAGTGTTGATAATGCCATTGAAGCGATGAAAGCCGGTGCCTTCGATTATGTCACCAAACCTATTCAGCTTGATCGATTACGCAATTTGATTAAAGTTGCTTTGAAATCGCAACAAGACCTAAAGCAACTGGCTCCCCTAGATAACAGCCCAAACCTTATCGGTAATACAACCGCCATTAAAACGCTAAAAAGTCAGATTGCCAAACTGGCAAAAAGCCAAGCCCCTGTTTTTATCAACGGCGAATCCGGCAGTGGTAAAGAATTAGTGGCACGAATGATTCACGCTAAA